>CAIXHE010000144.1 GCA_903919205.1 uncultured Opitutaceae bacterium | reverse complement strand
GGCTCTTCATTCACGCGAGGAGCCTGCAATTCCAGTTGGTCTGCCTTGCTGCCCATTTCCTGAGCAATAACCTGCTCAATCTGCACGCTCAATCCAGCCGCCTTGTTACGAGCCACATCGCTCCCCGATGATCTCAATCGCGCGAACACAAGCCCTCTTTAGGATCTCGTTTCTTGCAAAGTCATCGGCGGAAACGCCGGAAATCGATTCACTCAAAACCACCGCTTCGTCCCTGATGTGCCCTAGAATGTCGTTGGGCGAGGTCGACATATTCGACCTCTCTAAGGATCTTCGGGCCGATACGGGGACTCAAGCCGCTCTCCCTGACCAGGTCGACCTTCCTTCGGAACACGCCTTCGAGCGCTCGACCCACCTCGAACACATTATCGCAGGTTCGCGCATTAGCTCTGAAACCCAGTTGCACGTCGACGTCGCCATCGGGGCCAGCTTCGCCACGAGAAAAAGACCCCCACATGCCCAAACGCTCCACGCCTGCTGCGATCAGCCGGCTCTTAATGGGTGCCATGTCGGCCCCAAACCTAGCGCTAGGAGTGGCTCCCTTTAAAGGCCCGGTCAAGGTTGCCCCTGCCCGCGCCTATTCTCCTTGCCCGCACCCCAACCCTGACCTCAATTGAGCTAAACATACACCCCATGAAATCTCTCAACGATCTGACAATCCAACTCTACGCCGACGGCGCGGACAAAGCGGGCATCCTCGACCTCTACTCGAAGCCCTATATCAAGGGCCTGACCACGAACCCGAGCCTCATGAAGAAGGCCGGGATCAAGGACTACGAGGCCTTCGCGAAGGACATCCTGCAGACCGTAACGGCGAAGCCCATCTCGCTCGAGGTCTTCACCGACGACTTCACCGAGATGCGCCGCCAGGCGCTCAAGATCACGGCGTTTGCAAGCAACGTCTACACGAAGATCCCGATCACCAATTCGCGCGGCGAGTCCTCGCTGCCGCTCATCAAGGAGCTGGCCGCCCAAGGCGTGAAGCTGAACGTCACGGCCCTCCTGACCCTGAAGCAGGTGGCCGGCGTCGCCGAGGCGCTCAACCCCAAGGTTCCGTCCGTCGTGTCGGTGTTCGCGGGCCGCATCGCGGACACCGGCGTCGACCCGGTGCCTATGATTCGCGCGTGCGGCGCCCTCCTGGAGGGTCACGACAAGGCCGAACTGCTCTGGGCCAGCACCCGTGAGGTCCTCAACATCTTCCAGGCCCAGGAGGCCGGCTGCGCCATCATCACGGTGCCGCACGACATCCTCGCCAAGGCCGCCAAGATGCTCGGCAACGACCTGACCGAGCTCTCGCTCGACACGGTCAAGACGTTCGCAAAGGACGCTGCGGAGCTCGGTTACAAGCTCTGAGGCCCCACTTCGGCATTTACCTGACGGGCGGACTCCTGCAAGGTTGCGGGTCCGCCCGTTTACTTATGTTCATCCGGACACGTCGCCTGACCTTCCTGCTCCTGCTCTGCGCCATGGCCGCCAGCGCCCGGGCCGCAAACCTAGATGGATCGTCGAAGGAGGTGGGTGACGCCGAGGCCGCGCGCCTCTACCGGGAGGCCAACCAGATCGTCAGCAACATGTCGGAGGGGGCCTACTCCTATGCCTACCTCCAGTTCTACTGGAAGCGCGCGCAGTCCGACATCGACCGCGCCCGCAGGGTGTACCCCGATTCACCGACGGCGGTGGCGCTCGCCAAGGGCGAGCTCAAGGTCGGGCCCTACGAGCTGAACTACTTCAAGGACCGCGTCCTGTACAACCTGGAGCTCAAGCACCTGGGCGCCTTCGACGACGTCAACTGCGCCATCTTCCTCTACGGCCTCGACCCGCAGCGCAGCGATGCGGCGCGCGACCGGGCCCTCGAGGACATCATCGAGGTCCTCTCGCGCCGCCAGCGCTGGGGGGAGGCCTGGCGCTTCCCGGTGCTCGCCGTGCACCGGCCGCTGCTGCTCCACACGATGTTCCGCATCGCGGCCTTCTACGACCAGGCCGACGAGGTGCGCCGCCTGATCGCGGACACGACCGCCGCAGACCGCAAGGCCGCCGGATTCGACGCGCTCCAGGCGGAGGCGATCGCCCTCCTCGGCAAGCCCCGGGAGGACCTCTACCGCTACGTGGACGCCCACCCGACGGACGAGGTGCGGCAGGCCGCGCTCCGGGGCATCGTCGAACGCGCCCTCATGATCCGCCACGCGCAGGCGGTGCACGCCTCCTTCACGGATTCCATCCAGGCTGTGCACGAGGTCGTGCAGCGCACGGCCCTCCGGGACGATGTCCCCGCCGTGGCCGCCCGCCTCTTCCAGGCAGATCCGTCCGGCTCGGCGCCGCTGCTCGCAATCTACAGCGCCGGCACGGGGGTGGCTCCCGCCCCGGGTGCCGAGGAGAAGGCGCACACGGCGTACCTGCGCTTCCTCGCGGACGGCGGCCAACTCGACGCCGTCGCCTCCTATCCCGAGGCGCACCGCCTGCGCGGAGCGACGGCCCGCGCGTGCCAGCTGGAGGCCATCGAGCTACTGGCGGAGGCCGGACGCACCGGGGACGCCGACCGCCTGCGCACCGCCTACGCGGCTGCGGGGGCTCAGGCGGCCAACCAGGCCGCCTACGCCGAGTTCGTGGGCCAGATGGACTCCACGGAGGCGCCCCTCGTGGCCCGAGAGAAGAGCTTCTCCTCCCTGCCGATCACCGATCCCTGCGTGATGGCCACGGCCATCATGGAATGGAGCCTCACCCCCAACCGCTCGCAGCGGGGCGCCACGCCGTGGGACGCGGTCATCGCCCGGTTCGCCGGCGGCTTCGAGAACCTCCCCCTGCCCAAGTCGGCGGTCGTCGGCGACGCCGCCAGCACGCTCAAGCCTTACTAGCACAGGCTACGGCCCCCTGGTGAACATCCTCTTCGTCAACTACGGCGATTTCACCACCAACAGCCTGAACCACATCGGCGGTTTCGCCGAGGCTCTGGCCGGGCGGGGACATGCGTGCGCGGTCGCCGTTCCCTACGGGAGCGACACGCTCTCCACGGTGCCGAATCCGGCCTTCAAGGCCGTGCTCTACAACGACGCCCTCGAACGCCCCGGACTCTTTCCCGACGCGAGGCCGGCCGACATCCTGCACGCCTGGACCCCGCGGGAGTTCGTCCGGAAGTTCGTGGTCGCCTACCAGAAGGCCGCCGCGGCGCCCGCCCGGCTGGTCGTGCACCTGGAGGACAACGAGGCGCACCTGATCTCGCACTACGCGCAGCTCCCGCCCGAGGACCTGCGCTCGCTCGGCTTCGCCGAGCTGGACGCCCTGGTGTCCGACAGCCTGCCCCACCCGGTGCGCCACCGCACCTTCCTGCGGCTGGCCGACGCCGCCACCGTGATTGTCGATCGGCTGCGCGAATGCGTGCCGGCCCGGGTGCCCGCGACGCTGCTGCCCCCGGGGCTGCCCCTCGGAGCGCCACCGGCTCCCGCCGACCCCGCGCTTCGGCGAGAACTCGGACTCGCGAACGGCGAAAAGGTGATCGTCTTCACGGGGAGCAACACCTTCGCGAACGAGGCCTCGATGCTCGAGCTCTACCGCGCGGTGCGCCTGCTCAACGAGCGGGGCACGCCGACCCGCCTCGTCCGCACGGGATTCAACCGCCCGCAGTTCCTCGAGTCCCTGACCGCAGACCTGAAGGCGCAGGTGACCGACCTCGGCTTCGTGCCGAAGGCGCGCCTGCCCCGCTTGCTGGCGCTTGCCGACGTGCTGGTGCAGCCGGGCCATCCCGGGCCCTTTGACGACTACCGCCTTCCCTCGAAGCTTCCCGAGTTCCTGGCATCGGGGCGGCCGGTCGTGCTGCCGCCCACCAACATCGCGCTCGCGATGAAGGACGGGGTGGAGGCGCTGTTCCTGTCCTCGGGAACCCCCGAGGACATCGCGGATTGCTGCCAAAGGGTGTTCGCGGATCCCGCCCTGGCCGAGCGCCTCGGCCGGAACGGCGCCGCGTTTGCCCGCGCGCATTTCGACCTGGAAACGAACACCTCGGTGCTGCTCGGGGTCTACGAGGCGTGCCTCGCCTCGCCGCCCTCGCCCCGATGGCCGGCGCTCCGGTCCGCCGGCGGCACGGACCTGACCGACGCCGCCCATGAACTGGCGCACGCCGTGGCGGCGGGCGTCCCCGCCACGCCCGACCTGATCGAGCTGGCCGCCGACCTCGCGGACCTCGTGCGCGTCGAGGACGAGCGTAGTTTCTCGGCGGTCGCGACCCGCGACCGCGAGCGCCTCGTGCTCGAGGAGCGGGTGCGCCACCTGGAGGTGCAGCGCGACCTGACGAGCCAGCACTCGAAGAACCTGGAGGAGCGGATTGAGTCGCAGGAGCGCTACCTTAAGCTCCAGAAGAAGCTCTCGGAAAGGCACATCCAGAACCTCGAGGGCCGCATCAGCGGCATCGAGAGGATCGCCCGAGAGCAGGCGCAGACCGCGGCCGCGGACCTCCAGAAGGCCGCGGCCGAGCACCAGCGCCTCGTCGAGCGCATCCTCGAGATGGACGCGGAACTCCTCGCCCGCGAGCGCCGCCTGAAGGGCATCATCCAGTCCCGGGCCTACAAGCTGTCGGCGCCGCTGCGCGACCTCGAGCGCTGGCTCGGGCCCAAGCCGGCAGACCCGGCGCCCGCTGCGCCCAAGGCTCCGGTGGGCCCCGCTGCACCGCCCCCGGCCGCTCCGCAGGCGCAGGCCCCGATACCGCCACCGCCGCCGGAGTACCACTACACGTTCAACTTCGACCATCCGAGGTCCTGGAACACGGCCTCGAACAAGCTGCTTGTCCTCGGGTGGTGCTACGAGAATTCCGGGGCGCCGATCCGCGGGATCCGCGCGCACTTCGCAGGCGAGACGACCGAGGGCATCTACGGCTCGAAGCGCCTGGACGTGCTCGCCTCCACCGGGATGAAGCAGGCCGAGTACAGCGGCATCAAGGTCGACGTGCGCACGCACCTGGGCGACCACCCGCTGCTGATCGAGCTTCTCCACGACGACGGCTGGCGGCCGTTCTTCCAGACGATGGTCCACGTGGGCAAGGTCGGCGACCCGACCGAGCTGAGCGAGTACGAGAAGTGGTGCGAGCAGCACGAGGCGCTCACCGACGAGGACCGCGCCGCCATCCAGGGCCACATCGAGTCCTTCCGCACGCGCCCGCTGATCTCGGTCGTGATGCCCGTCTACAACACGCCCGAGGGGCTGCTCGCGAAGGCGGTCGCCTCGGTGCGCGCCCAGCTCTACCCGAACTGGGAACTCTGCATCGCCGACGACGCCTCGCCCGAGCCCCACGTGCGCCCCGCGCTCGAGGGCCTCGCCGCCACCGATCCCCGCATCAAGGTCGCCTACCGTCCCACGAACGGCCACATCTGCGAGGCCACGAACACGGCGCTCGAGCTCGTCTCGGGCGACTACGTGGCGCTCTTCGACCATGACGACGTCCTCTCGCCCCTCGCGCTTTACGAGGTCGCGGCCGAGATTGACGCCCGCCCCGACGCCCAGCTCATCTACACCGACGAGGACAAGATCGACGTCGAGGACCGCAGGTTCGACCCGTACTTCAAGCCCGACTGGAACCCCGACCTCAACTACGGCCAGAACTACCTCTCGCACCTGTCGGTCTACCGGACGGACCTGATCCGCGCCCTCGGGGGCTTCCGCAAGGGCTACGAGGGCAGCCAGGACTGGGACCTGGTCCTGCGCGCGATCGAGCGCATCCCCGCGGGATCGATCCGGCACATTCCGAAGCTCCTGTACCATTGGAGGGCCGTGCCGGGCTCGACCGCGCTCCAGCTCTCGGAGAAGAGCTACCCGGTCGAGGCGGCGCGGCGCGCCCTCGAGGACCATTTCAGCCGCAAGGGCGAGGCCATCGAGCTGCTCCCGGTGCCCGGAGACCACTGGCGGGTCAGGTACCCGGTCCCCTCGCCCGCACCGCTCGTCTCGCTCATCATACCCACGCGCAACGCGCTCAAGCTTGTGCGCCAGGCGGTCTCGAGCGTCCTCGAGCGCACCTCCTACCCGAACTTCGAGATCCTGATCGTCGACAACGGCTCCGACGACCCCGAGGCGCTCGCCTACTTCCGGGGCCTCTCCGGGGGACTCGACCCGCGCGTGCGGGTGCTGCCCTACCCGCACCCGTTCAATTACTCGGCCATCAACAACTTTGCGGTGCGCGAGGCCCAGGGCGACTTGGTCGGCCTCCTGAACAACGACGTCGAGGTGATCAACCCGGACTGGCTCTCCGAGCTCGTGAGCCAGGCGGTGCGCCCGGGCGTCGGGGCGGTGGGGGCCATGCTGTACTACCCGCTCAACACCGTGCAGCACGCCGGCGTCATCCTCGGGCTCGGCGGCGTGGCCGGCCACCCGTTCAAGGAGTTCCCGAGGGGGGACCAGGGCCAGAAGAACCGCCTGCGCCTGGTCCAGAACTACAGCGCGGTGACCGCGGCTTGCCTCGTGATCCGCAAGGACCGCTTCCTCGAGGTCGGCGGCTTCAACGAGCGCGACCTTCCGATCGCCTTCAACGACGTCGACCTATGCTGCAAGCTCCTGCGGGCCGGCTACCGCAACGTGTGGACGCCCTACGCGGAGCTCTACCACCACGAGTCGGCGACCCGGGGCGTCGAGGACACGCCCGAGAAGAAGGCGCGCTTCCAGTCCGAGATCGACTACATGATGAACACCTGGGGCTCGCTGCTCATGTCCGACCCGGCCTACAATCCCAACCTGACCCTGGTCGGCGAGGATTTCTCGCCAGCGTACCTTTCCCGCGCCACCAAGTCATGGATCTCCCAACTGCCGTGAACCCCTCAGAGCCCACCGTCCCCAAGACCCTGGCCGAGCTGCAGGCCGAGCTCGATGCCGTGAAGCGGCGCGAGGCCGAGTTCCGCGTGCACATGGTGCAGGAGTTCCTGGACCGCGGGGAGCGCAACACATACCTCCACACCCTCCACGAGGAGCGCGCCGCGCTGATCAAGCGCGACCAGGCCGCCTCGGCGGACATCGAGGCGCTGACCCGCAAGCTGGAGGTCGAGGAGGCCCGGACCGCCTCGCTCGCCGCCGAGCTCAGGGCGCTGCGTGCCAGCCTCTCGTGGCGCCTGACGGCGCCCCTCCGGGCCCTGGCAGGCGCGCCTGCCGCGCCGGCGCCCGGACCCGATACCGGCGTACCCGGCGGGGTCTTCACGTACTACCTGCACACCTCCCCGTTCCGCGTCTACCGCGAAGCTTCGTTCACGCTGCGCGGCTGGGCCTGGCCGCAGGACGGCCGTGCCGTCACCGGGATCCGCGCCTCGGTGGGCGGGAAGGTCTTCACGGGCAGGATCGGGCTTGAGGAGCCCGAGGTCATCGCCCGCTACGGCGCCCAGCCCTCGAACCCCAAGCCCGGCTTCGAGGTCACGTTCGACACGCCGCCGGGCCGGCACCTCCTCAGCCTCGAGGCGCAGATCGAGGGCTCGGAGTGGCGATGGATCGTCCGGGCGACCATCTGGTCGGAGGCCGCCCCGGCATGAGCACCGAGGATCCCAAGGCGCGCTGGCAGGAGACCACGTCGACGCTCGGCGAGCGCTCGGCCTACAAGAAGGTCTGGGATCGCCAGTCGCAGGACGCCGAGGTGGCCGTGCTGGCCGTCGCGGGACACACGGACGAGGCCACCCTCGACGTGACCGCGGCATCCTTCATCGAGACGCTCGAGCAGACGGTCGGACTCGACCCTAACGACGTGATCCTCGAGATCGGCTGCGGTGTAGCCCGCGTGGGAAAGCCGCTCAGCCGGCGCTGCCTGCACTGGTTCGGGGCCGACATCTCAAGCGGAATGCTCGGGCACGCCGCCCGGCGCCTGAGTGATCGGCCGAACACCACGCTCGTCGAGCTGGCGACCGTGGGCCTGCAGGAATTCCCCCGCGACGCCTTCGATCTGGTCTACTGCACGATCGTCTTCATGCACCTGTTCGAATGGGACCGCTACCGCTATGTCGAGGAGGCCTTCCGGGTGCTGCGGCCCGGCGGCCGGCTCTACGTCGACAACTTCCCGCTTGACTCCGCCCACGGCTGGAACGTCTTCACGGAGGGCACCCGCTACCCGCTCGACCGCAGGCCCGCGCACATCAGCATGGCCTCGACGCGCGAGGAACTCGGGATCTACCTGCGCAAGGCGGGCTTCACCGACGTGCGCGTCCACGACCTACCGAACGAGCTGATTGCGGCCACCGGGCGAAAGCCAGAGTGAGGGGCCGCCTCCTCAGTGGAGGTGGTAGCGCTCCACGAGCTCGCGCGCCCGCGTGATGGTCATGAAGGGAATTCCCGGGACGGAGTAGGTCGCGGCCCGGGGATCGCCGAGCACGATGCGCCGCGACTCGGTGCCGCGCCAATGCGTGAACGAGATGAGCTCCGAGGGCCAGTGCGCGAGCATCGCCAGGGAGGCCGCGGCCACCACGGCGCCCGCGAGAAGGGTCCGCTGGATCGCGCCCGTGCGAAGGGCCCCGAGCGCGCGCGAGAAGGCGAACCCGGCAAGCGGCATGAACCCCACGAGAGCGGCGTACTGGTAACGCGAGGAAACGGTCGCGGGCAACCAGCTGTTGAAGCGGCCGATCCCGAGCAGGACGGCGTTGCCCAGGTCAAAGGCCACCAGCATCACGATCAACAGCCGCAGCCTGCCCTCGGCAGCACAGAGGGCCCAGGTGACCAGCGAGAGCTTGAAGAGCCCGAGCAATCCCACGGTGCGCCAGCCCCACGATTCCACGGAAAGGAGATAGAGCGTGGGATTGAGCGCATAGTTCCACGTGCCGAAGGTCGCCGACTCACCCATGTGCCCCCGGATGTGCTTGTAGTCGCCGCTCACCAGCACCGCGATCAACGCGGCCACCAGAACGCTGGGTACAAGGTACGCCAGGGCCCAGGAGAGGCGCCTGCGAAGGTCTGCGCCCGACGCGAGGGAGCCGAGCGAGAGCAGGGCGCCGGTGAGGACCCCGCGCGAGAACGCGAGCGCGCTGCAGGCGGCCCAGACCATCGGCCGCAGCCCGTACGGCCGGCGAAGCAGGGCGTCGAGGGCGAGCAGCATGAACGTGACGGAGAGCATGGCCGACCCCTGCACCGACCAGCCGAGCGTCTCCATGTTGCCGGGGGTGAGGCCGAAAAAGGCCTGGGCAAACAGCACGGCGGCCCAGGGAAGGCCTGCCGTCCTCATCAATCGGCCCAGCAACCCCACGTTGAGCGCATGGGTCAGCCAGACGAGCACGAGCATCACAAAGTACGAACCGTGGAAGAGCAGCACCGAGCCGCCCCAAAGGAGCTTGAAGAGGGGCACGAAGTTCTCGGCGAAGGCGAACCAGATCCAGTGCCAGAATCCAAGCCGGTCGATCTGGTCGATCAGGTCGAACTCGTCCCCGAACCAGAACAGCCTTCTGAACATCGCGTGGTACACGATGAAGGGCACGAGGGCGGCAAGGCCCGTGACGACGAGAATCCAGCGGTCGCTGCGGGGGGTCGGCGTGTCCGGGGTCTCCATGGGTTTACGGGGAGACGACCCGCAGGTTCATCACGTACGACCAGCACCAGCGCTTGTCGCCGTCGGGCCCGGGCGCGGTGCGCAGCACCAGGCGAGACGGCGTCTCGGCCGGGAGCGCGACCCGAAGCGCCTGCGGCCCCCGGTCGCCCCGTGCATGAGCGGGGTCGAGATAGCGGCTCCAGATCTGCTCCCTGCGGCCGGAGGGCCAGGCGGCCTCGACCGAGAAGGCCACGCCCTTCGTGTGGCCCTCGCGCATGAATTCCCCCCCGCTCAAGTAGGCGCCCTCGCGCAGCCCGAAGGCGCCCGTCAGCCAGCGGCCGCCCGCCGGCACCGGCAGCGCGATTTCGCCGCTCGGGTGTAGCAGCAGCGCATGGCCCTCCGGCCGGTCGAACACCGACTGTCCCTCTTCCGAGGTGACCCAGAGGGCCGGCCGATCGACGATCCCGAGCGCGACCAGGCGCTCCAGCGGGACCGATGCGCGCAGAGGCAGGTCGGTCAGCTCCCAGAGGCGCACGTCGAAGCGGCTCCAGAACTCCGCCTGGCTTTCCGGGGCCTCGAAGCGGAAGGCGGTGGTCCACGTGGCGGCCTCGCCCCGCAGGAAGGACGCCATCGCCTCGCCGGTCTCCAATTTGGGCGCCAGAAGGAAGCCCGCGGACGCCACCCGGGGAAGCAGGCGCCAGGCCTCGGCATTGCCCTGGTCGTCCACCGTCCCGAGCATGAGCGTCGCCGGCTTGTAGAGGAGCGCCCGGGCCCGCCCGAGCGCGTTCGCCCGCGCGTCGACCTCGAGCCAGAGGGCGTGGTCGTGAGGCCCGGGCACCGCGATCTCCTCGGACAGGTGCACGGTGCGGTCCAGCAGGAGGCGGCGCCTGCCCGGCGCCGAAGCGAGGGCGGAGGTGCGGTGGAGCAGCCAGTAGCCGCCCTCGAGGAACAGCGGCTCGTAGTGCCCGGGAAGCGCCGCCAGCAGCATGGCGTCGTCCTGGCCCGGATAGCGCCGGTCGATGCGTTCGCCGCTCCAGAGGAGGTAGGCGGGGGCTCGGGGCGACTGGTAGAAGCGCAGGTTCCACCCCTCGAGGCTGGGGGTGTAGGCCGAGTAGCTCTGGAAGATCGGGCGCGCGTCCAGGTTCAGGTCGTTCAGGAGCGCCACGCCCGTGTTGAAGTTATAGACGTCGAGAGGCTGCTGGCCCGCGACCACGCGCACCTCCGGCAGCGCGTTCGCCTCCCTCGAGCGCTCGTAGTCGCGCTGCCAGGCATCGGGCAGCGCGCTCAGGTGGCCGAGGGCGTAGCCGCTCCCGTACAGGCGCTGCCACTCGATCCTGGGGGCGAGCGCGTAGAACGGCCGGTCGAAGCTGAAGACGGCAACCAGGCAGAACGGGAGCGCCAGATCCGAGGCTTGGAATCGCCGCAGGGGGGACACCAGGGGACCCACGACCGGCGAGAGGATCGCGACCAGGGTCACGAGCCCGAAGAGATGCCCGCCCAGGGGAACCATGTCCGCCCGGGTGTAGCTCTCCTTCCACATGGCGAGCAGGCAGAAGCCGACAAAGGCCGCCGTGCAGCCGGCCCGCACCCGGTCGTCCATGCCCCGCCATAGGCTCCAGAGATAGGCGAGACAAAGCACGGCGAGCGCCGCGCCCCACAGGAACTGCGGCCAGGTTTCGTCAAGCCCCATGGCATCGCCGTAGCCGGAGGCGATGTCGGCGCTGCGCCGGAGGTACGGGTAGAGGTTGTCGAGGTTCTGGCCGGCGGCCGCCCAGAAGAGGCCCACCGAGGCCCCGAAGGCGCCGGCCAGGGCGGCCGCCCGGCCCGGACGCCCCCAGCCCCAGGCGCAGGCGACGCCCGCGGCCACGGCTGCGGCCGAGATCGCAAAATACGTGAACTTGAGCTGCGCCAGGAACCCCAGGAGCGCCGCCCAGGCGACGAGGCTAAGCAGGGTGGTCTCTCGCCGAAGCAGTCCCGAGATCCCCACCAATAGGACGAGCACGAAGTACTCGGTGTCGAGGAAGAGCCAGTGGAAGGCCAGGAACACCCCGAGGAAGACCCACCGGCGCCCGGGGGACACGCCCCGCGTGAGGACCCAGAGGGCGCAGGCGATCCCGAGTTGCCCCAGCGTCTCCCAGGCAAGGATGGGCCAGGCGGCGGCGGACCCCATGTGGTAGCCGTTGCAGAGGAAGCCCCAGGGGCCCCAGGTGAAGATTACGTCCCGGCCAAACTGCAGTCCCTGGACGTGGGCGTGGATCAGCATCTGCTGCCAGGAGGCGTCCAACCGCGCATCCGGAGCCCCGGGGATCCCGACCAGGGAGAGCGAGAGGACCCCCACCCAGAGCACCGCCCCGGCGATCCCAGGCGCACGGAAAACAAGGGGGACCCTCCGGGTTGACGGAGACGCAAAAGCAACCATGAATTGGACTTAGCATGAAGCCCTGTGCCAGACGAGCCGAACCTCACCCCGGGGAAACTCCGTGGACCTGACGGCCGCGACCCCCCCAGCGGTCACCTCGGTTTCAGTCGTCGTACCCGTCTACAACGAGATCGGCACCGTGCGCCAGGCGCTCGATGCGCTCACCTCCCGGCGCATCCCGGGCTACGAGCTGAGGATCCTGATCGTGGAAAGCCGTTCCTCGGACGGCTCGAGGGACGTGGTGCTTTCCTACCAGGGACTCCCCAACGTGCGCGTGATCCTGGAGGACCGTCCCCGGGGCAAGGGGCATGCCGTGCGGGCGGCCCTCGCGGTCGCCGACGGGGATATCGTGCTGATCCAGGATGCGGACCTCGAGTACAGCCTCGACGACTACCCTGCGCTCCTCGGCCCGATCGCCCGGGGCGAGCAGGACTTCGTGCTCGGCTCCCGGCACACGCGAAAGGGCTGGGCGATCCGCAAGTTCACGGACCAGAAGCTGCACGCCCTGGTGCTCAATCTCGCCCACTGGACCTTCACCCTCATGATCAACGCGTCCCTCGGGATCTGGCTCAACGACCCGTTCACCATGTACAAGGTTTTCCGGCGCAGGTGCATCGCGGGGCTCACCTTCACGTGCAACCGCTTCGACTTCGACTGGGAGCTCCTGATCAAATTGGTGAGGAAGGGATACCGGCCGATCGAGATTCCGGTGTCGTACCAGTCGCGCTCCTTCAACGACGGCAAGAAGGTGTCCCTATTCCGGGACCCCCTCACTTGGATGGTTGCGCTCGTGAAGTGCCGCTTCCAGAAATTGTGACCCCGCCCCACCCCGCATGACGAAGACCCTCCTTGTCACCGGCTCCTCCGGCCTCATCGGCTCGGAGGTCTGCACCTTTTTCTCCCGCGAGCTCGGCTACGCGATCCACGGGGTCGACAACAACCAGCGGGCGGTGTTCTTCGGGCCCCAGGGCGACACCCGCTGGAACCAGGAGCGACTGACCCGCGAGCTTGGCGGCTACCAGCACCACGAGCTCGACATCCGCGACCGCTCGGGGGTGCTTGCCCTCGTGAAGGCGCTGCGCCCCTCCGCGATCGTCCACGCCGCCGCCCAGCCGAGCCACGACCGGGCCGCCGCGATCCCGTTTGACGACTTCGACACCAACGCCGTCGGCACCCTCAACCTGCTCGAGGCGGCCCGCCAGGCCTGCCCCGAGAGCCCGTTCGTGCACATGAGCACGAACAAGGTCTACGGCGACGCCCCCAACCGGATCGCGATGCAGGAGCTACCCACCCGCTGGGACTACGCGGACCCCGCCTACGCCTCGGGCATTCCCGAGACCTTCACGATCGACCAGTCCAAGCACTCGCTCTTCGGAGCCTCGAAGGTGGCGGCCGACGTCATGGTGCAGGAGTACGGCCGCTACTTCAACCTGCCGACCTGCTGCCTGCGCGGCGGGTGCCTGACGGGACCCAACCACTCGGGCGTCGAGCTGCACGGGTTCCTCAGCTACCTGGTGAAGTGCAACCTGGAGGGCCGCGAATACAAGGTCTTCGGCTACAAGGGCAAGCAGGTGCGCGACAACATCCATTCGCTCGACGTGGCGCGGTTCATCGCGGCCTTCACCGGGGCGCCCCGGGCCGGCGAGGTCTACAACCTCGGGGGCGGCAAGGCGAACAGTACCTCGATCCTCGAGGCCTTCACGACGACCGAGGGCATCACCGGCAACGCCCAGGTCTTCACCTACGTGGAGCAGAACCGCATCGGCGACCACATCTGCTACTATTCGGACCTTGGCAAGATGCGTAAGCACTTCCCCTCCTGGGACATCACCCAGTCGCTGACGGAGACGATCCGGCAGATCGTCGAGGCCTGGAGGCGTCGCGGCCAGGTTTGACGTATCCTCGCCGCGTCCCTAGCGTCTCCCCAGACGATGAGTGAAGCCCGCCCCCTCCCGCTAGCCCTCCTGCGAGCCACCGCCCTGGCGGTGCTCGCCTGCGCGGCCGGAGCGCGGGCGCAGACGACCCTCGTCGCCGACTCCCCGTTCGCGCCGAGCGGCGCAGCGGCCGGCGGCGCGAGGGGCGCCCCCGAGGCCTACGAGCTCGCCGGATCCACGGTCCAGGGCTCCCAGGTCACGGTCTGCATCTACCAGGCCCGCACCAAGCGCAGCCAGTGGATCAACGTCGGCGGCGTCTCGGACGGCATCAAGGTGATCAGCTTCGATCCGGTGCACGACACGGCGGTGGTCCTGGTGGCGGGCAACACGAAGCAGCTGGCGCTGCGCAAGCCCACGGCTTCGTCCAAGGGGCCGGCCGCGGCGCCCCAGCCGATTGCGATGGAGGCGACCCCGCAGGCCGTGATCCCCAATTCCCCGCCGCCCACGGTCGCCGCCGAACCCTCGACCCCGGAGGCGGCCCTGCGCGAGCAGCGCGAGGCGCGCATGCTGGTCAGCGACCTTCTCGACATCGGTGTCCAGCAGCGCAAGGCCTACCAGGAGGCGCGCCAGAGGGCGGCCGCGGGCACGCCGCCTCCGGACAACTGAGGCGTCTCCGAGCGTGCGCATCCTCATCTCCGGAATCTGCGGTTTCGTCGGCAGCACGATCGCCCGGGCGCTGGCGGCCCAGAGCGACGCCTACCAGGTCCACGGCATCGACAACTTCATTCGCCCGGGCAGCGAGGCGAACCGCGCTGAGCTCAAGTTCCTCGGCGTGCGCCTGCACCACGGCGACCTGCGCCTGGCGAGCGACGTGGACGCACTGCCCCCGTGCGACTGGGTGCTCGACGCCGCGGCGAACCCAAGCGTCCTGGCGGGCGTCGACGGCCTCTCGAGCTCGCGCCAGCTCCTCGAGCACAACCTCGGGGGCACCGTCAACCTGCTCGAGTACTGCAAGCGCAGCGGCGCGGGCTTCACCCTCCTGAGCACGAGCCGCGTCTACAGCATCCCCCCGCTCTCGTCGCTCGCCGTCGAGGTCGTCGACCGCGCGTTCGCTCCGGTGGCGGGCGCCCTCGCGGCGGGGCTCGGCTCCGAGCGCGGGATCACCGAGGCGTTCCCGACCTCGGCGCCGGTGTCCCTCTACGGGGCGACGAAGCTCGCCAGCGAGGCGCTGGCCCTCGAGTACGGGGAGACCTTCAAGCTGCCGGTCTTCATCAACCGCTGCGGCGTCCTGGCCGGAGCGGGACAGTTCGGGAGGCCCGACCAGGGCATCTTCAGCTACTGGATCCACAGCTACCTGAGGCGGCGACCTCTCCGCTACATCGGCTTCGGGGGCAAGGGTTACCAGGTGCGCGACTGCCTGCACCCGGCCGACCTGGTGCCGCTCCTCTCGGCCCAGTTCCGCCGACCGATGATCGACGTCGGCGACCGCACGGTGAATGTCGGAGGCGGCCGCGCCTCGGCCCTCTCGCTCCTGCAGCTCTCCGACTGGTGCGCCGGGCGCTTCGGCGCCCGCCCGGTCGACGCGGACGACACCCCGCGCGCCTTCGACCTGCCGTGGGTGGTGCTCGACGCCTCCAAGGCCGAGCGGATCTGGGGCTGGCGGCCGACTCGGACGGTGCCCGAGATCCTCGAGGAGATCGCCGTCCACGCGGACGGCCATCCCGACTGGCTCGACCTCTCGGCCCCGCTGCAATGAGCCTCCAGCTGTTCTCGGTCGTCATTCCCGCCCGGGACGAGGCGGAGTCCCTTCCGTCGACCCTGCGCGATCTCTACGCGGAATTCGTGCGCGAGGGCGTGCCCCACGAGATCGTGGTCGTCGACGACGGCAGCAAGGACGCGACGGCGTCGGTGCTCGCCGGCCTCGCGGCGGAGATCCCCACCCTGGTCCCGGTGACCAACACGGGCATGCACGGCTTCGGTCGCGCGATCACCTGCGGCTTCGAGCACATCCGGGGCGACGCCGTCGTCATCATGATGGCCGACGCCTCGGACCGGCCGAGCGATGCCGTCGCCTACTGGCGGCTCCTCGGCGAGGGCCACGAGTGCGTGTTCGGCAGCCGCTTCCTCGTGAAGGGCTCCGTCGTCGACTACCCCGCGATCAAGCTGGTCGTGAACCGCCTGGCGAACCAGTTCATCCGGGTGATGTTCAACATCTCGCTCAACGACACGACGAACGCCTTCAAGGCCTACCGGCGCACCGTGATCGAGGGCTGCAAGCCCTTCCTCGCCCCCCACTTCAACCTGACCGTTGAGCTGCCGCTGAAGGCGATCGTCCGCGGCTATTCCTGGACGGTGGTGCCCATCTCGTGGCAGAACCGCCGCTTCGGGGTGGCGAAGCTGAAGATCAAGGAGATGGGCAGCCGGTATTTCTTCATCTGCATGTACGTCTGGCTCGAGAAGTACTTCAGCCGGGGCGACTACCGC
>CAIXHE010000143.1 GCA_903919205.1 uncultured Opitutaceae bacterium | reverse complement strand
GACGACTTCTCCGCGGGCGACTCGTCGCCGGGACGCCGCGAGATCCTGCGCCTCAACAGCCAGATGACGCCGGCGTTCTTCGACTACAGCCTGGCTGCGATCGGCCGCTACCACCTTATCTCGGGCGACCCCGCACGGGGCGACCGCACCGGGCTCCTCACCCGGCGGCGCCTGCAGGACCAGATCGACCTTCTCTACTCGATGAAGGCGATCCCCAAGCGGCTCTCGGTGGACCAGGTGGCGGACCTCACGCTACTGCCCGCGGACCTCCAGCCCCTGGCCCGCTGACCCTCCCGCCCTCCCGTGGGCGCGATCCACCCGGGCGATGCGGATCGAGAAATCTGCGTACCAGGTCCGCCGGCCGGCCTCCTGGGCAACGGCGTGCTCCGCGTTCGCCCTCCAGCGCGCGATCGACTCGATGCTGGACCAATAGGAGACGGTGATCCCGAAGCCGTCGGCGCCCCGGGCGCTCTCGATCCCCAGGAAACCCTCCTGGTGGGAGGCGAGCTCCTCCATTCGCTCCGCCATGCGACCGTAGCCCTGGTCGCCGGCGGTGCGCTGGGAGGTGAAAACGACCGCAAAGTACGGCGGCTCGGGCGTGGGGGCGATGGGCATGCGATTGAGGACGGCTCTGAGCGGCGACTTTAGCCTTTCCAATGCGGACGAGAAAGGCCGATCTTTGCCGCCACGATGAAACGCCATGCGGCCGAACTCCTCTCCCTCTGCCTCCTTGTCCTGTCGGTCGGCGCCCCCCGTGCCTACCCGTGGGGGGTCGAGGGGCACAAGGCGATCGCCCTCGAGGCCACCCGGCAGCTGACCCCTCAGGCCCGCGCCCATGTGGTGCAGATTCTGGGGAGCGACGACCTCGCCTCGATCGCTGTCTGGATGGACCAGGTGCGGGCGGCCTATTTCCACCAGGGCCCGCTTGGCGCGGACCCCGAGGCGCTCAAGTTCAACGCGGAATTCCCCAAGAACGGCGAATGGCACTACGTCGACCTTCCCCTCGGGACGAAGGCCTACGACCCGGAGGGCCCCTACGCCACCCCCCACGACGTCGTCCACGAGATCGAGGAGGCCGTGGACGTGCTCGAGGGCCACGGGGACAGCCGGATCACCCCTCGCGAGGCGCTCTGCATGCTGGTCCACTTCGTCGGTGACCTCCACCAGCCCTTCCACGTGGGCGTCGGGTTCTACCGGGTCAGCGCCGACGGCAAGGTCGAGCTCGTGACGGACCCCGAGCAGGCGAAGGGCCTGCCCGGCGACCGGGGCGGCAACGCCCTCTTCTACGGCCCGGGAAAATACGAGGAGCTCCACGCCTACTGGGACGACACCCTGGTGCATAAGCTCGCACACTCCGAGGACCCCGCAATCCTGGCACCGATGCTTGAGGCGCAGGCCGCCGCCGCGGGCTCCTCCTGGAAGAGCGCCGGGGATTACCACCACTGGGCCGAGGGCTGGGCCACACAGAGCCTCGTGGCGGCCCGGACGGCCTACGCGGGGATCATGCTTGGCGCAGAGACCCCGGACCCCCGCGGAGGAATCAAGAGGATCGCAATCACCTTCAAGCCCGATTACGACGCCGTGAGCGAGCCCGTGGCCGAGCAGCGCCTGGCCCAGGCCGGCTTCCACCTGGCGGAGATCCTGAACGCCATTCACTGGCAAGGCTAGGGGCCGTCTCCATTTTGCTGGTTAGGGCGGGTTACGGCCGCCACACTCGGGGTACTCCCCCCCCCATGAAAACCCCAAGTAGATGGAGTTTAGGAGCGGCTGCTGCATTGGCCGTATCCACAACCGCAACGCTCCGCGCAAGCGAGTCTGACATCAAGATTCCCGACTTGGGCGCCGTATCCTTCCTAGGAGGCGCCCTCTCGGGACCCACCGTGCTCCTCGCAGGCTTGGGGGTGTGCGCGATCGGCGTGGTGTTCGGCTGGCTCCAGTACATCCAGACCCGCAACCTTCCGGTGCACGCCTCGATGGCGGGCGTCTCGAACATCATCTGGGAGACCTGCAAGACCTACCTCGCGCAGCAGGGCAAGTTCCTGGTCGTGCTCTGGGCGCTGATCGCGCTCTGCATGGCCTACTACTTCGGGGTCCTTTCGGGCCAGTCGAGCGGCCACGTGGTCGTGATCCTGCTCTCCTCGGTCCTCGGCATCCTCGGCAGCTACGGCGTCGCGTGGTTCGGCATCCGCATCAACACCGTCGCCAACTCCCGCACGGCGTTCTCGGCCCTGAAGAGCCACGCGCTCGCCACGCTGCTGATACCCCTCAAGTCCGGGATGAGCATCGGCCTCGTGCTGGTCGCCATCGAGCTCTTCTTCATGATCTGCATCCTGGCGTTCCTGCCTCCCGAGCTCGCGGGCCCCTGCTTCATCGGGTTCGCGATCGGCGAGTCGCTCGGGGCCTCGGCCCTGCGGATCTGCGGCGGCATCTTCACGAAGATCGCCGACATCGGGGCGGACCTGATGAAGATCGTCTTCAACCTCCCCGAGGACGACCCCCGCAACCCGGGCGTCATCGCCGACTGCACCGGTGACAACGCCGGCGACTCGGTGGGGCCGACGGCCGACGGGTTCGAGACCTACGGCGTCACCGGCGTGGCGCTGATCGCGTTCCTGGCGCTCGCGCTCGTCTCAAGCCCCGCCCTCTGCGGGACCCTGATCGTGTGGCTCTTCGCCATGCGCATCCTCATGCTCATCACCTCGCTCGCGAGCTACTTCATCAACGGGGCGGTCGCCGGCGCGCTCTACGGGGACAAGAAGGACTTCAACCTGGAGCAGCCGCTCACGAACCTGGTCTGGATCACCTCGCTCGTCTCGATCGCGGTCACCTACGCCTCGACCTACGTGCTGCTCGCCAGCCACCCGCAGTGCCCGCCGGGGCTCTGGTTCGTGCTGGCGACGATCATCTCGTTCGGGACGATCGCGGGGGCGCTGATCCCCGAGTTCACCAAGATCTTCACGTCGACCGAGAGCCGCCACGTGAAGGAGGTCGTCACCTCCTCCAAGCAGGGAGGCGCCTCGCTCAACATCCTCTCGGGCTTCGTGGCCGGCAACTTCTCGGCGTTCTGGACGGGGCTGGTGATCCTGGCCCTGATGTTCGGAGCCTACCGCTTCTCGGCGGACCCGGCCCTCCAGGCGATCATGCCCGAGGAGTTCCGCTTTGCCGCTCCGATCTTCGCGTTCGGCCTGGTGGCCTTCGGCTTCCTCGGCATGGGCCCCGTCACGATCGCCGTGGACAGCTTCGGGCCTGTCACGGACAACGCCCAGTCGGTCTTCGAGCTCTCGCAAATCGAGTCCCACAGGGACATCTCCGCAGAGATCGAGCGCGACTTCGGCTTCAAGCCCGACTTCGCCCACGCCAAGCACCAGCTCGAGAAGGGCGACGGGGCCGGCAACACCTTCAAGGCGACGGCCAAGCCCGTCCTGATCGGCACGGCGGTCGTTGGGGCGACGACGATGGTCTTCGGCATCATCATGCTGCTCAAGCGCCTGCACCCCGACACGATCGAGAGGCTCTCCCTCGTCCACCCCGAGTCGATGATGGGGCTCCTGATGGGCGGGGCGGTGATCTACTGGTTCACGGGCGCCAGCACGCAGGCGGTCGTGACCGGCGCCTACCGCGCGGTGGTCTACATCAAGGACAACATGAAGCTCGACTCGACCACCGCCTCCGTGGCCGCATCGAAGGAGGTCGTGAAGATCTGCACCCAGTACGCCCAGAAGGGCATGGTGAACATCTTCGTGGTCGTGTTCTGCTTCGCGCTCTCGCTCGCGTTCTTCGACCCCTACTTCTTCATCGGCTACCTGATAGGCATCGCCTTCTTCGGCCTCTTCCAGGCCATCTTCATGGCCAACGCGGGCGGCGCCTGGGACAACGCGAAGAAGATCGTCGAGGTCGAGCTGAAGCAGAAGGGCACCCCGCTGCACGCCGCCACGGTGGTCGGCGACACGGTGGGCGACCCCTTCAAGGACACGAGCTCGGTGTCGCTCAACCCGGTCATCAAGTTCACAACCCTCTTCGGCCTCCTGGCCGTGGAGATCGCGGTCAAGATGGAGCCCCTCCAGAAGCACCTCTTCGGGGCGGCGATCTTCGCGGTCGCCCTCGTCTTCGTCTACCGCAGCTTCTACTCGATGCGGATCCCCGCCGACTGAGGCGCCGGGGTCTCCAGGGCGCACTGCACGGCGACGGGCTCGGCCACCACGCGGCCGAAGATCGTCGTCAGGCCCGCCGAGGCGGCGTCGCGTCCGCGCGTCGCCGCCACGATCAGGCCCGGGGCGATCCCGTCCGTGGGGTCGAACAGCCTCCAGCCGCCGCCAAGGTACGCCTCGAAGCAGGCGTGGAAGTTCATCGGCTCGAGGCCGACGGCGTACCCGCCGACGTAGCGGGCGGGGATGCTGAGGGCACGGCACAGCGCGATCGAGACGTGGGTGTAGTCCCGGCAGACGCCCTTTCGGGTCTGCCAGACGTCCCACGCCGACGTCTTCCCGTCCGTCGAGTTGGGCGCGTACTCGATGTTCTCCGAGACCCACTTGCAGATGGCCCTCACCTGCTCGGCCCTGTCGTCGGTCTTGCCAAAGAGCTCCCAGGCATGGGGTCCGAACCGGTCGCTCTCGCAGTAGCGGCTGGGGAGGGTGTAGGTGAGGATGTTGAGCGGCAGGCGGCCGGGCTGGTCGGCCGGGACCAGGGCCGGCATCGCCGGCCGGTCCACCTCGACCACCGCGGCGTAGGCGAGCTCGAAGGGGCCCGTGCGGGCGTCGGCCCTGAGCACCCGCTCGCCCTTCGAGGTGGTGGCGATCTCGGTCATCACCTCGGGCGTGGTGCGGATCGACTCAGTGACGATCTGCTGCTGGGGGTCGGTGTTGACCAGGACGTTGAAGGTGAAGGACGCGCTCGGGGCCACCACCTGGTAGCGCAGCGAGCAGCCGACGGCGATTTTCATCAGCTAGCACTGTGGATCCCCCGAAAGCGCCCCGCAATCCCCCGTTTTCGGGCCTCCCGCACTTAGGGGTTGTCGACCCGGGGCCGCGGGGATGCACTCGGCGCCGATGTCAGAGGACTCCAAGCCGACGGTACCGGGCGGGTGGCAGATGTTCGCGCTGTCCTTCACCGCCCTCTTCCTCGAGATGCTGGTGATCCGCTGGGTGCCGTCGGTGGTGCACCTGGTGGCCTACTATGCGAACCTCATGCTGCTCAGCTCCTTCCTGGGGCTGGCGGCGGGCGCCCTGGCGGCCGGGCGGCGCTGGGACCTCTTCGGGTTCTTCCCGGTGTTCCTCGCGCTCGACATCTGGATGCTGCTGTCGGATCGCAACACGGTCGTGGGCACCTCGTCCTCGGAGGCCCACTTCTACGCGCTGCCCACGTCGATGTTCCACGCCTATGTTCTCGTGCGGATCTTCGGCATGAACGCGCTCGTCTTCGCGCCGCTCGGCCAGCGCATGGGCACCCTCTTCAACGCGATGCCCCGGCTCACCGCCTACGGCTGGGACCTCGCGGGCAGCCTCTGCGGGACGCTCGGGTTCGGCCTCTTCTCGCTCAACCTGTTCTCGCCGGTGGCCGGCATGGCCGGCGTGGCGGCGGTCTACCTGCTGATCTCGCCGCGCCGCAGCTGGTGGATATCGGCGCCTCTCTTCGCCGCGGTCCTGGCCGCCCTTGCCTGGAGGGCGGATCCCCGGGCCGTCTGGTCCCCCTACTACTACGTCACGGTAAGCCGCTTCGAGACCCCCACCGTCTCGGAGGCCGAGCCGCCCAGGGACCTGCTGACCATGCGGGACCCGCCGGCGTACATCGTGCGCGTGAACCAGTTCGGCTACCACGCGGACCAGGCGCTCGACCCGGCGCGCTACACCCCCGGCTCGGCCGCCCAGGAGGCCGCCCGCGGCGCCCTTCGCCAGTACCTCGTTCCCTATGCGATCACGAGCCGGCCCGACCGCGTGCTCGTGGTGGGCGCGGGCGGCGGGTGCGACGTCGAGGCGGCCCTGGCCTTCGGAGCCCGTCACGTCGACGCCGTCGAGATCGACCCGGGCATCGTCGCCCTCTCGCGGCGCTTCAACGCGGGGGCCCCGTATTCGGACCCCCGGGTGACGGTGCACGTCGACGACGCGCGGTCCTACCTCGCGAAGGCGGCCCCGGGCTACGACCTCGTGCTCTTCGGCTTCCTGGACTCCCAGGCCTTGTTCAGCTCGATGAACAACGTGCGCCTGGACGGCTACGTGTACACGGTGGAGAGCCTGCGCACCGCCTACGGGCTCGTGGGCCCGCACGGCATGCTGGTCCTCTCCTTCGGCCTCGCACGGCCCTGGCTCGGGCCCAAGCTCTTCGAGCTGATGGAGGCGGCCACGGGCCGCAGGCCCACCCTCTACACCGACCCCGCCCAGGGGCTCGTCATCCTCTGCGCTCCCAAGGATCCCGCCCGGCTGCTCCCCTCGAATGCCCTCGGCTACCGCAGCACCGCCTACACGGACCCCCCGAGGCTCGAGCTGCCGACGGACGACTGGCCGTTCCTGTACCTGCTCGGCAAGACCATACCCTCGGACTACCTGGTGCCGATGGCGGGGCTCCTCGCCTTCTCGCTCGCGGCCGTGGGCTTCCTGCGCGGCCGCTCGTTCGGGGTCGGCGACGTGCACTTCGGCCTCCTCGGCATGGGCTTCCTGCTGCTCGAGACGAAGAGCATCGGCGACTGCACGCTCTTCTTCGGGGCGACCTGGCTGGTCACGCTGATCGTCGTCGCCGGCGTGCTCCTGATGGTGATGGCCGCGAACCTCGTCGCGGGGCGCCTGCGCACCTACTCCCTCGCGCTCTACGCGCCGCTCTTCGCCGTGCTCGCCCTCCTGCTCCTCGTTCCGCGCGAGCTGATCCTCGGCCTGGGCCTCGCCGACCGCGTGCTCTGGGCGGTCCTCGTCGTGCCGCTGCCCATCTTCTTCGCAGGCGTCATCTTCTCGACCACCTTCCGCGAGGCGTCCCGCCCCTCGGCCGCGTTCGGCGCCAACCTGATCGGGGCCATGGTGGGCGGCTTCTGCGAGTACCTGGTGATGGCGGTCGGCAACCGGCAGCTCTCGGTGCTGGTCATGGTGGCCTACCTGGGGAGCCTGCTCGCCCTAGGCTCGGCGCGCCGCGCCGGCCGCACGCTCTAGGTGTTGTGGTCCTCGGTCAAGTCGCGCTTGTTCGTCTCCGGCAGGACCAGCATGCCGATGACAAAAGACATGGCGGCCACCCCGATCGGAAACCACAGGCCCGCGTAGATGTCCCCGGTGAAGACCACGATTGAAGCCGCGATCAGGGGCAGGAAGCCCCCGAACCAGCCGTTGCCTATGTGGTAGGGCAGCGACATCGAGGTGTAGCGCACGCGGGTCGGGAAGAGCTCGACCAGGAACGCCGCGATCGGGCCGTAGACCATGGCGACGTAGGCCAGGAGCACGGTGAGGATCGCTAGGACGACGGGGGTGTTCATCTGCGCCAGGTCCGCGGACTTCGGGTAGCCCGCGGGGGCGAGCGCGGCCTCGTAGGCCTTCTCGCTGAAGCCGTCGACCACCCGGCCGCCGACCGAGAGCACGATAGGCGAGCCGGCGACCGCCGGCGTGAGCGTGAAGGGGATGCCGCGCGCGTTCAGGTAGTTGCGGGCCTTGTCGGTCTCCGAGGTGTGCTTGGTGGGAAGGACGATCTTCTCGGCCGCGTCCCCCAGCGCCTCAAGGGTCAGCGCGAGGCGCCCCCGGTAGTCCGCGGTGGCGAGCGTCACCGGCGAGTGCTCCATCGCGTCGGCGAGCGCGGGGTTGGCCGCGCGCGTGAGCCCCCGGAAGAGGGGCTGGTAGGTGACGACCGACAGCAGGAGGCCGGCCATGATGATGTGCTTGCGGCCGAGCAGGTCGGAGAGCCGGCCGAATCCGACCAGCATGAAGGCCCCGAGCACGAGCGAGGAGGCGATCAGGAAGTAGGAGCGGACATAGTCGACCTTGAGCGTCGTCATCAGGAAATAGAGGGCGTAGAACTGCCCCGTGTACCACACGACGCCCTGGCCGGCCGTCGCCCCGAAGAGCACCTTCAGCACGATCCTCGCGTTGCCCCATCGGGCGAAGCTGTCGGTGAGCGGGGCCTTCGATCCCTTGCCCTCGGCCTTCATCTCGGCGAACACCGGCGACTCCTCCAGCTTGAGCCGGATGTACACCGAGACTCCCAGAAGCACGAACGACAGGAGGAACGGCACGCGCCATCCCCAGTCCGCGAACTGCTCGGCCGTCATGAAGTGCCGCAGGACGCCGATCACGACGAGAGCGATGAAGAGCCCTAGCGTGGCGGTGGTCTGGATCCAGCCCGTGAAGAAGCCCCGCTTGCCCTCGGGCGCGTGCTCGGCGACGTAGATCGCTGCGCCGCCGTACTCGCCGCCCAGCGCGAGGCCCTGGGCGAGCCGCAGGAAGACCAGGATGATCGGGGCCGCGAAGCCGATCCGCGAATAGGTCGGCAGCAGGCCGACCAGCGCGGTCGACAGCCCCATGACGATGATCGTCACGAGAAACGTGTACTTGCGCCCGGCCAGGTCCCCCAGGCGGCCGAACACGAGGGCCCCGAAGGGCCGCACAGAGAAGCCGACCCCGAAGAGGGCCAGGCTCGAGAGGTAGGCAGCGGTGCCGTCGTTCGGGGGGAAGAACAGCTTGCCGAAGAACGCGGCCAAGGTGCCGTAGATGTAGAAGTCGTACCACTCGAACACGGTGCCGAGGGACGATGCGAGGATGACGAGCGAGTGCTTGCGATCGAGCGCTGCGGGAGCGGACATGGGGTCGTTAAGGGGGCAACCTGAGAAACGGGGCCCCCGAGGCTTATAGGCCCGATCGGCGGAGGCAAGCCCTCCGCCGGGGCCGGGCTACCTCCGGTACTGCGCGTCGCTGACCGGCTCCATCCATTCGACCATCTTTCCGTCCAGCCGCTCCTGGATCGCCAGGTGGGTCATGGCGGTGGTCGGGGCCGCGCCGTGCCAGTGCCTCTCGCCCGGAGGAAACCACACCACGTCGCCGGGGCGGATCTCCTCGACGGGGCCGCCCTCGCGCTGGGCCCAGCCGCAGCCGGACGTCACCACGAGCGTCTGGCCGAGGGGGTGCGTGTGCCAGGCCGTCCGCGCGCCCGGCTCGAAGGTCACGCTGGCACCGGCGACCCGCCCGGGGTCGGGCGCCTGGAAGAGGGGGTCGATCCGCACCGTTCCGGTGAACCAATCCGAGGGGCCCTTGCCCGAGGCCCTCGAGCCGACGCGTTGGAGTTCCATGGGACCACCCATGGCCCCGGTGCGCCGCCCTGTCAAACGGCCCGCGCCTCAGGCGGTGCTGAGCGCGGGCGCCGACTCGCGCTTCAGCTCCCGGCTCATGAGCGACGCCAGGGCCGCCGCCGGGCGGCTTCCCTGGAAGAGGATGGCGTACATCTCGCGCAGGATGGGCGCCTCGATGCCGCGTTCGGCGCAGAGGCCGTGAAACGAGCGCGTGGTCTCGTAGCCCTCGACCACGGTCCTGCGGCCCGCCAGAAGCTCGGGGATCGGCCGGCCCTCGCCGATGCGGTGCCCGAACTCGCGGTTGCGGCTCCAGGGCCCGTGCGAGGTCGCGACCAGGTCGCCAAAGCCGCTCAGCCCGTAGAACGTCTCGCTGCGGGCCCCGAGAGAGACCCCCACCCTCACCATCTCGGCCACGGCGCGGGTCAGGAGCGCCGCCTTGGCGTTGTCGCCGAGCCCGAGGCCCTCGCAGCAGCCCGCGGCGATGGCGTAGATGTTCTTCAGGCAGCCCCCGAATTCCACGCCGGCCAGGTCCCCCGAGGTGTACACCCGCAGGGTGGGCCCGCTGACGGCGGCCTGGATGTCCTGGAGGGTGCCGCCGTCCTCGGAGGCGGCGAGCACCATCGCGGCCGGAAGGCCGCGTGCGACCTCGGCCGCGTTCGTGGGGCCGGCGAGGACGCCCACCCTCGTCCCGGGCAGCGTCTCGGCCAGCACCTGCGAGGGCCGAAGGTGGCTGCCGAGCTCGAGGCCCTTGGCCAGGCTCACGACCAGGCGGGGGCGCGGACCGGACCCGAGGGCCCGTGCCATGGCCTGCCCCGTCGCCCTCAGGGTCTGGGCCGGGCAGGCCACGAGGACCACGTCCGCGCCCGCGAGGCCGACCGCAAGGTCCGCGGTGACCTCGACCCCGGGCCCCACCCCGATGCCGGGCAGGTACTCCTTGTTCTCGCGCGAGGCGAGGATGGCCGCCGCCTGCTCGGGCCGGCGCGGCACGAGCACGACAGGCTGCTGTCCCCGGGCGAGGTGCAGCGCGAAAGCCGTGCCCCACGCCCCGGCTCCGACGACGCAGAACTTCATGGGGGAGTTCTTACGTGCCCCCCGCGGCGCTTGCTACTTCAAAAACGCGGGAATCTTCTCGTTGGCGATGATCTGCTCGAAGGTCTCCCGGGCGGTCACCTGCTCGAAGGCGCTGCCCTTGACCAGCACCTCGGCCGGGATCGGGCGGGTGTTGTAGCGGCTGGCCATCACGTGCCCGTAGGCGCCCGCGCTCATGAGGGCCAGGTACTCGCCCTCCCCCACCTCCTGGACCTGCCGGTCCTTGGCGAAGCAGTCGGTGCTCTCGCAGATGGGCCCGACCACGTCGGCCACCAGGGCGCGGCGCGTCGTGTCCCTCTGCAGGGGCACGACCTCGTGGTACGAGTCGTACATGGCGGGGCGCACCAGGTCGTTCATGCCCGCGTCGACGATCAGGAAGTTCTTGCCCTGGCCCCGCTTCAGGTATTCGACGCGTGTCAGGAGGACTCCTGCGTTGGCCACCATCGAGCGGCCCGGCTCCAGCAGGACCTTGAGCCCGAGCTTGGCGAGCATGGGCGAGAGCGTGGCGCCGTAGACCTCCGGGGTCAGGGGCCGCGAGGCCTCCGGCTGGGCGTCCCACCAGGAGGCGGCGCCGCTCGCCAGGGCGTCCCGGTAGACGATGCCGATGCCGCCGCCGATCGAGATGTACTCGATGCGGTGGCGCTCCTTCAGCTCGGCCGCCAGGGGGGCAAGCTTCTCCAGCGTCTCGACGAAGGGCTTCACGTCGGTGATCTGGGAGCCGATGTGCGACTGGATGCCGCGGATCGTGATGTGGGGGTACTTGGAGGCCGCCTCATAGGCCGCAGCCGCCTGCCTCAGCGGGATCCCGAACTTGTTGGCGGAGGTTCCCGTCGTGATCTTGGCGTGGGTGTGGGCGTCCACGTCGGGGTTCACGCGGATGGCGATCGCCGCCTTGACCCCGAGCTTGCCGGCCACGTGGTTGATCCGGGCGAGCTCCGGCTCGCTTTCGACATGGAAGGAGTAGATGCCGGCCTCGAGCGCCTGGCGGATCTCGAGCTCGGTCTTGCCGACACCGGCGAACACGCTGCGCCTGACGCTCGCGCCGGCGGCGATCACCCGGCGCATCTCGCCCGCGCTCGCGAATTCGAACGCCGAGCCCAGATTCCCCAAGTGCCTGATGACGGCCAGGTTGGAGTTGGCCTTGACCGCGTAGCACACCTGCGCGTCCAGGCCCTTCATGCTGCCGGAAAGCCGCGTGTAGTTGTCGGCCATCGTGGAGGCGCTGTACACGTAGGTGGGCGTGCCGTAGAGCCGCGCCACCTCCGCCAAGTCGACGGATTCGCAGTGAAGATTTTGGCCGACGTACCGAAAGTGATGCATGGGTGTGGGACTCTCGGGCTCGTTAAAAAACCCGTGAAAGGCCGACACTAGCGAGTTTCCCCTTGAAAAAACGACCTCAAAATACGGATAGTGAAATTCTCGCGACCATGCTGTCCCTGCTCCGAAACCTCCTGCACAGGCCCGTCATCCGCAACGGGATGACCCGGGATTCGCGCGGAAAGTTCAGGGACCCCCGCTTCGTAAGCTTCATCGCCCAGAACAACCGCAAGACCCTCAACACGGACTTCCAGGACGCCGTGCTGAAGGGTCGCAAGGTGATCCGACTGGCCCTGCTCGCGGGGGTTGCCGTGGGGGGCGCCTGGTTCCTGCTCGAGAGCGCCCATGCGCTCTCGATGTTCTAGGCTCAGGCTGCGCGGGACTGGAGGGGGCGCCCGGCACTCGGCGCCTGGAAGGGGATGAGCTCGCCGGCCGAGTGAACCGGCTTCAGGGTCCTTCCAAAGTCGGCGAGGAACAGGCCCACGACTCCGGCGGCGGTGACGGCGGTGGCCGCGGCGACGGTGCCGATCGGCAGGGTGAATGTGGCCGCGAGGGCGGCGAAGGAGGCGATAGCGGGGAGGAGGTTGTTTTTCATGGGTGGGATTGGTTATCCAGAGAACACGGCGGACTCCGAAAAGTTGCGGAGAAAGGGCGGCGGGCGCCGGAGGATCCGGACGGGAAAGGGCCGGAGATAGTATCCTTTTTTTTGATACCTATGCGGCGGCGGGCGCCGGGGAAACCCGAAATGGGCTTCAGGCAAGCCGCTGGGCTTGGGCGGGCATCGGACGCGCGGGGCCGCGCCCGGGCGCGTCCTGGGCCCCTGCGGCGCGGCCGTAGTCGCTGATGAAAAGCAGCAGGATGCCCGCCGCGGTCAGGACCGTGGCAGCGTTCGCGGCGCTCTGCGGGAGCAGCGCCAGCGCGGCAAGGAAGGCGAGAGCGGGAAGCGTGTGTGTCTTCATGGCGGAAGGGGGGTTGATGCCGGTATAGACGCGCGCGACCTTCCAAGGTTTCATCCGTTGGATGGTCGGCGCGAAAACGTGACAGGCGGCCCGCCGGCCCCGCCGCTCGCTAGCCCTCGCCGCCGCCGCCCGCCGCGACCGGCTCGAAGGCGGTGCGGAACACGGCCTTGGCATAGTCCCGGTTGAGCCGGGCGATGAAGTCGTGCGAGATCAATTTCGGGCACGCCGCGCTGCACTCGTACTGGTTCGTGCAGCCGCCGAACCCGAGGCTGTCCATGGTGCGCACCATAGAGAGCACGCGGCGGTCGCGCTCGGGCTGGCCCTGCGGGAGCAGGCCCAGGTGAGAGACCTTGGCGGCGACGAAGAGCATGGCGCTCGAGTTCTTGCAGGCGGCGACGCACGCCCCGCATCCGATGCACTGCGCCGCGTCCATGGCGAGGTCCGCGACGCCCTTCGCGATCGGGACCGAGTTGGCGTCCGGAGCGGAGCCGGTGCGCGCGGTGATGAAGCCGCCCGCCTGCTGGATCTTGTCGAAGGCGCTGCGGTCCGTGACCAAGTCCTTCTGCACCGGGAAGGCCCGCGCGCGGAACGGCTCGACCACGATCAGGTCGCCCTCCTTGTAGCTGCGCATGTAGGTCTGGCAGGTGGCAACGCCCTCGTGGGGGCCGTGCGGCTTGCCGTCGATCGTCAGGGAGCAGGTCCCGCAGATGCCCTCGCGGCAGTCGTGCGCGAACGCGATCGGCTCCTCGCCCTTAAGGGTCAGCCCGTCGTTCACCACGTCGAGCATCTCGAGGAATGACATGTCGGGGCTGACGCCGGCGACCGGGTAGTCCACGAACCTGCCGGGCCTTCCCGCCGCGGACTGGCGCCAGACCCTGATCGTCACGCTGAAGGTCTTCGTGCTCATCACTTGTAGTTGCGTACGCTCATCTTGACCGACTCGTAGTTGAGGTTCTCCACGTTGCGGACGGGCTCCTTGCCCTCGCCCGCGTACTCCCACGCCGCCGCGTGCGCGAAGTGCTCGTCGTCGCGCTTGCACTCGCCGTCGGGGTACTGGTGCTCCTCGCGGAAGTGGCACCCGCAGCTCTCGTCGCGGGCCAGGGCGTCCCGGCACATGAGTTCCCCGAGCTCGAGGAAGTCGCCGACGCGGGCGGCCTGCTCGAGGGACTGGTTGAGCGAGTCCGCCGAGCCCGGGACCTTCACGTTCTCCCAGAACTCCGCGCGAAGGGCGGGGATCTCCTTCAGGCCCTTCTCGAGCCCCTCCCGGGTCCTCGCCATGCCGCAGTACTGCCACATGAGGTGGCCGAGGCGCTTGTGGAAGTGGCTGACGGGCTGCTTCCCGTTGATCCCGAACAGCCGCGCGGTGCCGGCGTCGACGCTCTGCTTCGCCTGCAGGAACTCCGGGCGGTCCACCGACGGCCTCGAGCCCGGCTTCTGCGTGGCGAGGTAGTTGCCGATCGTGTAGGGGACGACGAAGTAGCCATCGGCGAGGCCCTGCATGAGCGCCGAGGCCCCGAGGCGGTTCGCCCCGTGGTCCGAGAAGTTGGCCTCCCCGAGCACGAAGAGCCCCGGCACGTTCGACATGAGGTCGTAGTCCACCCAGAGCCCGCCCATCGTGTAGTGCACCGCCGGGAAGATCCGCATCGGCACCTTGTAGGCGTTCTCGTTGGTGATCTCGTGGTAGATGTCGAAGAGGTTGCCGTAGCGCTCGCGCACGCCCGCCTCGCCCAGGCGGCCGATCGCCTCCCCGAAGTCCAGGTACACGCCGAGGCCGGTCTCGCCCACCCCGCGGCCCTCGTCGCAGACGCGCTTGGCCGCGCGCGAGGAGATGTCCCGCGGCGAGAGGTTGCCGAAGCTCGGGTACATCCGCTCCAGGTAGTAGTCGCGGTCCTCCTCGGGGATGGACCCCGGCGGCTTCAGGCGGTCCTCCTTCCTCTTCGGGACCCAGATCCTCCCGTCGTTGCGCAGCGACTCCGACATGAGGGTCAGCTTCGACTGGTAGTCGCCGGAGACCGGGATGCAGGTCGGGTGGATCTGCGTGAAGCAGGGGTTCGCGAAGCAGGCGCCGCGCTTGTAGGCCCTCCAGATGGCCGTGGCGTTGGAGCCGCGGGCGTAGGTCGAGAGGTTGAAGACGTTGCCGTAGCCGCCCGTCGCGAGCACGACGGCGTCGGCCGTGTGGCGGGTCACCTCGCCGGTCACCAGGTTGCGGGCGATGATGCCCTTCGCGTGGCCGTCAACGACCACCAGGTCGAGCATCTCCATCTGGGTGTGGAGCGTGACGCCTCCCCCGGCGACCGCGCGGGAGAGGGCCGAGTAGGCCCCGAGCAGCAGCTGCTGGCCGGTCTGCCCGCGGGCGTAGAAGGTGCGCGAGACCTGGGCCCCGCCGAAGGAGCGGTTGGCGAGGAGCCCGCCGTACTCCCGGGCGAAGGGGACTCCCTGGGCCGCGCACTGGTCGATGATGTTCGCGGAGACCTCGGCGAGCCGGTGCACGTTGGACTCCCGCGCGCGGTAGTCGCCGCCCTTCAGCGTGTCGTAGAAGAGCCGGTGGACGCTGTCGCCGTCGTTCTGGTAGTTCTTGGCCGCGTTGATGCCGCCCTGGGCCGCGATCGAGTGCGCGCGCCGGGGGCTGTCATGGAACACGAAGTTGCTGACCTTGTAGCCGAGCTCGGAGAGCGTGGCCGAGGCCGAGGACCCGGCGAGCCCGGCACCCACCACGATGACCTCGTACTTGCGCTTGTTGGCCGGGTTCACGAGCCGCATGGAGGCCTTGTAGCTCTGCCACTTGTCGGCGAGGGGGCCCGGGGGTACTTTGGATTCGAGCTTGGCCATGGCGGGGGTGTCTACCTGAGGATGCCGGCGAGGACCGAGCCGGGGATGGAGAGGTTTCCCAGGAAATAGGCGGCGCATCCGAGCGTGACGACGAGCCGGAGGCCCGCGGCCCATCGGTCGTCCTTGAGCCCCAGCGTCTGGAAGAGGCTCTCGGCGCCGTGAAGCAGGTGCAGCGAGAGGAGCCCGACGGCGATGATGTAGAAGACGGACACGAGCGGGTTCGAGAACCCGCGGATCACCATGGTCCTCACGTCGAGCACCTCGGTGCCCGCGCGCACCACCGTAATCCCGAGGACGTGGTAGTCGGACCTCATCGTGTAGTGCGCGAGGTTCGTCTTGAACGAATCGGGCTGGGCGTAGCCGAGCGTGAACTGCGCCAGGTGGTACACGATGAACGCCAGCACCACGTAGCCGGTCCAGCGCATGTAGCGCGAGGCGAAGGTGGCCCTGAGCCAGCGCCTGACCGCATAGGGCTCATCGCCGCGGGCATGCCTCGACTCGAGCGCCAGCACGGTCGCCGCCCAGATGTGCAGCCCGACGACGACCAGGAGCGCGATGCGAACGGCCCAGAGCGTCGGTCCCAGCGACTGCAGGAAATGGGCGTATCCGTTGATCTTGTCGGGGTCCTCGAAGACCTGGAGGTTGCCGACCAAGTGTCCGATCACGAACAGGATAAGGAGCAGGCCGGTGACGGCCATGATCAGCTTCCTGCCGATCGTGCTGCCAAAGAGGTTGGGGACAAGGTCCATGAGGCTTGGGGGCGCTAAGACCCCCAGCCTACGGCGGCCCGGGCGCGAGTAAAGGACGGGAACGGACCTTGCGCCGAAAATTAGCGAGCCTTACCCGCCGGAGAAGCCTCAGGCCCTGGACAGGGGCTTCAGGAGCGCGAACTTCCCGCTCGCGGCCGGGGGGATCGACTTGCGGCGGAACGCGTTCACGCGGACCCCGGGGCCGAGGAGGCCGGCGAGGGCGGCCTCGATCGAGCGGTGGTCCGCCGTGTGGTCGGCCACGTAGTGGAAGTCCCAGCGGCTCTCGCCGGTCTGACTCAGGCAGAAGTGCCAGCACACGAAGTCCGCGGGCAGCGCCAGGTCGACGTCGGTCGCCGTGACGAGCGAGCCGTCGGGCCTGGAGTAGAGGCTGCCCTCGCGGCCCAGGATCCGGAAGCCCTCGGGCATCGACTTCACGATGTCCCCGGTGTGGTAGCGCAGGAGCGGCATCGCCTCGCGCCCGCGGGTCGTGACGTGGATCTGGTGCACGCCCTCAACCCCGTCCCTCCACGGGACCAGCTCGATGAAGGCGTTGTCGTCGATCACCCGCGAATCGTCGCGAAAGGCCTCGCCCACGAACAGGTAGCCCGCCTCGGTCGAGCCGTAGAGGTCGACCTGCGGGGCCGGGAACACCTCGGCGATCCTGCGGCCGTGCTGGAGGCTCGCCTTGCCGTAGGTGAGGATGACCGCGCGGATGCTCGGGACCTTGACGCCGCGGCGGGCCGCGGCCCGCGCCAGGAGCGAGAGGTACACGGGCTCGCCCTCGAGGATCTCGGGGCGGGTCGCCTGAAGCTCGAGGACGATGCGGTCCCACTCGGCCTCCGAGAAAGCGAACGGGTCGCTCGAGAGGTTCAGGTAGACGGTGCCGTCGAAGTAGCGGTGGGGGAAGGGATGGTCCTCGTAGGGGCAGAGGTTGCTCGAGCAGCCCACCGGCGCCAGCACGCACTTGCGGTGGGGCCTGTCCGCGAACTCCCGCAGGATCGGGGACGCGAGGTAGCTGCGGCGCGTCTGCGCCGCCCACCAGCCGTCCTCCATGATCACCGTCATCGGGTTCGAGGTCGTGCCCGAGGTGTTCTCGTACTCGAAGCGGCGGTCGGCGAGCCCGCGCTCGATCTCGGAGTAGTCGGCGAAGAACGACTGGTGGCCGTTCTCGACGATCTCGCGCTTGGAGAGCGCGGGGATCTCGCTGTAGCACGACCACTTGAGCGCCTCGGGATGGAGGGGGAAGCGCCTGCCGTAGATGGGGCTCCTCGAGTAGATGTCGCGGATCTCCTTCTCGAGCGTGGCGGGCACGGCCTCCCCGGACGCGGCCGAACCCAGCGCCGACGGGTCGTTGGCGAATTGGGGGGCGCTCAGGGGAGGGGCCTGATCATGGGCACAGGGCACGGTGGCAGCTAGTTAGCCCGGCGGGCGCGTTTAGTCAAATGCGCGCGGCGCCCTCGTAGAACATGAGGGCGGCGATCGTGAGGCTGTGCGTGATCCGGCCCGAGCGGGCCCAGGCGAGCACCTCGGCGGCGGGCACGCTCGAGAGCTCGATCTCCTCGTCGGGGTCCCAGTGGGTCGGGCGGGTCGGCACCGCTCCCTCCACCAGCACCAGGTGGCATCGGTTGTCCATGATCGCGGGGTTCGGGTGCACGCTTCCCATCAGCCGGGCGCGGCCGCCCCCGTAGCCGGTCTCCTCGGAGAGCTCGCGCAGCCCCGCCACGAGCGGGTCCTCGCCCGCGTCGATGACGCCTCCCGGGACCTCGAGCGAGAACGCGTTGATCCCGAAGCGGAACTGGCGAACGAGGACGATGGAGCCCGAGGGGGTCACCGCCACCACGTTCACCCAGTCGGGGCAGCGGGCGACGACGAAGTCCCTTTCGACACCCCGGGTGGGGTTGCTGAAGTGGACGCTCTTGAGGTCAAGGACCCGGGTCGAGGCGAGCGTGCGCTCGACGCCGGGATACCACAGGGACGGGTCCCCGGAGGCCACTTACTTCTTCTCGGGAAGCTTGATCTTCTGGCCGACCTTCAGGTGGCTCCAGCTGATGCCGGGGTTCACCGAGGTGAGGTCGGCGATCGAGGTGCCGTTGGCGCGGGCGATCTTGGCACCCGTGTCGCCGGGCTTCACGACGTACTCGCCGGGGCCCGCGACCACGGGCTCGCCGCCGCCCTTGGCGCCCTTGGCGGCCTTGGCAACGTGGGCCTCCTCCATGTGCTTCACCTTCTCGTCGAGGGTGGCAAGCTCGCTGCCGATCTGGTTGACGGCGGCCTGCGTGGAGCCCTGGAGGGTGGTGATGTCGCGCGCAGCCTTGTCGCTGGCGGCCGAGGCCGAGGCGACCTGGGAGGCGATGTCGTCGATCTTCGCGACCTTGTCAGCCTGCGCGGCGAGCGTCTGCTTCACCTTGGAAAGGCTGATCGCAGCGTAACCTCCGATGATTAGTGCAAGGGCGCCAATGACCACGCCTGCAAGGGGGAGGGGGCTGTTATTTTCGCGAGAAATAGTATCCATGGATAGTAAGGTAAGACGTTAGACATGAGACGGAATCGGCTGCCTAGGCAAGCAGATTGCGCACCAGGGGACATCCCCTCTTGACACCCCCCCGAAACGGGCGTGCCCTGACCCCTCGGCACGGGGTGTAGCTTAGCCTGGTAGAGCGCCTGGTTTGGGACCAGGAGGTCGCAGGTTCGAATCCTGTCGCCCCGACCATGTGCCGGGGGCCGGGCGGCCGCTAGCGCGCGCCGGCATGGTTGCCGAGGACGATCAGGGCCGCCGCGATGGCGGTCAGGGTCATTCCGAGGATCAGGACGATCGAGTAGCCAATGCCAACCAGGGCCATCTTGAGGATCGTCATCCCGGGGCTCTGGCCATACACCACGCGGAAGGCGCGGTAGACGAGCCACGCGCCGCCCAGGAAGAACAGCGTGCCCGAAATGCCGGCCGCCGCGGCGCTCAGCGGGTGCAGGAGCGCCTCGACGAGCTCAGCCACGAAGGCCGTGAGGAAGTAAAGGGCCTGGATGTGCAGGGCGAAGATCAGGTGCTCCACGTACACGCGCCCGCCGCCCCGATACGCCAAGAGGAGCGCCGAGCCCAGGAGGGGGATGCAGAAAAAGGCCATCGTCGGCAAGAGGTGCGCCAGCTCGCGCGATACCTCCTGCTGGTCCTCGGCCTTAAGGCCCTCGAGCAGGCGGCCCAGGGCCGAGGGCGCCGCGGCGGAGAGGTCCACCTTGGCGGCCTTGCCCGTGCCCTCCGCGGCGTGGCTGGACACCGTCGCGGCGCCGGGCTTGTCCGGGGTGACGTCCACCTTCACCGGACTGTGTCCCACGAACAGCCCCAGTGCGAAATACAGGAAGCTCGCGAAAATGTAGAGCCTGAGGGGCTGCGTGTACGCGACTCGCCTCCCCGCGTTGAACTCCGCCGTGAGGAAACCCGGCCTCGTGAAGAGCCAACGCACCGTGCGGAAGAACTTACCGTCGACGTGCAGCAGGCCCTCGAGCGAATCCTCCAGGATCGGCCCCAGCGATCGGTGGTAGTCCACGTCGTGCTGGCCGCACGTGGAGCAGAAAGGACCGGTGAGCGGAGACCCGCAATTGCGGCAATGGGAGCTTCCCGCGCTCGAGTGGGCTGGCATCGCTCGAAGGAGAGCAGGTCCGCCGCGCCCTGAAAAGGAGATTGGCAGGCGGGGGCCGATGTTTCGGGGATTCCAGGGCCGGCGGGTGGCATAATCCATGCAGCCGATTTGCGCCCGGTACGCACCGCAGGTAGTGTCGCGACCATCACGTCCAAGCGATGCGCCTACAACGTTCGGAAGTCAGGAACCTGTCCCTGGAAAACGGTGGCATCCCGCCCGGGTTTGCCGCATGCCGCCTCCACTACCACGAGGGATCGGCTTTCGGCCCCGGGGGCGACCCGAGGGGAAGCATCGCCTTCCCCCACAGCCACCCGCACTTCGAGATCTTCTGGTTCCGATCGGGCACGGGCCTGATCGAGCGGGGCGGCGAGCTGATCGAGGTCGGCCCCCGCACGCTGCTCGTCCTGGGGCCGGGCGACGTGCACCACTGGAAGTCGGAGCAGAATCTCGAGGGGGCCCTCCTCGCCGTGTCCGAGGCCTTCACGACCGAGACGAACTTCTTCCTGCCCTTCCGCGAGCTGGCGGCCTTCCTCGGGCCCGGGGGCTCGCGGTGCATCCGCCTGAGCCCGAACGAGGACGCGATGGTGCGCACCATCTTCGAGATTCTCTGCGGGGAGGGTCCGCCCTCGAGCTTCGACCGGGGCCAGGTGGCGAAGGCCCTCCTCCTCATCCTCTTCAGCAAGATCAACGGTTTCTACGTCGGGAGGGAGACCTCGCAGGAGGCGCAGGCGGGCCCCCTCACGCAGAGGTTCAAGCGGGCGCTCGTGACGCACTGCCCTCCGCTCTCGTCGGTGAAGGAGATCGCGCAGTTGCTCAAGGTCTCGCGGTCCTACCTGCACCGGGCCGTACTCCACGACACCGGCCTGCCGCCGAGCCACCTGGTGCGGGAGCGGATCCTCTTCGAGGCGAAGCGCCTGCTTCTGCACACCCACGAGAGCGTATCCGAGATCGCGCGCCGGCTCGGGTTCCGCAGCGCCCCCTATTTCTCGAGCTATTTCCACCGGCACGCGAGGATGAGCCCGCGGGAGTTCAGGTCGGTCCGCCCGGGCGCCGCCCAGGCGTAGGTGTCTTTGCACTACGGCCTCAGGTAGTCGGAGGTGACGACCTCGTCCACCGTCACCTTGCGGTCCAGCATCTTCAGCGAGTCTAGGATGTCGATCAGCCTCTGCATGCGCTTGCGGGAGATCAGGCCCATCCCCTGCCCCTTCGCGGGGTCGCCCTCCACGAGCTTGTAGTCCTTCATCGCCTGGATCGCGTAGGCCAAGAAGGGGGGCGTCATCTGGAGGTTCAACTTCCCGATCTCGGCGTTGGCGAGAGAGGGGTCGCCATGGAGGTAGTCCTCCCACCCGCGAATCGAGGCACGAGCGAAGGCGCGCGCGACGTCGGGATGCTTCGCCGCATAGTCGGCGTTCGCCAGGATCACGCGGTAGGGGTCGTAACCGCCGTCTGAGATCATGAGCACCCGGGCGTGCTGCCCGTTCTGCTCGACGTAGAACGGCTCATTGGTCGCGAAGCACTGCTGGATGAAGCCGGGGTCCGCCATGAACTGGGCCATGCCGTAGTTCATGGGCATGATGTAGAACTTCATGTGGTGGGTCTGCATGAGGTAGGACGCCCACGCCGCGCCCGGGTTGGTCATGACGACCCGGCCGTTCAGGTCCTCGAATTTCCTGACCGGGCTCTCCCTGTGCACCATCAGCGCCTGCGGGTCGTTCTGCATCATCGCGGCGATCACCACGAAGGGGATGTCGTGAGAGACGCTGATGATCGCGTCGTCGCTGCGGCCGATCGAGAACTGGACGATGCCCGTCGCGAGGTTGAGACCGACGGGCGCCATCGGGCCGCCCTGGATGATCTTCACGTCGAGGCCCTCCTCGCGGTAGAAGCCCTTGAGGAGCGCCTGGTAGAAGCCCCCGTGCTCGGCCTGCGCGTAGAAGTCGGTCTGCAGGGTAACCTTCACCAGCGGCCGCTCGCCCGGCTTGGCCGGCGTCGACGGGGCCCTGGAGCAGCCGGCGGCGAGCAGCAGGAGGACCCCGAGCAGGAGGGCGCGCGTCATCGGGCCTTAGACGTCGGACTTCACGATCGAGTCATGCCACTTGCGCAGCAGCCACCAGTTGAGGCCGAGCACCACCGTTACGAAGACGAACCCGCAGAGGCAGGCCGTGAATCCCGCGGCCCAGAGCTCCGGTATCTTCAGCTGGCCGTCGTACACCAGCACCATGTAGCCGATGCCGCCCGCGTTGCCCGAGGTGTTGCCCGCGAAGAGGTCGCCGGTGATGCCGCCGATCATCGCGATGCTCCCGGCGATCCGCAGCCCCGTGAGGAAGTACGGCAGGGCATGCGGGACCCGCAGGAGCAGCACCTCCTGCACGCGGTCGGCGTTGATCATCCGGAAGAGGTCCACCATGTTCTTGTCGACGGAGATCAGGCCCTGGGTCGTGTTGGCCACGATCGGGAAGAAGCAGATGAGGAACGTGATGACCGTCACGGTCGGCAGGCCGGGGCCCATCCAGATGACGAGCACCGGGGCGAAGATCATGATCGGCGTCATCTGGAGCACCAGGATGTACGGGTAGAGGCTCAGGCGGAAGCTGGCCGAGAGCGACATGACCATCGACGCCAGGAAGCCGATCAGCGCCGCGGCCACGAACCCGAGGGCCGCCCCCGTGATCGTGATCTCCGCGGCCGCGAGGAGCACCGCCCGCTCCTTGATGGCCGCCTGGAGGATGCGCAGCGGGCTCGGCAGGACGAAGTTGCGGATGCCGAAGACCTCCTTCACGCCTGTCCACGCGGCCAGGATAAGGATGCCCGCGAGGGCGGGCAGGAGCCAGTTGACATATTTCCTCATGGGTGGGCGGGGCTGACGGACCGAAGGATGCGCGAGACCTCCGCGACGCAGCGCTGGAACTCCGGGGACTCCCGGGTCTCCGCCGTGCGCGGGTAGGGAAAAGGGACCGTGAAGTCGTGGGCGATGCGCCCGGGGTTGGGGGCGAGCACGATGATCCTCGAGGACAGGAACACCGCCTCGGCCACGGAGTGGGTCACGAAGAAGGCCGTGAACTTCTGCTGCGCCCGGATGGCGAGCAGCTCCTCGTTCAGTCGGTCTCGGGTCATCTCGTCGAGCGCGCCGAAGGGCTCGTCCAGGAGCAGGATCTTCGGCGAGACCGACAGGGCGCGCGCGATCGAGACGCGCATCTTCATGCCGCCGGAGAGCTGCCGGGGGTAGTGCTCCGGGACGTGGTCGAGCCCCACCAGGTGGCGCATCCGGGCGCAGATCTCGGAGCGCTTGGCGGCCGCGACCTTGGAGACCTCGAGCGGGAGCTCGATGTTGCGCGTCACCGTGCGCCAGGGCAGAAGCGTGGCCTCCTGGAAGATGAACGCCATCTCCTCGCGGGCGTTCTTCGGGCTCATGCCGTCGACCGTCAGCGTGCCCGAGGTGACGGGGCTCAGCGAGGCGATCAGCTTGAGGAGCGTCGACTTGCCGCAGCCGCTCGGGCCGATCAGGCTCACGAACTCCTCCTTGTTGACGTCCAGGTTGATGCCGTCGAGCACCACGGCCCCCTGGCCGTAGCGCTTCTGCAGGGCCGCTATGCTTACAAGGGGGGGATTGGGTGTGTCCACGGTGGGGGCATTGACACGGCTCCCTAGCAGGGGGTATGCCCATGGCCGACCCCTGAGGGGGGGTGGACGAAAAAGATCAAAAATATACCGAAACCTTCACCCGGGGCCCGCGGTTGGCACTCGGGGTGCAGGGTGGGTCCCCGAAACCCAAACCCGTGAGCCCCCCCACCGACCCGCTTCCCGACATTCAACTCTGCCTTGCGGACGAGGCCACCTTCTGGCCCTGGCGGCGCTGGCCGGAGTTCGCCAACTGGCCCGACAAGGAGAGGACCGTGGTTGTCCTCCCCATCGCGGGCTTCGCCGACTACGGCCTGGGCGCGGGGCTGGACGCCGAGGAGGCGGTCCTCATGTCCGTGCTCCGCGAGGCCTCGCTGCGGCGCTCGCCCGACCTGGCCATGCTGGTGATACCCCCGGTACGCTTTGCGCTGGGCCCCAAGCCCTACTGCGCCTTCCCGATCGATCCGGACGCCGCATGCGAGCTCCTGGAGGAGGTGCTCGGCTGGGTGGACGCGGCCGGCTTCTCCAAGGTGCTCCTGCTGAACGCGAGCCCGTGGAACGAGGAAGTGACCAAGGCCGTCGGCCGGGACGTTCGTATCGCGCGCGGGCTGCAGATGTACTGCATCCAGCTGAGTTCCCTCGGCCTGGACTTCGACCCGGTGCGCGGGGGCGACCGAGCGAAATTGAAGGCGCTCCTCGCGGCTCTCCTGGGCGGCGACCCGGCCCTCGCGGGCACCGGCGCCAACGTGCTCGCGGAGGTCTCGTCCCACCTGGTGTCGCTCCTGTCCGAGATCCGAAACCACCCGCCCCTCGCGGCCGACGGCGTGCTAACCACCAAGACATGGCCATGAGCCTCCCCTCCCCCTACGTCCAGGCCTACCGCAAGCGCTACCTGCCGAGCCTGACCTTGGAGCAGATAGCGGCGCTTCCCGACAAGGCATGGGCCCCGGTGATCGTCGTCCTTGGCGCCATCGAGCAGCACGGCCCCCAGCTGCCGGTGGCCGTGGACTCCTTCCTGGGCGAGGCCTGGGTCACGCTCGCCCTCGAGCGCCTGCCGGCCGGCGTCTCCTGCTACATCGCCCCGCCCATCACGATCGGCAAGAGCAACGAGCACTCCGGCTACCCGGGGACCCTGGCGATCTCCAAGAAGACGCTGCGCAGGCTGATGCTCGCGATCGCCGAGCAGGTGCACGCCTGGGGCTTCCGCTCCCTCTACGTCCTGCACACCCACGGCGGGAACTTCGCGCCGGCGGGATACACCCTGCGCGAGATCGAGGCCAAGTGGGGCCTGCACACGCAGACCCTGAGCGTCGAGAAGAGCACGATGGTGGTCTCCCCTCAGGAGAAGGCCTTCGGCTACCACGCCAACGAGGCGGAGACGGCCCTGCTGCTCGCCCTGAAGCCGCAGTACGTGCGCGCGGACCTCTCCGTCTGCGACTACGCGGGCAAGATCACGGACCCGGGCGAGCTCCGGGCCGAGCGTGCCCCGGCCACCTTCTCTTGGGTGTCCCAGGACCTCTCCAAGTCGGGCGTCATGGGCGACGCGACGGCGGGCACGGCCGAGAAGGGCCATGCGTGGCTCCTCGGCGACGGCCAGGGCGTCGCCGACGCGATCGCCAAGGCCTACCACGAGCGCAAGCGCCTCCACGACGCGGCCGGGTAGCCTGCGATGTGGACGGCGACCAATTTCAGGATCTCCGGCCACGGCATACCCACCTACCAGCTGAACGAGGCCGCCTCGCCCGAGTTCGGGGGGCTCTCGAGCTGGGAGATCGAGTACGACCAGGGACACCACCGTCGCGCCGACGGCTCCCGCCACGACATCTCGTTCATCCACCGCCACCCGCACTTCGAGATCTTCTGGATCCGCCAGGGGCAGGGAACGCTCTCGCTCGACTTCGAGAGGCTTGATGTCCGCTCGCCGAGCCTCCTGATCGTGGGCCCGGGCGAGGTGCACTCATGGGAGGAGACCTGTGCGATCGAGGGCTCGGCCATCTCGCTCAGCCAGGCCTTCACCTCGAGGGAGAACTTCTACCTCCCGTTCAGCCAGCTGGTCTCGTTCCTGAGGCCCCGCAGGGACCGCCTGGTCGAGCTCGGCGCCGCAGACCAGGACCTGATCGCAAGCATCTTCTCGGTCATCCGGGACCCCGCCGCGCAGTCGGCGTTCGACCGGCGCGAGGTGGTGAAGGCCCTGCTGCTGATCCTCTTTAGCGCCGTTCCCGGCGGCGCCGACTGCGGCGCCCCCGGCGACCCGCGTGGATGGCATTCCGCCGCGACGCGCGAGTTCATGAACGCCCTGCGCCTGGAGTGCCCTCCCCTTACGACCGTCAAGGAGCTGGCCTCGTTCATGCGGGTGTCGCGCTCCTTCCTCCACCGCTCCGTGCTGCGGGACACCGGGCGCTCTCCGGGCTCCCACATCCGCGACCGCCTGGTCCTCGAGGCCAAGCGCCTGCTCGCGCACACCGACGACTCCGCGTCCCAGATCGGGCTGCGCCTGGGCTTCCGCAGCAGCGCCTACTTCTCGAGCTTCTTCCGGCGGCACGCGCACGCGCTGCCAAGGGACTTTCGGGCGGCTGCGCGGGGAGCGGGCGCGACCAAGGGGGTGCGCGGCTCGTCGTCCGAGCGGGCGGGCTGAGCGCGGCGGCAATCGCCCCCTCAGCAGGCCCGGGCACCGTCCTCGCGGGTGCACTCCTCGAGGAGGTAGGCCACCGAGCGGTAGGGCCGCCCGGTCTCCGAGGTGAGCCCGATCTCGCAGGTGCGGTTCGTCGACACGCCCTCGCAGCAGGCGGCCGGCAGGGCCGCGTGGATCCTGCGCAGCGCATGAACGTTCAGCTCGGGCACCGCGAATCCGCGGTCCCCCGCGAACCCGCAGCACGGCGCGCCCCGCGGCTCGACCACGCTCTCGCAGCACGCCGACACGAGCCGGCGCAGCTTCAGGTCCGTGGCCGCGCGCTGCACGCTGCAGGTGACGTGGAGGGCGACCGGGCCCGCCTTGCGCGTGACCCGCAGGCGCGGCAGCAGGGCGTCGTGCGCGAACTCGTGGAAGTCGAGCACCTCGATACGGCCCCGCAGGTGCTTCCTCATGCGCGAGCTGCACGTGCTTGCGTCGAGGACGACCGGGTACCGGCCGCCCCGGCCGTCGTCGGCGGCCCTCTCGACGGCGGCCGCGGCCGCATCGGCCATCCGGTCGGCCTCGGGGGCGAGGCCCTTGCTCTCGAGCATCTGCCCGCAGCAGAGCGCGTCGCAGCCCTCGGGCAGGCGCGGGTCGTAGCCGGCGCGCAGCATGAGCTCGATCACGACCTCCGAGAGCACCGCCTCGCCGGAAGAGTTGGCGCCGAAGATGCGGCCGCCGCAGGCCGGCAGGTAGACCACGGGATCGCCCGTGCCGCGGCGCCCGGCGGCCGCGCGGCCGGCGCGCGGCATCCCGCGCCTCCACGCGCCCAGCGTCAGGCGGCCGAGGATCCCGTCGCCCACGACGCCCGAGGCCGCGTGGCCGAGCACGAGGCCGGCCCTCGAGACGGCCGCAACCGCGCCGAAGTGGTCCGCGGCCCAGCGGCCCGACGCATGCGCGGCCCCCCCGAGCCGGCGCCCGCGCAGCCGGCGGGTCAGGTCGCCGACGTCGATGTCCACCGGGCAGGCGGTGGAGCACAGGCCGCAGCCGGCGCAGGTGTCGAGTCCCTGGTAGGCGAAGTCGGCCTGCGCCTCGCCGCCGGGCTCGCCGGCGGCGGCCCGGCGCGAGATCTCCCGCCAGCCCGCGATCCGCTGCCTCGGAGAGAGCGTCAGCTCGTGCGACGGGCAAAGGGGCTCGCAGAACCCGCACTCGATGCAGCGGTCGACCAGGTCGTCGGCCGGGGGCATCGGCTTCAGGTGCCTCAGGTGAGCCCTCGGGTCGTCGTTAAGGATGACCCCCGGGTTGAGCAGGTTCCGGGGGTCGAGGAGGCGCTTGATGCGGCGCATGAGCTCGGTGGCCTGGGCCCCCCACTCGAGCTCCACGAACGGGGCCATGTTGCGCCCGGTGCCGTGCTCGGCCTTCAGCGAGCCGTCGTACGTGTCCACCACCATGTGGCACACGGCGTCCATGAAGCGCGCGTAGCGCTCGACCTCGGCCTCGTCCCCGAAGTCCTGCGTGAACACGAAGTGCAGGTTCCCGTCGAGGGCGTGCCCGAAGATGATCGCGTCCGCGTAGCCGTGCGCGCGCAGGAGCGCCTGCAGCTCGAGGGTCGCCTGGGCGAGCGACTCGATCGGGAAGGCCACGTCCTCGATGATGACCGTCGTGCCGGCCCTGCGCATCGCACCCACGGAGGGGAACGTGCCCTTGCGCACCTTCCAGTACGTCTCGCAGGTGTGCGGGTCCTCCGAGAAGGCGGCCGGGTGCACGGTGGGGACGCCGCCCAGGGCCTCGAGCGACTGGGCGATCCTGGACCGCAGGCCCGCCGGATCCCGGTCGCGCACCTCGATCAGAAGGGCGCAGGCCCCGGCTTCCAGGCCCGCGATCTCCGCGGGCAGCCCGGGCTTGGCCTCGACCGAGCGAAGCGCCGCCCGGTCGAGCAGCTCCACGGCCGACACGGGCCGGCTCTTCAGGCGCATGACGGCCTGGCAGGCGGTCGCGATGTCGGGAAAGAAGACGAGCGCGCTCGCCTTGCAGGGATCCTCGGCGACGGTGCGGTAGGTGATCCGGGAGATGAACCCGAGCGTCCCCTCCGAGCCGATCATCAGGTGGGTGAGGATGTCGATCGGGTCCTCGTAGTCGACCAGGGCGTTCAGGCTGTAGCCGGTCGTGTTCTTGATCCTGTACTTGTGCCGGATTCGGGCGGAGAGGCCCGCGTCGGCGCGGGTCGACCTGCCGAGCGCCGCCAGCGCGTCCACGAGATCCGCGTGGCTGCGGCAGAAGCGCTCGACGCTGGCGGGCTCCTCGGTGTCGAGCACCGCCCCGTCGGCCAGGACGACCCGCATCCCGAGCATCGTGCGGTAGCTGTTCTGGGCGGTCCCGCAGCACATGCCCGAGGCGTTCGTGGCGGCGATGCCTCCGATCTTGCACGCGTGGATCGAGGCCGGGTCAGGACCGATCTTGCGGCCGAACGGCGCGAGCCGCGCGTTGACCTCGCCGCCCACGATGCCCGGTCCCGCCCGGACGACCCCGCCGTCCGCGGAGATCTCGCAGCCGCCGAAGCCCTCGCCCACGAGGGCCAGCACGCCGTCGGTCACGGCCTGGCCTGAGAGGCTCGTCCCGGCCGCACGGAAGGTCACGGGCCGCCCATGGGCGGCCGCCGCCTGCAGCACGGAGCGCACCTGCTCCTCGCTCTCGACCACCGCCACCACCTCCGGGATCATCCGGTAAAAGCTCGCGTCGGTTCCGTAGGCGAGCCTGCGGAGATCGTCCGTGATCACCTGGGGCCCGGGGAGGAGGCGCCCCAGGGCATGGATCAGGGGGCTTGAGGAGGACACGTCTTAGGGACGGTTTGCGTCACGCGGGACGCGAAGGCCTGAGCCTCGCGACATCTCTGTGGCATCGGGCTGTCAATGGAAGGAAATCTTGGGGATCAAGGTGCACCCGTTGCGGCAACGCACGGGACGCCCCGCCGTGATTAGGGTAGGACGAAGCGCAGGTCCAGAACTACCGTTGACTCCGAGGCGTTCGGCGGGACGGCCGCGCCCGCCCTCCATGCCGAAGCGGGGACCACCAGCGCGCGAGCGCCTGGCACGTGTCGGCTTCTCAAAACCCTGTTCCGTCAAGCCGCATTCCCGGAGTCGGGAGACCCTGTATCTCCGTTCTGGTTACAAGTCCCCATTCCCGAGCCGCGCGACGTTCCGGACGACCGGGGCGACCGCGACCGAAGGGGCCGCCCGCGAAGCGAGCCCGGATAGGCCGCTGCGATCCTTCCATCAGAAACGCCGCACGATCGTGCCCGAGACGTTGAGCGGCGCCCCGGGCATGACCGTCTGGCCGGTAAAGTCGGTGCCCTCGCCCGCGGTGATGAAGTAACGGTGGTTCAGGAGGTTGTTCGCGTTGATCCGCGCCTCCCACCTGCGGTTTCTGTAGTAGGCCACGGCATTCAGCACAGTGAACGCGGGCAAGCTCACGGAGTCGTCGTTCGAAGTAAAGCGACCGCCCATCGACACCGCGCCCCCGCCTAGGCCGAACCCGTGGCCCAGGTCCAACGTGGTGTAAACGCTCGCGCTGTTGCGCGGCACCAGCGACGGCATTTTCCCGTCGAGCAGGACGCCGCCGCCATCAATGCCGCCCTTCACGATGACCGGATCGAGGATTTCATAGCTTGCCGAGACCGACCAGCGCTTTGAAAGCCGTCCTGCGAGCACGAGATCGAGCCCGCGGCTGCGCTGTTGGCCGGCGACCGTGGTCAGGTTGGACAGGGGATTCGTCTCGGTGATGTCCCGTGTAAGCTGGAAGATCGCAACCGTGGCGCTCAGGGAATCGCCGAGTAAAGACCGCTTGGCCCCGATTTCGAAATTGGTCGCCCGCAGGGGGGCCAGGGCCGCGGTGCTTGCCGCGGTCGAGATGCCATCGCCCGCCGCGGGGGAGAAAGACTGGCTAATGGTCGCATAGGCGGACAGGTCGTGGGTCGGCTCGTACACGACGCCCATGCGGGGACTCAGCGTGCGGTTGAGGCTTTCAAGCTGGTTGAATGGGAGCCGCTTGTTTTGCTGCAGGACCTCGTAGAGGTCGCCCCGAATACCCACGAGGGCCTTCCATTGCTCGGAGAAGGAGATTTGGTCCTGAAGGTACACCCCGGCCGTGTCCGCTCGAGCAGCCGTGGCCGTGACGGAGGCGGGTGCGCTTCCGGGCAGCACGTCGGTCAATACCGGGTTGACCAGCGCGACGGCCGGGGCGTTATGCAGAGTTGCGTGAAGGTCGGCGCTCTGACGGCCCAGTTCCAGTCCCAGTAGAACCGTGTGCGCGATTCGTGAAGTCGTCGCCTTGAGCGAACATTCGAGCTGGTTGAAGAGGTCGTTTTCAAAGCGCAGAATCTGCCGCTGCGAGCGGTCTACCCACACGCTGTCCAGGTTGCCTGTGTAGATGCCCCCGCCCGGAATATAAACCCCGGTGGGCAGCATGTTGTTGCGATCCAGGGTGTAGTGCTCTGCCCGGAACACCTCGTGTAGCAACACGTCGGGGCTGAATTGGTGATCGACGGTCAGGGTGGACGTGTCCACGGCCGCACGCACGTAGTCGTTGTCAAACGAGTCCGGCGAACCAAAATAGGATCCGATGGGTATGGCGGGCGCCTCTCCGGTAAATCCCGTGCCGGCCGCGCCGACCAAGGCCGGAATACCGAGGTCATCGAGACGGAGGTCGTCGAGGTAGTCGAACTGGAGAAGAATCCGCGTGTCGGAATTCGCCCGCCAGGCGATCGAAGGCGACAGATGGTAGCGCTTGAGAAAGTATTGGTCGCGAAATCCGCCCGAATCCTCCGCGGCGGCGTCGAGGCGGTAGGCAAGCGACGGCGAACCCAGCGGGCCACCCGAATCGAGTTCAACGCGGCGTTCATCCCAGCTTCCGCAGGTGACCTCGAGCGATCCCACCGGCGTTTGCACAGGAAGACGGGAGATGCGGTCCACGATGCCGCCGGCCGAACCGTGCCCGTATAGAACGGCCGAGGGACCCTCGAGCACCTCGATGCGATCGATGTTGGCGAGGTCGCGGAAGTACATCGCGTCGTCCCTGACGCCATCCAGGTATTGGTCGTACTGCGCGCTGAAGCCGCGGATATAGACCTGATCGCGCTGGCCGTCCCCGACCGACGGGCTCACACCGGCCACGTTCAAGAGGGCGTCCTCGAGGGATCGAGCGCCTTGCAGCGAAAAGAGATCCCTTGGCACGACATTGACGGTCTGTGGGAGGTCCAGAAGTGGCGTCTCGGTCTTCGTCGCCGAACTCGCTGAATGCGCGAAGAAAGGGTCGTCCTTGTCACCGTGGACAACCACGGGATTCAAGAACACGTCACTTCCATAGCTAGCCGGGGAAGGAGTCTCGGATGCTGTTTGGGCGGAAAGGGACGACGCTACCGCTACGGTCAGGCCTAGAATCAACGCATAGATCGTGGATATTTGGACTCGCATGGGCACTGGGTGATGGACCATTGCGACTGACTCTCAAGAAAATTATGAGATAGAGTCTCGTTTTCATTATTAAATGAAACTCGCCGCTAGAGCCTGATTCGTGTGGCACATCCCCGCGGTCATTTTCTTACAATCATCTTCAAATATCTCATCGATAATTGGTTACATTATCAGGTACCGGTACCCTTTCTTATTAACCCTCAAGTAAAAACCCACAAAAAAGGCCCGCACCGTAAGGTGCGGGCCTTCGAGGGGGCCTTATTCAGACCCTAGTGGCAGCACTGGCTGCCGTCGCAGCAGGCGCCGCCGTCACAGCAGGATGCCGGCTTGGCGGTCGACGGAGTCGACTTGGCCGCGGCGTGGCCGACGGCTGCGCCCGCGAGGGCGATGCATGCGATGAGTAGGAATAGCTTTTTCATAAGTAAGTTTAGATGAGTTTAAGTTGAGAGAATCGTGGGCGAGCCCCCCGCCCGCGGCGGCGGGAGCGGCGGAGGATAGGAGAGCTCCTCGGCGCTGCCCGTGAAGAAAGCGGGGCGCCCCATCTCCACCAGGCGCACGAACAGCGTCTCGCACGGGTCGACATGGGCCGCCGCAGGAACCGCGCAGAGCACGCAGGCCGCGACGCAGGGGCAGTTTGCGGCTGCGCAGCCGTCGGCATCCCGGGAGCAGCAGTGGCCGCAACCCTGGGACGTCAGCGCCGGGCGCGCGTCCGCAAGGCCCTGGGCCAGGCAGAAGGCGAGGACGAACGCCAGGACGAGCCTCATGAGGCGAAACGTTAGCACGGTGCGTGCCGGTTGCCAAGGCCCCCGTGTCGCAAATCGCCGACCGAGAGCATGCTTGCCCCCCAACGCGGCGTGGGATGTGCTTCCCGCAGAACGTGCCGAGCCCCGCTGAAAACGCCGACGCCCCCCCCGCCGCGCCCCGGCCGTCGATCTTCATCAGCTACGCGTCCGAGAACCGGGACGCGGCGCGCCTGCTGCGCGACGCCCTGGGCGAGTGCGGCCTCGACGTGTGGTACGACGAGAACGAGCTCGGCGGCGGCGACGCCTGGGACCAGAAGATCCGCCGGCAGATCCGCGAGTGCACGTATTTCATGCCGGTCATCTCGGCGCAGACCGAGGCCCGGCGCGAGGGGTACTTCCGCCGCGAGTGGCGCCTCGCCGTCGACCGCAGCCACGACATGGCCGACGACGCCATGTTCCTCATCCCCGCGGTGATCGACGGCACGACCGAGACCGGCGCCCGGGTCCCGGAGAAATTCCTCACGGTCCAGTGGCTGCGGGTGCCCGGGGGGAAGGCGACCCCAGGACTGAGGGCCGTCGGGGCCCGCCTGGCCGCGGGCGAGCACCTCTCCGTCCCGCCGGTTTCGCCGCCCCCCCTTTCCCAGTTCAAGCGGCCCGCGGCGCCGCCCCCCGTCCACGCGGCGGACCCCCACGCGGGCGCGCTGCCCCCGATGCCGCCCTTTCCGCACAAGCCCGCGGACCGCCGCGACAACCTGAAGTACGTGGCCGAGGTCCTTTGGTGGGTGCTGGCGAGCGCACGGCTCCTCTGGGCGAGGGCTCCCAAGTGGGTCCGCGCCCTGCTGATCATCTGGTTTGTCTTCGCGGTCGTCTTGCGCTCCTGCCACAGCTCGGACGACGATCACCCGTCCAAGCCGGAGGCCGCGAAGGTCTCCGTCAAGACCGAGGTCGACAAGGCGGCCGAGGCGGCCTCGCTGGAGGAGGCCGCGGCGAAGCTGGAGAAGCTCGCGAGCGACCCCGCCGCGGGCAACCTGAAGACCGGGTTCATGAAGGCCGGGGCGGAGCTCGCCCGCGCCGTGTCCAAGGAGGTGGCCGACGGCGCGGACTGGAAGGGCCAGGTCGAGGTCCTCCCGTTCGCGGCGGATCCCACCGACCCCGACGGCCGCCGGGTCGCCGACCAGCTCTTCGGGCGGGTCTACAGCCTGCTCTCCCAGGCCCGCCCCGCCCAGTTCAAGCTCCAGGCCGCCGCGCAGCCGGGCGCCGACGACGGCGCCCTCGCGGCGACGGCCCGGGCGGCCGGCGACGACTTCATCGTGGCCGCCCGCGGCCTGCACCCGGCCTCGGGGCCGGAGTTCGAGGTCCGGCTGGTCGACGCCCGGGGCGGGGCCGCGTTCTGGACGGGCCACTACCCCGTCGAGGCGGGCTCCGCGATTTCCCTGGGCGACCAGGTGGCCGACGGCCTGCTCGGAGCCCTCAGGGACCGCGCGGCGAAGGCGCCGAAGCCCTGAGGCCCGTCGCCCTGTTACAAGGAGGGGTCGCGCTCGCGCTCTTTCTTGCATCCCGCGCGAAACACGACCTTGATCTCCCCCTCTCAGCCTTAAGCCTCCTCCCCACACAACCCCTCCAGCGAACCATGATCGAATTCAGCAAGAAGATCCTCTTCGTGGGCTACGGCGCCGTCGCCGAGTGCACGCTCCCCATCCTGTTCAAGCACATCAAGGTCGCGCCCAAGAGCGTCACCGTGATCGATTTCGAGAGCAAGGAGGAGAAGCTGCGCGCGTGGACCGCGAAGGGCGTTCGCTTCGTGAAGGACCGCGTGACCGAGGAGAACATGGACACGCTGCTCTCGAAGTACCTTTCGGCCGGCGACATCCTGATCGACCTGGCCTGGAACATCGACGCGTGCGAGATCCTGCAGTGGTGCCATGACCGCGGCATCCTCTACATCAACACCTCGGTCGAGCTCTGGGACCCCTACGCCGGCGGCAAGAAGCACCCGACCGAGCGCACGCTCTACTGGCGCCACATGAACCTGCGCCGGATGTTCGCCAAGTGGAAGACCAAGGGGCCGACGGCGGTGATCGAGCACGGGGCGAACCCGGGGCTCATCTCGCACTTCACCAAGCAGGGCCTGATCGACATCACGACGGCCTCCATCCGCGACGGGAAGGCCAAGGGCAGGAAGGCGGAGAAGCTGATGGGGCACATCGCCGCCCGCCGCTTCAACAACCTGGCCCAGGACCTCGGGGTCAAGGTGATCCACTGCAGCGAGCGCGACACCCAGATCACGGACGTCCCGAAGCAGATCGACGAGTTCGTGAACACCTGGAGCATCGAGGGCTTCCGCGAGGAGGGCACGACCACGGCCGAGATGGGCTGGGGCACGCACGAGAAGACGCTGCCCGCCCTCGCCTACCAGCACCGCGAGGGGCCGAGGAACCAGATCTGCGTCGCGCGCATGGGCATGAACATGTGGGTGCGCTCCTGGGTCCCGAACTACACGATCCAGGGCATGGTGGTGCGCCACGGCGAGGCCTTCACGATCTCCGACCGGCTCACGGTCTGGGAGGGCGGCAAGGCCGTCTACCGGCCCACGGTGCACTACGCCTACTGCCCCTGCGACGAGGCCATCTCCTCGCTGAACGAGCTGCGCGGCTACAACTACGCGCTGCAGCCCAAGCTGCGGATCATGAACGACGAGATCACGAAGGGCGCCGACATCCTGGGAGCGCTCATCATGGGCCACGGGTACAACTCGTGGTGGGTGGGCTCGGACCTCACGATCGAGGAGTCCCGCCGCCTCGTGCCGCACCAGAACGCGACCACCATGCAGGTGGCCATCTCCGTCGTCGCGGCGACCATGTGGATGATCGAGAACCCGGAGGAGGGCGTGAAGGTCCCCGACGACCTGCCGCACGAGTACATCCTCGGCATCTCCAAGCCCTACCTCGGAACCTTCATCTCGACGCCCTCGGACTGGACGCCCCTGCGCGACTACCGGAACGCCTTCAGCGGCTTCAACAAGCCGGACTTCGACAGGCGCGATCCCTGGCAGTTCAAGAACTTCCTCGTGAAGGACGGCGACTAGGCCGCCCGCGGGCCAGGGCGACCCCGGCCCGATCCCACCGAAGCGAACCCACCGCACTCCCATGATTTCAAAGGCGAAACTGCAGCAGCTCGGCCGCACCCACGGCACGCCGCTCTTCGTGGTCGACCACGACGAGCTGAGGCGAAACTACCGCGAGTTCCGAAAGTACCTGCCCCGCGTGCAGGTCTACTTCGCGGTGAAGGCCAACCCCCTGCCCGAGATCGTGCGCACGCTCTACAAGGAGGGCGCCAGCTTCGACGTGGCCTCGATGCCGGAGTTCAAGATCGTCTACGACAACATCCGGGGCATGCCCGCCAGGCAGCGCCAGGAGTGGATCTGGGACAAGATCATCTACGCCAACCCGAACAAGCCGGTCGAGACCCTGGAGGAGCTGAACCAGTACAAGCCCCTCGTCACCTTCGACAACGCCGAGGAGCTGCTGAAGATCAAGGAGCACGCCCCGCAGGCCGGCGTCGTGCTGCGCCTGAAGGTGCTCAACACCGGGGCCATGGTGGAGCTCTCGTCCAAGTTCGGGGCCGACCCGGGCGAGGCCGTGGACCTGATCCTGATGGCGGACAAGCTGGGGCTCACCTGCGAGGGGCTGAGCTTCCACGTCGGCAGCCAGACCACGAACTTCGACAACTACGTGCAGGCGCTCGGCCTCTGCGCCAGCCTCTTCAAGGAGGCCCGCGACCGCGGCTACACCAAGATGAACCTCGTGGACATCGGCGGGGGCTTCCCCGCTCCGTACGACGAGTCCGTGAGGCCCTTCCGCGAGCTCGCGAAGGTGATCAACCAGGAGCTCGGGCGCCTCTTCCCGAAGGACATCCAGGTGCTGGCCGAGCCCGGCCGCTTCCTCGTCGCGAACGCCGCCTACACGGTCTCCAAGGTGATCGGCAAGGCCGTGCGCGACGGCAAGCCGAGCTACTACATCAACGACGGCGTCTACCACTCCTACTCGGGCATCATCTTCGACCACTGCAAGTACCCGGTGCGCGCCTTCAAGAAGGGCGCCACCCGCATCAGCGCGGTCTACGGTCCGACCTGCGACGCCCTGGACGTGGTCTCGATGGCCGAGAACCTGCCCGAGCTCGACCGCGACGACCTGGTCTACAGCGAGAAGATCGGCGCGTACAGTCACGCCTCGTCCACGAACTTCAACGGGTTCCCCCCCGCCAAGGTCGTCCACGTGAACGTCTAGAGCGCCATGGCCACCCACGCGCGCGTCCGCCTAGGCCTCCTCGGGCTCGCGGCGCTTGCCGTGATCCTCGGGCCCGCGGCCCGCTCCCAGGACGCGGAGCCCACGCCGACCCCGAAGAAGCAGGTGATCCTCTTCGACGAGATCCCGACCCACGCCGCCTCGGACGCGCCCTTCCTCGTCCCGGTCAAGGCGTCCTCCGGCCTCAAGGTGTTCCTCACGGTGGTGTCCGGGCCCGCTTCGGTCGACGGCCGAAAGGTGACGCTTAGCGGGCTGCCGGGCCTGGTCGTGCTGCGCGCCTCGCAGGAGGGCGGCAAGGGCTGGCTCGCCGCCGACGACGCCGAGCGCGCCTTCACCGTCACCCCCCGGCCCTCCGCCCCGCTGATCGTCGCCCCGCCCCGGGGCCGCCCCGCCCGGATCGGCGAGACGGTCGTCCTCGAGGTGGGCGTCCAGGGCGAGCCGAGGCCCGCGCTCCAGTGGCGCCGCGACGGGGTCGCGCTGCCCGGGGCCACGGGCCCCTCGCTGGTCCTCAACCCCGTCGGCCTCTCCGACGCCGGCTCCTACGACGTGCTGGCCAGCAACGCCCTAGGCAGCGCGGTCAGCCCCCAGGCGACCGTGACCGTCTCCAAGCGACTCCAGTCGCTCATGTTCCCGCCGGTGTCCCCGGCCACCCAGGGCCAGCCGATCGTGCTGAGCGCCTCGGCCACGTCGGGCCTGCCCGTGCACTTCGAGCTGGTGTCCGGATCGGGCTTCGTGAGCGGAAACGTGCTGACCGCGCAGAGCGGCTCGATCTCGGTGATGGCTACGCAGTCCGGCGACTCGACCTACGAGGCCGCGTTCCCGGTCACCCAGACGATCTCGATCGGGCCGGGCCCGCAGGGCCAGCGGCTTCCCTGAGGCCGCCCTACTTGGCGGGCATCTCGCCCCGGATCGCGAACGCACGCTCGGAATAGGGGCTGGTCGGGTCGATGGTCATCAGCTGCTCGGCCAGGGTCTGCACCTCCGCGGCGCGCCCCGCCTGGGCCGCGATGCTCGCCAGGTGGAACCCCGCCTCGCAGCGCACCGCCTTCAGCTGGGTGGTGTCGTTCAGGAGCTGGCGCAGGGCCGCCTCGCCCTCGCCGGGCTTGCCGCTCAGCGCCTGCGAGACGGCCAGGCCGATCTTCGCGTGGGCGAGGAAGGGTCCGCTCGGGAGGTCCGAAATCGCGTCCTGGTAGCTGGCGCGCGCGGCGTCGTACTTGCCGGCGGCGTAGCTGTCGTCGGCCAGCCTGAGCTCGGCCAGGCCTGCCAGGGAATGGCCGCGGTGGGCCGCGGCAAAGGTCTTGAGCGACTCGGGGGACTGGCTGGCGGCGTAGTCGCGCTCGATCGCAACTTCCTTCTGGTGAGCGAGATAGTCCCATGTCCCCTTGGCGATGATCGACAGGGCGATCAGGGCGCAGACAACGTAGATCACGTTGCCGTAGCGCTCCCAGGCCTGCCGCAGCTGCTCGTCCAGCGGGACGTGCACGGGGGCGGGGGCGGTCTGGGTCTGGAGGTCAGGCTTCGTCATGGTCGGTGGGTGCACTCGTGGGGGGAGGGGTGAGGAGAGCAAAAGCGGCGCCGGCTGTAAACCCGGAAAATCCCGGGCGCCTCCGGGAGGCGGCAGAGCCCCGCCCTCAGGCGTTTCGCACGTTGCCCTTGAACTTCTGTATCGGGCGCACCCCCAGCGGCTTGGTCTTAAGGGCGCGGATGCCGTCGACGGCCGCCCGGGCGGCCATGATGGTCGTGAAGATGCACACGTTGTGGGCGTAGACCGCGGCCCGGATCGTGTTCTCGTCGCGGCGCGGGATGAGCCCGCCCGGCGTGTTGATCACGAGCTGGATCTGGCCGTTCTTGATCATGTCGACGGCCGTCGGCCGGCCCTCGCTGATCTTGGAGATGCGCTTCACGGCGACCCCCGCCTCGGCCAGGGTCCTCGCGGTGCCGCTCGTCGAGTGGATCACGAAGCCCATCGACTCCAGGGCGCGCGCGATCTCGACCGCGTGCGCCTTGTCCGCGTCCTTGACGCTCAGGAAGACGTTGCCCGAGGTGGGGAGGCCCGGCTTGGCCGCCGCCTGGGCCTTGGCGAAGGCGATCCCCAAGTCGGCGTCGAGGCCCATCACCTCGCCGGTCGAGCGCATCTCGGGCCCGAGGGCGATGGTCGCCCCGGGGAAGCGCACGAACGGGAAGACGGCCTCCTTGACGCACCAGTGCAGCGGCACGACCTCCCGCGTGAAGCCGATCTCGGAGAGCTTCATGCCCGCCATCACCTTGGCCGCGTGCTTGGCGAGCGGCACGCCGATCGCCTTGGCCACGAACGGCACGGTGCGCGAGGCGCGCGGGTTCACCTCGAGGACGTAGAGCTGACCGTCCTTGATCGCGAACTGCACGTTCATCAGCCCGACCACCCGAAGCTCGCGCGCGAGCGCGTGGGTCGCCGCGCGCACCGTGGAGAGCATCTCCCTGCTGAGCGTGTGGGGCGGCATCACCATGGCCGCGTCGCCCGAGTGCACGCCCGCGAACTCGATGTGCTCGAGCATGCCGCCGATGACGCTCGCCTCGCCGTCGGCGAGGCAGTCGACGTCGAGCTCGATCGCGTCCTCCAGGAACTTGTCGATCAGGACCGGCTTGCCCGGCATCACCTCGAAGACCTGGCGGACGACCGCCTTCAGGTCGTCCTCGCTGTAGACGACGAACATCCCGCGCCCGCCGAGGACGAAGGAGGGGCGCAGCAGCACGGGGTATCCCACCTCGCGGGCGAAGGCCTCTGCCTCGACCTCGCCGAGAGCGGTGCGGTTGGCGGGCTGGCGCAGGCCCAGCCTGTCGAGCACCGCCGCGAAGAGCTTCCTGTCCTCGGCGACCTCGATCGACTCGGGCGTCGTGCCGATGATGCGCACGCCGTTCGCCTTGAGCGACGCGGCCAGGTTGAGCGGCGTCTGGCCGCCGAACTGCACGATGGCGCCGTCGCAGCCCTCCTGCTCGTAGACCTCGAGCACGTCCTCGAGCGTCAGCGGCTCGAAGTAGAGCCTGTCGCTCGTGTCGTAGTCGGTCGAGACCGTCTCCGGGTTCGAGTTGACCATCACCGTCTCGTAGCCGATCTCGCGCAGGGCGAAGCTCGCGTGCACGCAGCAGTAGTCGAACTCGATGCCCTGGCCGATGCGGTTGGGGCCCCCGCCGAGGATCATGATCTTCTTCTTCTTGGACGGGATCACCTCGTTCTCCTCGCCGTAGCTCGAGTAGTAGTAGGGGGTGAACGCCTCGAACTCGGCGGCGCAGGTGTCGACCAGCCTGAAGGTGGTCTGGATGCCGCGGCGCTTGCGCTCGGCCCGAACCGCCACCATCTCGGTCGAGAGCAGGTGGGCCAGCTGGGCGTCCGAGAATCCGAACTGCTTCGCCCGGCGGAAGCGGTCCGTCTCGATCGAGGCGAGCGTGCCCCCCTTCAGAGACTGCTCCATGTCGAAGATCTCGCGCAGGTGGTGGAGGAACCAGCGGTCGATCTTCGTGAGGTCGAAGATCTGGTCGATCGAGTATCCGGCCTTGAAGGCGTACCGGATGTAGAAGATGCGCTCCGCGTTGGGCGTGCCGAGGCGGTTCTTGATCGTGGCGTCGTCGGGCGTCTCGTCGCCGCCGAGCTTGCCCCCGCCGCCGAAGCCGCGGGCCCCGACCTCGAGCGAGCGCAGCGCCTTCTGGAGCGACTCCTTGAAGGAGCGGCCGATCGCCATCGCCTCGCCCACGGACTTCATCGAGCTCGTGAGGGTCGTGTCGGCGTCGGGGAACTTCTCGAAGGTGAAGCGCGGGATCTTCGTCACGACGTAGTCGATCGTGGGCTCGAAGCTCGCAGGCGTGAGGCGCGTGATGTCGTTCCTGAGCTCGTCGAGCGAGTAGCCGATCGCCAGCTTGGCCGCGATCTTGGCGATCGGAAAGCCGGTCGCCTTCGAGGCGAGCGCCGAGGAGCGCGACACGCGCGGGTTCATCTCGATCACGATCATGCGGCCCGTGTCGGGGTCCACCGCGAACTGGATGTTGGAGCCGCCCGTCTCGACGCCGATCTCGCGGATGACGGCGAAGGAGGCGTCGCGCATGGCCTGGTACTCCTTGTCCGTGAGCGTCATCGCGGGCGCCACCGTGATCGAGTCGCCGGTGTGGACGCCCATCGGGTCGAAGTTCTCGATCGAGCAGATGATGATGCAATTGTCGTGAGCGTCGCGCACGACCTCCATCTCGTACTCTTTCCAGCCGAGCAGCGATTCTTCGATCAGCACTTCGGTGGTGGGCGATGCTTCCAGGCCGCCGCGCACGATGCGGATGAATTCGTCCTTGT
>CAIXHE010000142.1 GCA_903919205.1 uncultured Opitutaceae bacterium | reverse complement strand
GAGTGGCTCGGGCTGCGCTGGACACGGCTCGGCTGGACGCCCGAGCGCATGACCGACCACCGGCAGGCCTCGCCCGGGCGCAAGCGCGACCTGAACCCACCCGAGTGGGAGAGGCTGGCCCTGGCGATCGCCGCGCGATTCGCCCCGAGCGTTTCCGGGTTGAAATCCCAGCCCCCCGGCCGCACACAATTCCCAGCGCCGCACCCATGAATTTCCCCAGCGACACCCCGAAGCTCCCCAAATGGATTTTCATCTTCGGTGACGTGGCGCTCCTCGCGACGGCCTGGTTCATCGCCACCCAGTCCGCGCACCCGACGAACGGCTCGCCGCTGATCGCGATCGTGGTCTGCGTCGTGGCGGCCGGCGTGATCGGCGCGATCCCCTTCGTCTCGGACTACGCCCGGCGCCAGGACGAGGCCCTCGACAACCGCCAGCGCGCCCTCCAGTCCCTCGCCGCCACGGTCGCCGCCTCGGCCGAGCAGATCTCGATCGCGGCCACGGGCCTGCAGGGCATCGCGGAGGCCGCCCAGGACAACCTGGGCAAGACCGAGCAGACGGCCGAGCAGATCCGCGAGAAGATCGCGGAGCTCGACGCGCGCCTTTCAGCAGCCCGCAAGGACGACGGCGAGGCCGCCGCGCGCCTCGACGCCGTCGCCAAGAGGATATCGAAGGCTGCGGCCGACCTGGAGGGCTCGCTCGCCAAGGCTGCGGCAGCCGCCGAGTCCTCCGGCACCCGCGCCTCCGCGCAGCTTTCCGCCGCCTCGGCCCAGGCGACCGCCGAGCTTGAGGGCGTGCTCACGAAGTCCTCGGGACAGCTTTCCGCCGCGGCGGCCAAGGCGGCGGCGGACCTTGAGGCGGCCGTCGAAAAGGCCACCGAGACCGCGCGCGCCGTGCTGATGGCCGCGCGCCCCCCGCTCGAGGTTCCCCCCGTCCCGGCGAGCCGGATTGTCGAGATCAAGCCGGCCGTGCTCTCCTCAGAGCCGCCGTTCGAGGAGAGCGCCGTCACGGCGGCGCCCACACCCGAGCCCGCGCCCATGCCCGAACCGGAGCCCGCACCGGTACCGGAAGCCCCCGCACCCGCTCCTGCGGCCGAACCGGCACCCCAGGCCGAGCCCGCCGCGGTGGACGCCGGGGAGCCCGCGCCCGCGCCGGCGGCGGAGGAGGCTGCGGTGCCCCCCGCGGAGGCCGCCCCGGCCGAGCCCCCTCCGGCGCCGAGGAAGCGCGCCCCGCGCAAACCTCCCGCTCCGGTGGCGCCCGTCCCGGTCGCCCCCGTTGTCCCGGAACTCGTGCTCGAGCCCGATCCCGTGGAGGCCCCCGCGGAGGCGCCCACGGAGACGGCCGTCTCGGCCGACGGAGCCACGCGGCTCATCATCACCGCCTACATCGGCATCGGAAACCGGCTGTTCATCCGGGGGGAGGGCCCGGGCCTCAGCTGGGAGAAGGGCGTCGCCCTCACGTTCGTCTCGATCGGCAAGTGGCGCTGGGAGACCAACGAGGCCACGGGCCCCGTGCGCTTCCGGATCTACAAGAACGACGAGCTCGAGTGCACCGCGCTCGGCGAGCGCTCGGTCGAACCCGGCGCGCAGGCCGACTTCACGGCCTCGTTCTAGGTCAGGCCGGGGGAGCCTGCTCGGGGCCGTCCCCGAGCCCCGCGAGTTCGGGCACCACGATCCTCTGGTAGCAGTCCGGGCACACGGAGTGGCTGATTTCGGAGCCGGTGCGCTCGTTGATGTAGGTCTCGATCTGCTGCCAGTAGTTGGAGTCGTCCCGCACCTTCTTGCAGTACGAGCACATCGGCAGAAGCGACTCGAGACGGCGCAGCTGGGTCGTGTACCTGAGGATGCGCTCCGCGACGCGCACCCGCTCCCAGAGCCTCGAGTGGTCGATCGGCTTCGTCAGGAAGTCGTCGACGCCGGCATCCGCGGCCGAGCGGCGGTTCTCCTCGGTCTCGTCCGCTCCCGTCAGAAGGATGAAGTAGATGTAGTCGCGCGAGTGCCGCGCTCGCAGCCGCGAGCAGAGCGCGAGGCCGTCGAGGCGCGGCATGCTCCAGTCGCTCACGATCAGGCGCTGGCGGTCCCGAAGCCAGACCTCCCAGGCCTCCTCGCCGTCGCTCGCCACGACGACGTCGTGTCCCAAGTGCTGGAGGGCACCGCGGAGAACCGCGCGGGCGAGGGGGTCGTCTTCGACGGCAAGCACCTTCATGGGGTCCTAAAAACCCAGACAGGTCTGGGCGCACGCTGCAAACAAATGAAGGCAAAAAGCGTCCCTTATGAAACACGCGTTATCGGCGGGTGATGCTCCGGAGAATCGAATGCCACGACGCCTCTGAACCTGCCGCGCAAACATGACTCGAACAGGACCTCTCCATGGATGGGCCGGAAAAGAGCCCTTCTTGGGAACACACCACCCAATACGCCGAGGCTAACGCGTACGCGAGCGTCACCGGATTGCCGTTGGGAGCCTGTTTCCCCACGCGGCCTGAAAGCTGCCCTTGAACACCCTCTTCCCATCCGAGCTTGCCAACTCATAGCTCCCTGAAACCAGCGAATCCTTCTTCAGGATCTTGAATGATACCGTTCCCGCCAAACGCTCAGGCATTGATTTGTTGAGATTGGGTTGAAAGAGGGCGCGGCCTTCTCCCTTGGAGGGCCCACCTCCAGAATCTTCCTTCCCGGTAAAATGAATCGTCTTGGGGTCCGGGAATTCGGGGTAACCCCATATGTTGATGCGTATGTAAGGTTCGGCTGCATCACCCACAGGTCGAAGGGGGATTTCCAGGTCATAGGCAGCGCCATCCCACGGGGCTGAGGAGAAGTAAATGGTCGCAGGATCAGCAGTCGCTGCCGCTGCGGAACCTGCGGCTTTGACCTTAAATCCAAGGATGCACGCCAGCAGGCAACCCGATACGCCAACTAGGAATGGACGAGGATTCATGACAAGTGCCCTTGTGGGTGCCTGCGATGTGAAAATGGCAAGTCGCTCGGATTGGTGGAATGCTCGCGAACCGCCGCTACAATGGCCACGGACGATCTAAACGTCGAGAAATTGAGAGCCTTCGGTCGCGTTACCGTTTTAGCAAAGACGATTGGAGCTAAGGGTGTCCAGGAAAGGGTCGTTTTCGGTGCATTGCGCTCGTCGGCAAGGACGGGGCGACGGGATGACTCGAATCACTCTGAGGGAGGTCCAGCCAGGCGGCACTCTCGTCAGGCGCCGCTGAACTCCAAGACCACGATCTCGGAGCGGGTCGCGACCCGCATGGGAGGTCCCCATGTACCGACGCCGGAGCTTGTGATCACCTGGAGACCTCCGAGGCGATTCAGGCCGTAGGCAAATGGCCCAAAAACCGCGACGACAAGAAGCGACCACGGCCAGAACTGGCCCTTGTGCGTATGGCCCGAGAGCTGGAGCGAGACTCCGTATTCATCGGGTATGGAAAGGTGCGAAGGCTGGTGGTTCAGGAGGAGGCTTGGTCGGTCCCTGTCTAGTTGGGCCTGGGCAAGGACGTGGCGGAATTCCCGATCCTCCCGGGCCAGCCCGTCGTGGACCCCCACGATCTGGAGCCCGCCAACCGTGACCGCCTCATTGTCCAAGACGCGAATCCCCGCGCCCCTTAGGGCCTCCAAGATCTTGGGACTGTCGGCAAACTCATCGTGGTTGCCCGTTACAAAAAATGACCCCATCGGGGCGTTGATCGCGCTCCACGGCGCGGCGCAGGCTTCAAGGTCGACCCGCGCCCCGTCAAACATGTCCCCGCAGATGAAGAGGACGTCGGGACCCAGGGCCTTCACTCTTTCAGCTACTCGTTGGGAAAACTCCACGCTTCGGATATTCCCAAGATGAATGTCGCTAACCATGACCCCTGTCTTTCCCTTCCACCCGTCGGGCAGATTTCGAAGGGTCACCCTGTAGCGGGTGGTCCGGATTATCGCCGCGTTCGCCAGGCCGTAGACGGCCGCGGCCAAGGCGAGGCCGAATGCGCTGTAACCGATCAGAGGGTTCTGGATCGGAATCCCAACGACCCGAACAATTCCTTTGAGGACCCAGCAGACGACCGAAGCCACGAAGGCGAAGCTCAGCAAGCCGACGGAAACCGCGGTTGGAATCGCCATCACGCGCAACAGCGGATTCTTCAGCCGGAATCCGAGGATCGCCACGGGGATGTAGCCCAGGGCGGCGATCGCGACTCCCGCCGGCCAGCCCGCGCTCGCGCCGCCCAGGAACGAGGCCCATGTGCAAACCACAAAGCAGATCGCAATCAGGAGTACGGTCACAACGACGGCGATCCGGCGAAATCTACGCATTTACGCGACCCTATCCGGAGCCGGCCGATCGGCAAACGCCTAGTTTCAATTCTTTGCCAAGTTCGTCCCCATGGGGGAGTTTAAGGCGGCTCTCCTGCCCTCGAGAGCTCGTGCAAGCTGCGCCGTCCCCCAAAGCCGCGGGTGTTTCTGGCGCGGTCCTTAACCGAGGGCTGCGCGCAGCTCGGCTGCCGATCGAGCGGGAGCCCGGCACACGAACTCCTCGCAGACGTAGGCCGTGGCCGCGCCGTCGCCGGCGCCCATCTGGGCGAGCCAGGGTGACCGCTCGCTGAAGAGGGCCCGCGCGCCGGGCGAGGCGTCGAGGGCCACGACGGTGCGCCTCGGGCCCAGGCGCTCGTGGAGCACCCGGACCAGGGCCTCGAAGCCCGGCGTTCCCGGTGAGCCGCTCAGCACGACGTGCCTCGGGGCCTCGAGGGCCGACTCGAAGGCGCAGAGCAGTTGGGGGAGCGCGTGAGGGAACGCTTCCCAGCGCCCGCGGAACGCGGCGATCAGCCGGCGGCCCCGCTCGCGGAGCGCATCGTCCCCGAGGAGCGACGAGAGGCGGAAGAGGTTCAGGGCCGCCGCGGAGCTGGCCGCGGGCTCGGCCCCGTCGTAGTCCTCCTTGAGGCGCACGACCACGTCGGACGCGTCCGCCGCTGAGTTGAAGTACCCTCCCCGCTCGGCGTCCCAGAACTGCGCGTCCATAGCCGCCTGAAGGGCCCGGGCGCGCTCGACCCACCGCGCGTCGAACGTCGCGTCGTAGAGGTCGAGCCAAGCCTGGATGAGGAACGCCGCGTCCTCGGAGAATCCGGGCCCCGAGGCCGCGCCGCGCCGCCACGAGCGCCGCGGAAGGCCCCCCGGCAGGTTGAGCAGCTCCCGCTCGACGAAGGCCGCGGCGCGCAGCGCCGCCTCCAGGTAGGGCCCGCTCCTGTCCTCGAGGGACTCCGCCGGGGCCCGCGAGAGGCGGGCGAGGGCCGAGATCATGAGGCCGTTCCATCCGGCGACCACCTTGTCGTCCAGGTGCGGGCGAATGCGGCCGGAGCGGGCCTCCCGCAGCCGCCCGAGCGAGGCGACCAGGCGGTCGCTCGCGGCCTGGGGATCGAGCCCCAGCAGGCGCGCGGTCTCGCCGAGGGGCCTCGCCTGCGCCAGGATGTTGCGGCCGGCCAGGTCGCCGTGGGGATCGCGCTCCGGGGGCACGTTGCCCCCGGCCTTGACCCCGAAGTGCGACGCGACGAACGCGGCGTCGGCCCCGAGCACGGCCTCGATCTCGGCGAGCGTCCAGACGTAGAAGGCCCCCTCGACCGGCTCGGCGGCCGCCTCGCGCGCCGAGTCGGCATCCTCGGCCGAGTAGAAGCCTCCCTCGGGCGACTTCAGGTCGCGCAGGACGTAGTCGCACACGTCGCGCGCGAGCCAGGCGTGGCGCTCGTCTCCGGTCGCCTGCCAGGCGCCCAGGCAGGCCGAGGCGATCTGGGCCTGGTCGTAGAGCATCTTCTCGAAGTGCGGCACGAACCACTCGGCGTCCACCGAGTACCGGTGGAACCCGCCGCCCACGTGGTCGTGCACGCCGCCGCGCGCCATCGAGGCCAGGGTCGCCGAGACCATGCCCGCCGCCTCGAGGCCCGCCTCGCTGGCGAGGCCCTGCACCACCGCGCACCGCAGCAGGAACTCGAGGTTGGAGGGTCGCGGGAACTTCGGGGCGCCTCCAAAGCCGCCGCTGCGCGGGTCAAACGACTCGGCGTAGTACCCGTAGGCCTTCTCGAAGGCCGCGCCGGCGGCCTGCGCGAACGGGGCCGGCACGCCCGACTCGGGCTCGTACTCCTTGGCCGCGATCTCGGAGAGGGAGCGGACCACCCGGTCGCCCTCGGCGGCGAGGGTTGCGCGGTCCTCCCTCCATCCGCGGGCGATCGCCTTCAGGATCGTGGAGAAGCCCGGCCGGCCCTGGGTGTCCTTGGGGGGGAAGTAGGTCCCCGCGTAGAAGGGCTTCAATTCCGGGGTGAGCCAGACGCTGAGCGGCCAGCCGCCCTGGCCCACGAGCGCCTGGAGGTAGGCCATGTACACCCGGTCGACGTCCGGGCGCTCCTCGCGGTCGAGCTTGACCGCGACAAAGTCGGCGCGCAGCAGCTCGGCGATGGCCGGATCCTCGAAGGACTCGTGCGCCATCACGTGGCACCAGTGGCACGTCGAGTAGCCCACCGAGAGGAAGATCGGGCGGTCGAGCCGGCGCGCGGCCTCGAAGGCCTCGTCGCCCCAGGGGTACCAGTCGACCGGGTTGTCGGCGTGCTGGCGCAGATAGGGGCTGGTCTCGCCGCTCAGGCGGTTGGGAGGTGCCACCGGGTCACAGTACCCGCCGCCGTCCGACCCACCCCCGCCTGCACGGGCT
>CAIXHE010000141.1 GCA_903919205.1 uncultured Opitutaceae bacterium | reverse complement strand
GTGGACAATCTGCTCGGTGCCGAGCACCTCGCGGCACACGGTGGTCAGCATCTCGCGGATCAGCACCATCATGCCGCGGTGGTCGCTGTAGGCCTCGTAGAGCTCGAGCATCGTGAACTCGGGGTTGTGCTTGCGCGAGATGCCCTCGTTGCGGAAGTTTCGGCCGATCTCGAAGACCCGGTCGAAGCCGCCGACCAGCATGCGCTTAAGGTACAGCTCGAGCGAGATGCGAAGGAAGAAGTCGACGCCGAGGGCGTTGTGGTGGGTCGTGAAGGGCTTGGCGGCGGCGCCCCCGGCGACCGACTGGAGGACGGGCGTCTCGACCTCGATGTAGCCGCGCGCGTCGAGGAACCGACGGATCGAGGCGACGACGCGCGAGCGCTGCAGGAGGCGGCGGCGGGAGTCGCGGTTGACGACGATGTCCAGGTAGCGCTGGCGGTAGACCTGCTCGGGGTCGGCGAGGCCGTGCCACTTCTCCGGCAGGGGCCGAAGGGCCTTGGCGAGAAGCACGTAGGCGTCGGCGCGCACGGTGACCTCGCCCGCCTTGGTGCGGAAGAGCGAGCCGCGCACGCCGACGAAGTCGCCGAGGTCCAGGCGCTTGAACGCGGCGTAGGCGTCGTCGCCGATCACGTCCTTGCGCACGTACAGCTGGATCTCGCCCTGCTGGTCGAGGATCTTGACGAACTGGCTCTTGCCCATGTCGCGGATCGTGACCAGGCGCCCCGCGACGGCCACCGGCACCGTGTTGTCCTGGCCCTCGACGTGGGCCTTGAGCGCGTCGCCCGAGAAGTGGCTGGGGCGAAACTCCGCCCGGAACGGGTCGGTCCCCGCCGCCCGCAGCTCGGCTAGCTTCTGACGGCGCACCGCGTGCTGGTCATGCGTGATGTCGGGGGGGATTTCGCTCATGTGAGCGGGTCATCCTGCCGCCGGCGGCGCCCCGGGGCAAACGGAAACTTCCGGAGGTTCCTTGCTTGTGATTCCGGGTGTTCGCGTACATTTCAGGGCATTACTCAGAACATGGACACGACGCGCAAACCCAGCTGGCTGCGGGCCAAGCTGCCCTCGGGCCCCGGCTACTCCGCGGTGCGGAGCCTGGTCGACCAGCACAAGCTGCACACGGTCTGCCAGAGCGCGCAGTGCCCGAACCTGGGGGAGTGCTGGTCGCGGGGCACGGCGACCGTGATGATCCTCGGCAACATCTGCACGCGCTCCTGCAACTTCTGCGCGGTCCAGACCGGCAGGCCGACCGAGCTCGACCTGGGCGAGCCCGCCCGCGTGGCCGAGGCGGTGGCGACCATGGGCCTGCGGCACTGCGTCATCACGAGCGTGGCCCGGGACGAGCTCTCCGACGGCGGGGCGAGCGTCTGGGCGGCGACCATCCGCGCGATCCGCCACCGCAACCCGTCGACCGCGATCGAGGTGCTGGTGCCCGACTTCAAGGGCAGGCTCCAGGACGTCGACACGGTGCTCGACGCGCGGCCGGACATCTTCAACCACAACGTGGAGACCGTGGAGCGCCTCCAGCGCCCCGTCAGGGTGCAGGCGCGCTACGACCGCTCAAGGAGCGTGCTGCGCCACGCGAAGTCGCGCGGCTTCACGGTGAAGACCGGCATCATGCTCGGGCTCGGCGAGGAGGCCCACGAGGTCGAGCAGACGATACGCGACCTGGCGGCCGACGGCATGGACATCCTGACGATCGGCCAGTACCTGCAGCCCTCCAAGCAGCACCTGCCGATCGCGCGCTGGGTGGAGCCCGAGGAGTTCGTGCGCTGGAAGCAGTTCGGCCTCGCCGCGGGGCTCGGCGTCGTCGAGAGCGGCGCCATGGTGCGCTCGAGCTACCACGCCGACGAGCAGTCGCAGCGCTACACGGGGGTCGACCACCTGAACACGCAGAACGCCCTGGCGGGCGCCTGAGCGAGGACGGCCATGTGCGCCCTCAGCTCCAAGGCCGAGATCGTCGAGAACTGGCTGCCGCGGTACACCGGGGTGGCGCTGGGGAAGTTCGGCGACTACATCCTGCTGACCAACTTCCAGCGCTACGTGGACCTGTTCGCCAAGGCCCACAAGGTGGCGGTTCACGGGAGGGACAAGCCCATGCCGACGGCGACGGCCGGCAAGATCACGATCATCAACTTCGGGATGGGCAGTGCCAACGCGGCGACGGTCATGGACCTGCTGAGCGCCATCAAGCCGAAGGCGGTGCTCTTCCTTGGAAAATGCGGCGGCGTGAAGCACCGCGCCGAGGTGGGCGACCTGATCATCCCGATCGCGGCGATCCGCGGAGAGGGCACGAGCAACGACTATTTCCCGCCGGAGGTGCCGGCGCTGCCGGCGTTCGCGCTGCAGAAGGCGATCTCGACCACGATCCGCGACCACGCCCTGGACTACTGGACCGGCACGGTCTACACGACCAACCGCCGGGTCTGGGAGCACAGCGAGGAGTTCAAGAAGTACCTGCGCAAGATCCGGGCCATGGCGGTCGACATGGAGACGGCCACGATCTTCATCGTCGGCTTCGCCAACGAGATCCCCACCGGGGCGCTGCTGCTCGTCTCGGACCAGCCGATGGTGCCCGAGGGCGTGAAGACGATCGAGAGCGACTTGAAGGTCGATGACCGGTTCGTGAACGACCACCTGACGATCGGCATCGACTCCCTGAATCAGTTGATCAACAAGGGCTTGACCGTCAAGCACTTGAAATTCTAGGTCAGGGGGCGACGTCGAACCAGAAGGGGGCGAAGGTCTCCCGTCCGCCGAGCTTCACCTCGCTCCAGATGACGTAGCGGCCGGGGCTCGGGATCATCACACGGAAGGTGAAGGAGGGGTGCGTCGAGTCGGGCTTCTGTGAAACGTCCCGCTGGTCGGGGTGGATGTGCGCGAAGCCGCTGCGCCGGTCGTCGAAGGCGACCAGGTGCGCGAAGGCGTCCATGACCGGCTCGAGCGGCACCGCGCCGCCGCCCAGGCGCGTCACGCCGAGCCGCAGGGTCGCGGGCACCCCCGCGCGGATCGGCAGCGCCGAGGCCCCGAGCGTGAAGCGGTAGGGGCCCTCGGTGGCCTCCCAGGACGGGCGCTGCGTGCCGGCGAGGACCGGGCTCGGCTCGCCGGCCACCTGCATCTCGGCCTCCGAGTAGAGCCCGCGGTTCGTGGCCACGGGGGTGAAGTCCGCGAAGATGCGGTAGGTGCCCCCGAAGCGGGGGTGGAAGTGGAACGCCCACTCCCCCGCCCTGCTGCCGGGCTCTGGATGCACGTGCTGGTAGTCGTCAAGCGAGGGGTCCGCGATCAGCAGGTGGATCCGCTTGGTCTGGACCACCTGCAGGTCCTCGGGCGCGATCGGCTTTCCGCTGAAGGTGGTGAGGACCAAGGTCGCCGCGACGTCGGTGCCGGCCCGGGGGCTCGGGGCGGCGACGGTGAGGGTGACGGGCGACCTGACGGCCACGACCGGCAGGAACTGGGGGTTAGCGGGGTCGCAGAACTCGATCACGTTGCCGCCCTGGACGCGAAAGTCCATGTGGCTCAGGTTGGTGCCGGTCGGCAGCTCGCGCACGACGACGAAGAGCGCGACGGCCGCGGCCGTGATGAGCGCGGCCTGGCGCCAGGGCCGCACCTCGTGCGCGACCGCGGTCATCGGCGCATCCTCTGGACGAACTCCTTCGGGTCCCAGTCGCCGCCGTCGGCGCGCCACGCCACGCGCCCCTGCTCGTCGATCAGGAGCGTCGAGAGCGTGTGGTCGAGGAAGGTGCCGCGGAACTGGGCGATGACCCCGAACTGGGTGAGCAGGTCGCGGATGGCGGCCTCGGGGCCGGTGAGGAACGAGAAGTTGGCCGTGTCGATGCCGCGGGCGCCGGCGTACTCCCTGAGGACGCCGGGCGTGTCGTAGGCGGGATCCAGCGTGATCGAGACGAACTCGACGTTGGGGACGCCGGCCGCCTTGGCGAGCTTCTGCGTCTCGACCATCTTGGTGGTCGACAGCGGGCACATGTTCGCGATCGGGCAGCGCGAGTAGATGAAGTTGAGCATCACCTGGCGGCCGCGAAAGCGCCCGCTCTGGACCACGCGGCCGTCCTGGTCGTAGAGCACGAACTCGGGGATCGCGTCGCCGACCTCGCGGTACGCGGAGCCGCCCTTGGCGGTCGTGTCCTGGCGCAGCATCTTGGCGGCCGCGTCCACCGTGTCCCGGGCCGCCTTGTCGTCGGGCCAGATCGACTCGAGGCGGCCGTTGCCGGCCGCGTCGATGACCAGCTGCGCCCGGATGCGCTCGCCCGGGCGGGCGTTCGCGGCGTCGCCGGCCGACACCGGGAAGTCCATCGTCATCCCCGGCATGTAGCCCGGGATGGCGTCGTGGCGCACGACGAGCGTCTTGTGCGCCACGTCGGCCGAGACCACCTCGCCCGTCAGCGGGTAGCGCCGCTCGGCGGGGGCGGCGGCCGCGGCGGCGGGCGCCGGGGCCCTGCCGCAGCCGGCGAGCGACACGGCAAGGGCCGCGGCTGCGAGGAGCGACGGGGCGGCGGGAAGTCTCATGACAACACCAATCCGCCTGAGGAAAAAATTGTCAAAGGGTTTGCGGGTGCCACCATCTGCCTTTCCCTTAGACGCAGCCATGTCCTTCTCCGCCGACCTCCCGCGCACCCCCGGCTACAAGCCGGGCCTGGCCCTGTTCTCGGCCGTCGCCGCCCTCTGGGTGTTCGTGCTGGTGACGCTGGGCGCGTTCACCACCACGATCGGCGCCGGCATGGCGTTCGCCGACTGGCCGCTGTCCAACGGCTCGCTCAACCCGACCGGGTGGCTCTCCAACCTGGCGATGTTCGCGGAGCACTCCCACCGGCTGAGCGCGGGGCTGATGACGATCTTGACGCTCGGACTCGCGGTCTGGGTGTGGCGCACCGAGTCCCGGGCATGGGTGCGCCGGCTCGCGGTCTTCGCGATCGCCCTCGTCGTGGCACAGGCGGTCGTCGGCGGCCTGCGCGTGATGCTGGACCCCGTGCAGCTGGGGGCGATCGGCACGAGCGTGGGGCGGCTCTTCGCGATGCTCCACGCCTGCCTCGCGCAGGGCTTCGCATGCACGCTCGTGGCGCTCGCGATCTCGTGCTCCAGGCCCTGGATCACGCGGCCCCTGCCGGCGGGGGCGGGGGTGCGGCGGGCCGGCACGGTCTGCTGCGCCCTGCTGTTCGTGCAGCTCGCGGTGGCCGCGGTGATGCGCCACAGCTTCGCGGGGCTCGCGATCCCGACCTTTCCCTGGTCCACGCCGTCGGGCGCCCTCCTGCCCGAGGTGTGGACCTTCCGGGTGGCGATCCAGTTCGCGCACCGGGTGATGGCGGTCGCCGTGGCCGCGGGGGTGGCGGTGTACGCCGTGGCGATCTGGAGGGACCGGGCGCTGCCGGTCACGATGCGCTCGGGGGCCTCGGTGCTCGTGAGCCTGGTCGCACTGCAGATCCTGCTCGGCATCACGATCATACGGACGATGCGCGACCCCTACATCACGACCGCCCACGTGCTCGTGGGGGCCCTCACGCTCGTGACCGCGTTCTGGCTCAACTGGCTCGCCCACCGCGACGAGATCGAGGCGACCGCGGCCGCATGACCGAGGCCGTCCAGCCGCCGGCGAGGTTCGCCGACTACGTCGAGTTGACCAAGCCCAGGCTCAGCCTGCTTTCGGTGCTGACGGCGCTCGTGGGCTACTTCGCGGCGCGCCCGGGCCACGACCCGGCCAAGGTGGCGTTCCTGGCGCTCGGCTCGTCGCTCGCTGCGGGCGGCGTCGCCGCCCTGAACCAGTGGAGCGAGAGCGACACGGACGCTCGGATGCACCGCACCGCCCAGCGGCCGATCCCCACCGGTAGGATACCCGGGGGCTCGGCGTACGTGCTGGGATGGGGCATGAGCTTCGTCGCGCTGATCGTCATCTTCACGCAGGTCGGGCGCCTCTCGGCGCTCTTCACGCTGCTGACGATCGCGGCGTACCTCGGGTGGTACACCCCGGCCAAGCGCACGAGCCGATGGAGCACCGAGATCGGCGCCATCGCCGGGGCGTTCCCGCCGCTGATCGGCTGGTCGGCCGTCGACGGCTCGGTGTCGGCCCTGGGCTGGATCCTCTTCGGGATCCTGTTCCTCTGGCAGATCCCGCACTTCATGGCGATCGCCTGGACCTACCGCAGGGACTACTCGGCCGTGCACTTCCCGATGCTCCCCGTGCGCGACGAGTCGGGCCGGAAGGTGGCGGCGTGGTCGTTCACGGCCACGCTGGCCCTCGTGATCTTGAGCTTCCTGCCGGTCGTGCTGCGCCTGGACAGCCCCTGGTACGGGGCGGCGGCGGCGGTCGCGGGCGCGGGCTTCCTGTGGAGGGCCGCGGGCTTCATCCGCTCCAGGCAGCGCGATGCCAGCGCCCGGCGCCTCTTCCACTTCTCGCTCGCCTACCTGCCCGTGCTCCTCGGGGCCCTCGTGGCCGACCGGCTGCTCTCCCACCTCCCATGACCGTACACGACCTACCCGCCATCGAGGCGACCCTGAACGGGATCGCCACCGTGCTGATCACCGCCGGCTTCGTCTTCATCAAGAGGGGCGACCGCGTCCGCCACCGCGCCTGCATGCTGACGGCGGCGGTGGCCTCCGCGCTCTTCCTCGTCTTCTACGTGGCCTACCACGCGATCACGCGCGGCCTGCACACGCCCTTCGGCGGCACGGGGCCCATACGCTGGGTGTACTTCACGATCCTCTGGACGCACATCCCGCTGGCGGCGCTGATCGCCTTCCTGGTGCCGAGGACGTTCCTGCTCGCCCTGGGCGGCCAGTTCGAGCGTCACCGGGCGTGGGCCCGGGTGACGTTCCCGATCTGGTTCTACGTGAGCGTGACCGGCGTCCTGGTCTACCTGTTCCTCTACCAGTGGTGGCCGGGCCGGGTCTGAGGCGGGCCCCGCGGGGCCTACTTGACCGTCAGCACCCCGTGCATGCCGACCTGGTAGTGGGCCGGGAAGGTGCAGAGGTACGGGTACTCGCCGGGGGTGGTCGGGGCCTTGAAGTCGGCCTCGCCGGACTTGCGGGGCCCGAGGAGGCCGATCTGGGCGATCACCTCGTCCTTGAGCGAGGCCGGGATGTAGCCGGTGTCCTTGGCGGTGATCGCGGCCGCGTCGAAGGCGGCGACGTCGGAGCCGGCCTTCAGGAGGACCCAGTTGTGGCCCATGACCTCGGCGGGCTGGGTGCCCTCGTTGGTCAGGATCACCTTGAGGTCCTCGCCTGGCTTGGCGGAAATGGCCGTGATGCTGTACTTCATCGTGTCACCGGCGGTGATCTCGATGGTCTGGGGGCCCGGGGCCGCGGAGGCCGCGGCGGGGGTGTCCTTCGGGCCGCAGCCGGAAGTGACGAAAGCGACAAGGGCGGTGGGGATCAGAAGATGGAGCTTCATGGGAGCCAAAGGCTCGACCCGATCCCCGCGGAGCGCAAACCGAAACCCATCTCCATTAGGCGCGGCGCGGCGGCCGGGCCCCTGCCTTATAGGTGGGGGCTAACCCGCCCCGGCATTTGCGATTTAACCGAGACCTCAAAATCTAACGCAATAGGGCTTGAAAAGGCCTCAGGTTAGACGACTTAATGAGAGGTCTGGCGGTCGCTCTTGGACCGCATTCACCACCGATTGTACCATGCGTTTGCACACATTTGCCTCACTTTTGACTAAATCCGCCCGTTTTCCGGCCCTCCTGGGCCTGGCGACGATGCTGTCCGGGTGCTTCTGGTTCGACGGTCCGCAGTCCACGTTCGACCCGCATGGTCCGGTGGCGCGCCACCAGATGGACCTCTTCTATGTGACCTGCTGGGTGTGCCTTGTGATCTTCATGGCGGTGGGTGCCGTGCTCGCCTACACCAACTTCAAGTTCCTGGCCCGCAGCGACGCCGACGCCCATGCCGAGCCCCCGGAGGAGGCCCATGGCAACCCGCTGGTCGAGGTGAGCCTGATCGGCGCCTCGGTGCTGGCGCTCGTGATCATCGCGATCCCGACCCTGAAGGGCATCTGGTACTCGTACGACGTCCCAGCCGACGAGAAGGCCAACGCCTACGTGGTGACAGCCACCGGCTACCAGTGGTGGTTCAAGTTCGACTACCCGAACGAGGTCGCGAAGACCGTGGACGCGAGCGGCAAGACCGTGAACGCGGCCTTCTCGACGGCCAACGAGCTCGTGATCCCGGTCGGCCGCCCGGTCGAGATCAACCTGCGCACGCTCGACGTGATCCACAGCTTCTGGATCCCCAAGCTGGCGGGCAAGGTCGACATGATGCCGAACCGCGCCAACCACCTCTGGATCGAGGCCGACAAGGCCGGGTACTTCTGGGGGCAGTGCGCCGAGTTCTGCGGCGAGTCCCACGCCGTGATGCGCTTCCGCGTGATCGCCCTCGGGCCGCGGGAGTTCAACGACTGGCTGAGCAACCAGGCCGAGCCCGCCCGCCACCTCGAGGCCCCCGTGGCCGACGAGGCGAAGCCGAAGGCCCAGTTCGCCTCCTACCGCACGTTCAAGCGCAACGAGGCCGGCACGACGGAGGCGTTCGACGCCGATCCGCTCGCGGGCTGGCGCAAGCAGCAGCAGCCGAGCCCCGGCGAGGACGCGGCGCTCGTGGCCACCGGCCGCAAGCTCTTCGCCTCCAAGACCTGCTCCAGCTGCCACACCGTGCGCGGCGATGGCTACATCGGCGTCGTCGGGCCCGAGCTCACCCACGTGGGCGCCCGCTCGACGATCGCCGCCGGACTCCTTGAGAACAACCGCGACGAGGTCCACCGCTGGATCCACGCGCCGAACGAGGTGAAGCCGGGCAACAAGATGTGGGTCAGCGGCTACCTCGCCAACCAGATCAAGCTCACCCCCGAAGACGAGAACGCCCTCGTCGCCTACCTCCAGAGCCTCAAATAAACCACGCACCATGGAAGCACTGGCCAAGACCGATTTCATCGCCAAGGACGACCAGCCGGCAAAGCCGCTGGTCCTCTGGCGCCCGACCGCGAAGACGGGCCTCATCAGCTGGCTCACGACCGTCGACCACAAGAGGATCGGCTTCCTCTACGGGCTCTCGGCGCTGTTCTTCTTCATCTTCGGCGGCCTGGAGGCCCTCGCGATCCGCCTGCAGCTGGCGGTGCCGAACAACACCTTCCTGACGTCCGCGCAGTACAGCGAGATGTTCACGATGCACGGCACGACGATGATCTTCCTGGTCGTGATGCCGATGGGCGCGGCCTTCTTCAACTTCATCATGCCGCTGCAGATCGGCGCCCGCGACGTGGCGTTCCCGAGGCTGAACGCCTTCTCGTTCTGGACCTTCGTGGTGGGGGCCATCGTGCTCAACATCGGCTGGTTCACCAAGGACGGGGCCCCCGACGCCGGCTGGTTCGGCTACGCCCCGCTGACGACGCGCACGTTCAGCCCGACCCACGCGATCGACATGTGGGTGATGGGCCTGCAGCTGCTCGGCGTGGCCTCCATCGCCGCGGCGCTCAACTTCATCGTCACGATCATCAACATGCGGGCGCCGGGCATGACCATGATGCGCCTGCCGGTGTTCACCTGGATGACGCTCTTCACGTCCTTCCTGATCGTGCTCTCGTTCCCCGCGATCACGATCGCGCTGATCGAGATCATGATGGACCGCCTCTTTGGCACGAACTTCTTCGAGGTCTCGAGCGGCGGCCTGCCGATCCTCTGGCAGCATCTCTTCTGGATCTTCGGGCACCCGGAGGTGTACATCCTGATCCTGCCCGCGATGGGCATCATCTCGGAGATCCTGCCGACGTTCTCCCGCAAGCCCCTGTTCGGCTACCCGATCGTGGTCTTCTCGGGCGCCTCGATCGGCTTCCTCGGCTTCGGGGTGTGGAGCCACCACATGTTCACGACGGGCATGGGCACCACGGCCACCGCCGCCTTCTCGATGATGACGATGGCGATCGCCGTGCCGACGGGGGTCAAGATCTTCAACTGGATCGGCACCCTCTGGGGCGGCCACATCACGATGCGCACGCCGATGATGTTCGCGATCGGCTTCCTCTGGATGTTCATGCTGGGCGGCCTCTCGGGCATCATGCACTCGGCCGCCCCGGCCGACGCCCAGCAGCACGGCAGCTACTTCATCGTCGCCCACTTCCACTACGTGCTGATCGGCGGGTCGCTCTTCGCGCTCTTCGCCGGCATCCAGTACTGGTTCCCCCTCATGTTCGGCCGCATGATCAGCGAGTTCTGGGGCAAGGTGACCTTCTGGCTCGTGTTCGTCGGCTTCAACGTGACGTTCTTCCCGATGCACTTCCTCGGCCTGGAGGGCATGCCGCGCCGCACGTTCACCTACGACGCCAACATGGGCTGGGCCACCGGGAACCTGTTCGCCACGATCGGCGCCTTCATCCTGGCGATCGGCGTCGCGACCTTCTTCATCTCGATGATCTACGCCTTCTTCAAGGGCGAGAGGGCCCACAAGGACCAGTGGGACGGCCGCACGCTCGAGTGGAGCCTGCCCGTGCCGCCCCCCGAGTACAACTTCGCGGTCATCCCGACCGTCCACGCGCGCGACGGCTGGTGGTACGCGAAGAAGCACGCCTCCGAGATAGCCAAGGAGACGGCCGAGCACGCCAAGGAGGACGAGGCCCATGGCGGCATCCACATGCCGAACCAGTCGATCTACCCGTTCCTGGCGAGCGTGGGCATCCTGATCGGCGCCATCGGCGTGGCCGTGGTCGACCACGACCCGAGCCCCGGCTTCTGGGGCACCAAGGTGGCCATCACGATCCTCGGCGGCGCGATCATGTTTGTCTCGGTGCTGCTCTGGGCCTGCGAGGGCGCGGACGGCTTCCACATCCACCTGAACGCGGACGGCAGCGTCAGGGAAGACGGCGGCCACCACTGAGCCCCCCCCGAACCCGACACCCATCTCCATGAGCAGTCACGCGGCCGCAGCCACCCTCGACCCCCACGACGATCCGACCACGACGACCGGCATCCCGAACAAGAAGCTCCTCATGTGGGCCTTCCTGGCCTCGGACTGCATGTTCTTCGGCTGCCTGATCTCGACGCACCTGATCTACCGGCTCCACCCGCCCCCGGGCACGCCGTCCGCGCGCCAGGTCTTCAGCATCGAGCTCACCTCGTTCTCGACCTTCATCCTGCTCATGTCGTCGCTCATGATGGCGCTCGCCGTGAACGCGATCCAGAAGGGCAACCTGAAGAGCATGCGCTGGTCGCTGCTGACCACGATCTTCTTCGGCCTCATCTTCCTCGGCTGCCAGGTCTACGAGTTCAGGAACTTCGTCTTCGAGAAGCACCTGACCATCACGAACAGCATCCTCGGGACGACGTTCTTCACGCTGACCGGCACGCACGGCCTGCACGTGCTGATCGGCGTCATCTGGCTGACGGCGATGCTGATCTACTCCTTCACCGGGCGCCTCACGGAGAAGCAGTCAATCGACGTCGAGTCCATGGGCCTCTACTGGCACTTCGTCGACATCGTCTGGATCGTGATCTTCACCGCGGTCTACCTGCTCGAGTACATCTGAGACCCCCCCGCCATGAGCTCTCCCGCCACCACCCCCCACGACTCCACCGACGCCCACGGCCACGATCTCGCGCAGAACCGCTTCTGGATCTTCACGCAGATCGCGATGCTGCTCGCCGTCATCACGGGCCTCGAGCTCGTCACGGTCTACCTTCCCTTCGTCGCGTGGATCCTCATCACGGTGCTGGTGGTGCTCTCCACCGTGAAGTTCATGTTCGTCATCTTCTACTTCATGCACCTGAGGTGGGACAAGGCGTTCTGCACGATCCTGTTCTTCATCGGGCTTGTCCTCGCCGGCGGCACGATGTGGGCGCTCCTGAAGCTGTTCGGCGCCGAGGCGAGCAAGCCGCTCACCTCGGCTGCCCTGGCGCCCGTCGCCTCCGAAGTGCGGGCGGCCTGAGGCGGCCGCCCGGCCGCGGCCCGGGCCTCCCCCATGATCGACTGGAGGCACTGGCACAATGAGCCGTTCCTGACCGGGGGCCTGATCCTGGCCGGCTGGCTGTACGCGATCCTGGCCGGCCCGCTTCGCCCGAGGCTCGCCCCGGGGACCCCCTACCCCCGCGGCAAGGCCGCCGCCTTCTACTCGGGCCTCGTCCTCTTCTACCTGGCCGTGGGCTCCCCGCTCGACCAGGTGGCCGAGCGCTTCCTGCTCTCGGCGCACATGGTGCAGCACATGCTGATCATGTACCCGGTGCCGCTGCTGATGCTGCTCGGGCTTCCCGAGTGGATGGTGGACGCGGCGCTCGGCCGCTGCCCCCGGGGCCTCGTGCGGGCGGTCCTGAACCCGGTCACCTGCGCCCTCGTCTCGACCCTCGTCATCAGCGTCTGGCACGCGCCGTTCCTCTACGAGTGGACCCTCCAGGACAAGCTCGTGCACGTGGGCGAGCACCTGATGTTCCTGGCGGTGTCGCTCCTCTTCTGGTGGCCGCTGGCGAGCCCCTCGCGGCTGTTCCCGGCGCCGAGCTACCCGGTGCGCATGCTCTACTGCGTGGCGACCGAGATCGGGATGATCCCGGTGGCGGCGTACGTGGTGTTCTCGCAGGACATCCTCTACCCGACCTACGCGTACGCGCCGCGCCTCCTGGCGGGGTTCTCGCCGGCCGACGACCAGCTGGTCGCCGGAGCGATCATGAAGGTGGTCGGCATGTCGGTCTCGCTGACGGCCCTCGGCCTCTGCTTCTTCCGCTGGTCGCGCGAGTCGGGCCGGCCGGACCGGCGCTGAGCCGCGCGGGCGCAAAAAAACCCCGCGCGCGGCGCGGGGCCGCGGGCGGGGTCTCCTGGCGCCGCGCGGATCAGGCCTTGGCCGCGACCAGGAGGTCGTCGATCGAGTCGCTCTCGACGTTCAGGTCCGCGAACAGCCACGAGGAGAGGTAGCGCTCAGCGGACGACGGGATGATGACCACGATCTGCTTGCCCTTGTTCTCGGGGCGCTTGGCGACCTGGAGGGCTGCCCAGACGGCGGCGCCCGAGGAGATGCCGATCGGGATGCCGTCCAACTTCGCCACCTGCTTGCTGATCGGGGCGGAGTCGTCCTCCTTCACGGTGATGATCTCGTCGTAGACCTTGGTGTTGAGGACGCCGGGCACGAAGCCGGCGCCGATGCCCTGCAGCTTGTGCGGGCCGGGCTGGCCGCCCGAGAGGATCGGGGAGCCGGCCGGCTCGACCGCGACGATCTTCACCGCGGGCTTGCGGGCCTTCAGCACCTCGCCGATGCCGGTGATGGTGCCGCCGGTGCCGATGCCGGAGATGACGAAGTCGACCTTGCCGTCCGTGTCGTTCCAGATCTCCTCCGCGGTCGTGCGCCGGTGGACGGCCGGGTTCGACGGGTTAGAGAACTGCTGGAGGATGACGCTGTTCGGGATCTTGGTGGCGAGCTCCTCGGCCTTGGCGATGGCGCCCTTCATGCCCTTGGCGCCCTCGGTGAGGACCAGCCGGGCGCCGAGCACCTTGAGGATCTTGCGGCGCTCGGTCGTCATCGTCTCCGGCATCGTGAGGATGAGCTTGAGGCCCTTGGCCGCGGCGACGAATGCGAGCGCGATGCCCGTGTTGCCGCTCGTCGGCTCGATCAGCACGGTGTCCTTGTTGATCTTCCCGCTTTTCAGGGCGTCGTCGATCATGGCTGAGCCGATGCGGTCCTTCACGCTCGAGAGCGGGTTGAAGAACTCGAGCTTGAGGAGGATCTCCGCCTGCGCCCCGTGGGCGGCTGCGGTCCGGTTGAGGCGGACGAGGGGCGTGTTGCCGATCGTCTCGGTGATGTCGTTGTGTATCTTGGCCATAGTGGTGGTGGTTGTTGGGGAGATCCGACGGTGGGAGTGTGGGCGAAAAGGGGTCTAGATGGCGTAGTCCTCTTCGAAGGAGTGCGCCTGGCGAAGCCTCAGGCGCACCAGGTCGCTCACGCGTACGCCGAGGGCCGCGAGTTCCGAGCGGGAGATCTCCACCTCGACCTGCTCGCGGGTCTCCACCTGTTCGACGATCAGGCGGGCGTGCGGGCCCGCGGCGTGGATGTGGCGGACGATGGCCGCCGCCCCGGAGCCGCCGGAGGCGTGGGGGGTGAGCTCGATGTCGTGGGGGCGCACGTAGATCTGGCCCTCGGCCCCCTCGGCCGCGACGCCCGGCCTGCGGGCGGCGCCCGCGAGGGCGGGCGCCCGCATCACGTTCACGTTTCCGAGGAACTGGTAGACGAAGGGGTTGGCGGGGCGGTCGTAGACCTGCTGCGGCGTGCCGACCTGCTCGACCCGGGCCTGGTTCATGATCACGACCTCGTCCGCGATCTCGAGGGCCTCCTCCTGGTCGTGGGTCACGAAGATGGTGGTGAGGTGGATCTCGTCGTGGAAGCGCCGCAGCCAGCGCCGCAGGTCCTTGCGCACCCGGGCGTCGAGGGCCCCGAACGGCTCGTCGAGGAGCAGCACCTTGGGCTCGACGGCCAGCGCGCGCGCGAGGGCCACGCGCTGCCGCTGGCCCCCGGAGAGCTGCGAGGGGTAGCGGCCCGCCAGGCCGTCCAGCTGGACCAGCTCGAGCAGCCGGTGCACCCGCTCGGAGATCGCGGCGTCCGAGGGGCGCTCCCTGCGTCCCCGCACCCGCAGCCCGAAGGCCACGTTCTCGAAGACCGACATGTGCCGGAAGAGGGCGTAGTGCTGGAAGACGAAGCCCACCTTGCGCCTCCCGGCGGGCAGGTCCGTCACGTCGTCGCCGTGGAAGAGGACCCGTCCGCTGCCCGGGTCCGGGAACTCGAGTCCCGCGATGATCCGCAGGAGCGTCGTCTTGCCCGAGCCCGAGGGTCCCAGGAGCGCCACCAGCTTGCCCGCGGGTACGTTCAGGTCCACCCCGTCCAGGGCCGTGAACAGGCCGAAGCGCTTGCGGATGTTGTGGGCCTCGATGCTCATGCGGATCCGGCCTGCCTCCACTCGAGCACCGACTTGACGCCCAAGGTCACGAGCGCGAGGAGCGCCAGGAGCGAGGCGACCGCGAACGCGCCGGTGATGTTGTAGTCGTTGTAGAGGATCTCGACGTGGAGCGGCATCGTGTTGGTCTCGCCGCGGATGTGCCCGCTCACGACCGACACCGCCCCGAACTCCCCCAGGGCGCGGGCGTTGCAGAGGATGACCCCGTAGAGGAGGCCCCAGCGGATGTTGGGCAGCGTCACCCTCCAGAAGGTCTGCCAGCCGCTGGCCCCGAGCGTGACGGCCGAGTACTCCTCGTCGGTGCCCTGGGACTGCATGAGGGGGATCAGCTCGCGGGCCACGAACGGGAAGGTGACGAAGGTGGTGGCGAGCACGATCCCGGGGACGGCGAAGATGACCCGCAGGTTGTGGGCGATCAGCCACGGCCCGAACCAGCCCTGGGCGCCGAAGACCAGCACGTAGATCAGGCCCGCGATCACGGGGGAGACGGCGAAGGGGAGGTCGATCAGCGTGATCAGCAGGCTCTTGCCCGCGAACTTGAACTTCGTGATGGCCCAGGCGGCGGCGAGCCCGAACACCACGTTGGCCGGCACGACGATCGCAACCGTGAGCAGCGTGAGGCGGATTGCGCTCAGGGCGTCCGGCTCGGCGATGCTCGAGAGGTAGCGGCCTATCCCGTGGGAGAACGCCTCGACGAACACGACCGCCAGCGGGAGCACGAGGAAGAAGGTCAGGAACAGCAGCGCGATCGCCGTCAGCAGCCACCGGGCGACGGCAGGGTCCCGCGTGGCGCGCGGCTGCACCGCGCGTGCGCGGCGTCGATGGGGGACGGTGGGGGGTGCGGAGGCCAAGGCGAAGAGGTCGGAGGGCGCCATCCTTAGGGATCCGGCGCCGGCTCCCAACAGGCATTTACGTCATATTGCCAAGGAGCGGCGGCTCCACTTCTGGAGCAGGTTGATGAGGAGAAGCAGCAGGAACGAGGAGACCAGCATCACGACCGCGATGGCGGTGGCCCCGCGGTAGTCGTACTGCTCGAGCTTCGTGATGATCAGCAGGGGCACGATCTCGGTCTTCATGGGCATGTTGCCCGCGATGAACACGACCGAGCCGTACTCCCCCAGCGCACGCGCGAACGCGAGGGCGAAGCCGGTGAGCAGGCTGGGCGCGAGCTCCGGGAGCAGGATGCGGCTCACCGCCTGCCAGCGGCTGGCGCCGAGGGTCGCGGCCGCCTCCTCGATCTCGGGCTCGAGCTCCTGGAGCACAGGCTGGACGGTGCGAACCACAAAGGGCAGCCCGATGAAGGTGAGGGCGACGAAGACCCCCGCCCAGGTGAAGGCGACCTTGACGCCGAGCGGCGCCAGCCAGCGCCCGATCCAGCCGTTGGAGGCATAGAGGGACGTGAGCGCGATGCCCGCCACCGCGGTCGGCAGGGCAAATGGGAGGTCGACCAGCGCGTCCACGAGGCGCTTGCCCGGGAACGGGTAGCGCACGAGCACCCAGGCGACCAGGAACCCGAAGACCACGTTCACGGAGGCCGCGGCGAGCGAGGCCCCGAAGCTCAGCCGGTAGGCGGCCATGACCCGGCTGGAACCCACCGCCGCGAGGAAGTCGTGCGCGCTCATCCCCGCCGTCTTCAGGAACGCGGCCGACAGCGGGACGAGGACGATCAGGCCCAGGTAGGCCAGCGTGAACCCGAGCGAGAGCCCGAAGCCCGGCAGGATCGACCGGGACGAGCGGGCGGCCGTCATCACCGGGAAGCGCGTGACGCTGTCCGCCCGCGGCCCCCGGGCCGGGATCGGCTCAAAGGTGCTGGCCATAGGCTTGGAAGGCGCGGTAGCGGCGCAGGAACCGCGTGAGCAGGGTCACGGCCGCGTGCTGGTAGGCCGCGTCGGACCAGGACCCGGGGATGCGCAGCGTGAGCTCGAAGGGGGCGAACGGCCCGTCGGTCTCGAGCGAGAGCGGGCCGCCGGGCTGCTCCTGCGCGTCGGCCTGTGCCTCGAACCGAACGGGAAACGAGCGCGTGTCCTCGGAGGTGATGAGCTCGAGGTCCGGCGAGAGCGCCTCCGAGTAGGGGCCGCGCACGCGAATCCCCAGCAGCTCGTCGGACGGCGGCCCGGTCTCGATCCGCACGTACCCGTGGTAGCCCCGCTGGCGGGCGTCCCTCGCGAGGAGCCCGATCTCGCCCCCGTCGAGCTCCGTCCACGGGACGCCGCCGAGGCCTCGGTCGTGCCCGGGCGCCAGGGACCCGAGCACGTCGACCCGCGGGAAGAAGGTCAGGTTGAGGCCGTGACCGAGCTCGCTGCTGCCGGCGAGCCGGGTGACGAGCGCCACGAGCGCCCTCGACGAGCGCGGGTCCCGGTGGTCAAGTCCGGCGAGGAAGGCCACCCGCCACGAGTCGTCGCAGGCGTTGGGCCCGAAGAACACGAAGCGCGGCAGGAAGTGCGACCGGCTGGCCGCCGACAGCGGCCCGAGCGGCGACGCGAAGACGAAGCGCGAGGCCTGCGTGAGCGCGTAGAGGCCGCTCAGGTCGGCCTCGAGCGGGTCCGCCGGCTCGGCCTGAGCGCGCTCGTCAAAGGTGCCTTGGAAGGGGGGGCTCATGTCGGGATGCGTGTCCTGGGCCGCTGCTACTTCTGGTAGATCTGGTCGAAAACGCCGCCGTCGGCGAAGTGGGTCTTCTGCGCCAGGGTCCACCCGCCGAAGACCTGGTCGATCGTGAAGAGCTTCAGCGCAGGGAATTTCGAGGCGTACTTGGCGGCGACCTGGGCGTTGCGGGGGCGGTAGTAGTTGCGGGCCGCGATCTCCTGGCCCTCGTCGGAGTAGAGGTACTCGAGGTAGGCCAGGGCGACCGCTGCGGTACCCTTGCGCTCGACGACCTTGTCGATGACGGCGACCGGGGGCTCGGCCAGGATGCTCGCCGAGGGGACGACGATCTCAAACTCGTCCGAACCAAACTCCTTCCGGGCCAGGTAGTCCTCGTTCTCCCAGCCGATCAGCACGTCGCCGATTCCCTTCTGGGCGAAGGTGATCGTCGCGCCGCGCGCCCCCGTGTCGAGGACCTGGACGTTCTTGTAGAGCGCCGTGATGTACTCGCGCGCCTTGTCCTTGCTGCCGTACTTGAGCTCCGCATAGCCCCACGCGGCGAGATAGGCCCACCGGGCGCCGCCGGAGGTCTTCGGGTTCGGGACCACCACCTCGACGCCGGGGCGCACGAGGTCGTCCCAGTCCTTGATGCCCTTGGGGTTTCCCTTGCGCACGAGCAGCAGGATCGTGCTCGTGTACGGGGTCGAGTTCTGGGGCAGGCGCGCCTGCCAGTCCGCAGGCAGCAGGCCCGCCTTGTCGTGGATGCTGTTGATGTCGGCGGCAAGGGCGAGGGTGACCACGTCGGCCTGCAGGCCGTCGATCACCGAGCGCGCCTGCGCGCCGGAGCCGCCGTGCGACTGCTTGACCACGACGTCGTCGCCGGTCTTCGCCTTCCAGTACTTGGCAAAGGCGGCGTTGTACTCGACGTAGAGCTCCCGCGTCGGGTCGTAGGACACGTTGAGGAGCTCAATTTCCTTCGCGTGGGCGCGGGGTGCGGAGGCGACGCCGAGGGCGATCGCCGCGAGCAACGGGCGCGCGAGGAGGCTGGCAAGGGAGCGGATGGGAAGGGACATGACAGGGGATGCGCTGCGGTTCCGTGGACGGATTGGGGGGTGAGGTGATTCCTCCGGGGGTTCCGGTCGGCAGGTTTGCGTTCGGCGTTACGGGCGCTCCTCGCGGTCCGACGCCAGGCGGGTCTTCTCGGTGCGCTCGATCTGCGTCACGCGGCCGTCGTGCACGACAAGCTGCACGACGCCGTAGCGCAGACCCTCGACCTTGGACCGCACCAAGGCGAGCCACTCGGGTTCTCGCGCGGGGGCTGCTGGCAGCGTGGATTCGGGGGTCATGGGAGGGGGCTAGATGGAATATTCGCCGAGGATGTGATGGAGCACGCCCTCGGAGGGGGACGTGCGGGACTCCCGGGGAGTCCGGCTGCGGCGCGCCAGCTGCTGGCGGGCGATCCGCGCGGGGACCCTCGGCGAGGCGCCCGCCGCGTCCCCTTCGGTGGAGAACGGCAGGGCGACGCTGTCGCGGCGCATCTTGCGCAGCGTGATCTCTACGACGTCCGCGAGGGTGTAGCGGTCGAGGATCTCCGCGATGGCGTTGCGGACGTCCACCATCAGCATCCGCAGGCCGCAGTGCGCCTCGTCGGGACAGGTGCAGGGCTCGTAGGCGGTCTGGGAGACGCAGCCGATCGGCGCCAGCGGGCCGTCGATCAGCCGGACCACCTCTCCGATCTTGATCTTGGAGGCGGGGCGCGCGAGGCGGTAGCCGCCGAACTTGCCGCGCTGGCTGGCCACGATGCCCGCCTCCTTCAGCGCCTGGAGGATCTGCTCAAGGAACTTCACGGGAAGCTGCTCGCTCTCCGCCAGCTCGGAGACCTGCACCAGCTTGCGCTTCATCTCGGCGGCGATGCCCAGGTTGATCAGGGATCGCAGGGCGTATTCGCCTTTCTTGGAAAGCTTCATGAAATGGATTCAATCTACATTATTTAAGTAGGGATTAAATCAAGCGCTTTTGTCTCTCTTTCGTCATAAATCCGCAGGGCCGGCGGGGCCGCGGTCGGCCTGACCCATCAAGCGCGCCGTTCGTGGGTACACCTATCCCCCCTCGCCCAAGCACCGTCGCGCGGACCGGGCCCGCGCCGCAGGGCCCGGGGTCCAACGGATGTTCCGCTCAGAGGCGCAGCCTCATTCCGTCGAAGGCGAGCGCGAATCCCGCGGGAAGCGCGGCCTCGGTCGCCGCGTGCCCGGTGAGATGGGTGAGGTGCGTGAGCCAGACCGAGCGAATCCCCATGCCCTGCCCCGCCTCGATGGCCTCGGAGATGCTCATGTGCGAGGGGTGCGGCTCCGGCCGCAGGCCGTCGAGGATCGCGGCGTCGGCGCCGCGCGCGAGCGCCACCGCCTCGTCGGTCAGGCGCTTGCAGTCGGTGTAGTACGCGAACTTCCTCCCGCTGCTGCGCTCGGTGAACACGAGGCCGAGGGTCTCGGTCGACCCGTGGGGGAGCAGGGTCGTCTCGATCGTCCCCTGGGGCAGGTCCATGCGCGCCGGCATTCGCTCGAGGCGAAACGCGGGGTAGCCCCGCACGAGCGCGCGCTCCATGATGGCGTACGGGTAGATCGCGCGCACGCGGGCAAGCCCCTCCTCGGTCGAGTGGATGGCAAGGGCTCCCCCGCTGCGCGCGTCGCAGAAGCGCCGCAGGTCGTCCATGCCGAGCACGTGGTCCGAGTGTCCGTGGGTGAGGACGAAGAGGTCGATGCGATCCACGTGCTCGCGCAGGCACTGCAGGCGGAACTCCGGGGCCGCGTCGACCTGCACGGAGAGGCCGTCCATGACGACATGCACCGAGGCGCGGGTGCGGCGGTCGCGGGGGTCCGCGGACGTGCAGACGGCGCAGCCGCAGCCGATCATGGGCACGCCCTGCGACGTGCCGCTTCCTAGGACGATCACTTCCATGGTGGGGGCCCACGATTGGGGCGCCCCGGGGGCAACGCACCAAAAAAAGGCGCCCCCTCCGCGAGGAGGGGGCGCCCGTAGACTTTTTGTATTTCGGAGAGGGCGGATCAGTAATCCATGCCGCCGCCGCCCGGGGGATGGGCGGGGGCCGCGTCCTTCTTCTCCTGGATCTCGGTGATCATGCACTCGGTGGTCAGCAGGAGCCCGGCGATGGACGCCGAGTTCTGAAGGGCCGTGCGGGTGACCTTGGTCGGGTCGACGACGCCGGCCTTGACCAGGTCCTCGTACTTGTCGGTCGCGACGTTGTAGCCGTAGTTGCCCTTGCCGGACAGCACGTTGCCGACGACGACCGCGCCCTCGACGCCTGCGTTCGAGCAGAGCATCCGGATCGGATGCTCGATGGCCCGGCGCACGATCTGCGAGCCGATCTTCTCGTCGCCCTCGAGCTGGAGGGCGTCGATGACCTTCGCGGTGCGAAGGAGCGCGACGCCGCCGCCGGCGACGATGCCCTCCTCGACGGCCGCACGGGTGGCGTGCAGGGCGTCCTCAACGCGGGCCTTCTTCTCCTTCATCTCGACCTCGGTGGAGGCTCCGACGTTGATGACGGCCACGCCGCCGGCCAGCTTCGCGAGGCGCTCCTGGAGCTTCTCGCGGTCGTAGTCGGAGGTGGTCTCCTCGATCTGGCGGCGGATCTGCTTCACGCGGCCCTGGATGTCCGAGGCCTTGCCGGCACCCTCGACGATCGTGGTGTTCTCCTTGTCGATCACGATCCGCTTGGCGCGGCCGAGGTCGCTGATGGTGACGTTCTCGAGCTTGATGCCGAGGTCCTCGGTGAAGCACTTGCCACCGGTGAGGATCGCGATGTCCTCAAGCATCGCCTTGCGGCGGTCGCCAAAGCCGGGGGCCTTGACGGCCACGACATTGAGCGTGCCGCGGATCTTGTTGACGACGAGCGCGGCGAGGGCCTCACCCTCGACCTCCTCGGCGATGATGAGCAGCGGCTTGCCGCTCTTGGCCACGGTCTGGAGCAGCGGCAGGAGGTCGTTGAGCGCGCTGATCTTCTTCTCGTGGATGAGCACGTAGGCGTCCTCGAGGACGGCCTCCATGGCCTCCGCGTTGGTGACGAAGTACGGCGAGAGGTAGCCCTTGTCGAACTGCATGCCCTCGACCACCTCGAGGGTGGTCTCGATCGACTTGGCCTCCTCGACGGTGATGGTGCCGTCCTTGCCGACCTTGTCCATCGCGTCGGCGATGATGTTGCCGATCGTGTCGTCCCAGTTGGCCGAGACGGTGGCGACCTGGCGGATCTCCTCGCGGTCGGAGACCTTCTTGGAGATCTTGGCGAGCTCGGCGACGGCGGCCTCGACGGCCTTGTCGATGCCGCGCTTCAGGAAGATCGGGTTCGATCCGGCGGTGACGTTCTTGAGGCCCTCGCGGTAGATGCCCTCGGCGAGCACGGTCGCGGTGGTGGTGCCGTCACCGGCGGCGTCGGACGTCTTGGAGGCGACCTCCTTGACCATCTGGGCGCCCATGTTCTCGTAGGGATCGGGCAGCTCGATCTCCTTGGCGACGGTCACGCCGTCCTTGGTGACGGTCGGCGACCCGAATTTCTTGTCGATGACGACGTTGCGGCCCTTGGGCCCCAGCGTGACTTTGACGGCGCGGGAGAGCAGCTCGACGCCGCGGAGGACTTTCTGACGAGCGGCCTCGTCGAATAGCAGTTGTTTGGCAGGCATTTTAGTAAGATTTTTTTGTGGGTTGTTGCCGGTTGCGGGCTTCCTCAGGCGATGACGCCGAGGATGTCGTCCTCACGGACGAGCGTGTACTTCTGTTCGTCGAGCTTCACCTCGGTGCCGCCGTACTTGCTGACAAGCACGCGGTCGCCGACCTTCACCTCGAAGGCCTGGACCTTGCCGTTCTCGTCCTTCTTGCCGGTGCCGAGGGCGATGACCTCGGCCTCCTGCGGCTTCTCTTTGGCGCTGTCCGGGATGATGATGCCCCCGCGGACCTGCTCTTTGTCGTCGAGATGCCTCACGAGGACGCGATCACCGATAGGTTTGATTTTTACTTTAGCCATATGGATTTTGTTTTTGGGTTAAGGTCGGATGGGGACGGCAAAGCCGCCCCCGCCCCGAAAAGGGTTACTTCTTGGACTTTTCGTCGTCGACGACCTCGAAATCGGCGTCGACCACGTCGGCCTTCTTCTCGGCCTTCGCCTTGGGCTCGGGCTGCGGCTCGCCCTCGGGGGCGGGCTGGCCCGCGCCGCCGGCGGCCTGCGCCGCCGCCTGCGCGTCGGCGTAGAATTCGGCGCCGACCTTGGTGAGGTCCTCGAGGGCCGCCTTCATCTTGTCGCCGTCGTTGGATTCGAGGGCCTTCTTCGCGCTGGCGAGCGCGGCCTCGACCTTGGACTTCTTGTCGCCGGCCAGCTTGTCGCCGGCCTCCTTGAGCGCCTTCTCAAGCTGGTAGACGGAGGAGTCGAGCTGGTTGCGCGTCTCGACGGCCTCGCGGCGCTTCTTGTCCTCGGCGGCGTTGAGCTCGGCCTCCTTGGTCATCTTCTCGACCTCGTCCTTGGAGAGGCCCGAGGAGCCCTGGATCGTGATCTTCTGGTCCTTGCCGGTGCCCAGGTCCTTGGCCGAGACATGCAGGATGCCGTTCGCGTCGATGTCGAAGGTGACCTCGATCTGCGGGGTGCCGCGGGGGGCCGGCGGGATGCCGTCCAGGCGGAAGGTGCCGAGCGTCTTGTTGTCGCGGGCCATGGGCCGCTCGCCCTGGAGCACGACGATCTCGACGGACGGCTGGTTGTCCGAGTAGGTCGAGAAGGTCTGGGTCTTCTTCGAGGGAATGGTGGTGTTGCGCGGGATCATCGCCGTCGACACGTCGCCGGCCGTCATGATGCCGAGCGTGAGCGGGGTGACGTCGAGGAGCAGCACGTCGCGGACCTCGCCCTTGAGCACGCCGCCCTGGATGGCCGCGCCGACCGCGACGACCTCATCGGGATTGACACCCTGGTGGGGCGCCTTGCCGCCGAGGCCGCGGGCGATGTCCACCACCTTGGGCATGCGGGTCATGCCGCCGACCAGCACGAGCTCGTCGATCTTGTCCGAGGTGAGGCCCGCGTCCTTGAGGCAGTTCTTGAACGGCTGGATGCAGCGCTCGAAGAGGGGATCGCAGATCTGCTCCATCTTGGCCCGGGTAAGCTGCACGTTGAGGTGCTTGGGGCCGGAGGCGTCGGCCGTGATGAACGGCAGGTTGATGTCGACCGACTGCGTCGAGGAAAGGGCGATCTTCGCCTTCTCGGCCTCCTCCTTCAGGCGCTGGAGGGCCATCGGGTCCTTCCTCAGGTCGATCCCGTTGTCCTTCTTGAAATTGTCCACGAGCCACGCGATCAGTGCGTCGTCCCAGTTGTCGCCGCCGAGGTGGGTGTCGCCGTTGGTGGCCTTCACCTCGAAGACGCCGTCGCCGATCTCCAGGACGGACACGTCAAACGTGCCGCCGCCCAGGTCGAACACCGCGATCTTTTCGTCCTTCTTCTTGTCCAGGCCGTAGGCCAGCGACGCCGCCGTCGGCTCGTTGATGATGCGCAGGACCTCGAGTCCGGCGATCTTGCCCGCGTCCTTGGTGGCCTGGCGCTGGGAGTCGTTGAAATAGGCGGGAACCGTGATCACGGCCTGCGTGATCTTGTCTCCCAGGTAGGCCTCGGCGTCGGCCTTGAGCTTGCCGAGCACGAACGCGGCGATCTGCTGGGGGGCGTACTGCTCGGTCTTGCCGCCCTGCTCCACCTCGATGTAGGCGTCGCCATTCTTGCCCTCCACGACCTTGAACGGCATGTTCTTGGCCTCTTCGCGGACCTCGCTGAATTTGCGCCCGATCAGGCGCTTGGCGGAGAATATGGTGTTGCGGGGATTGGTGACGGCCTGGCGCTTGGCGGCCTGGCCGACAACGCGCTCGCCTGTCTTGGTGAAGGCCACGACCGAAGGCGTGGTGCGCGCACCCTCGGCGTTCGGAATGACGACGGGTTCGCCGCCTTCCATGACGGCCATGCAGGAATTGGTGGTGCCTAGATCGATGCCCAGAATACGGCTCATGCCCGCAAGGTAGCAGTGTCCGTGCCTTCAAACGCTAACTTTCGTTAGTTGCTTTATACTATTTACTTAAAATAATCCGGTGGTTTTTCGAGCTTTCCGCCGATGGCCCATTTTGGGCTATTTTGGCACACTTTGGGGGCAATGGCACACGGCGATGGCACAGTGGCGCGACCCTTCCGGCACCGAAAAACGGTGATAGTTGGATGGGCCTCTTGATTATCCGGCCAACGGAGCCTTACTGGGACCATGGAAGTCGAGATCCAAGTGCCCGATGAGGTGCCTGTGATGACATTGCCCGAGCTCGCGTTCTTTCCCCAGGCCCTGCTTCCCCTGAGGATCTTCGAGCCCCGCTACCGGCAGATGCTGCAGGACGTGCTCGAGGGCAACCGGCTCTTCGCCGTGGCCTGCCTCGATTCGGACGCGGCCGCCGTGGATCCCGAGCGGGAGCCGCCGCACCGCGTGGCGTGCATCGGGCTAATCCGCGCCTGCCAGGGCAACGACGACGGGACCTCAAACCTCCTTCTCCAAGGGCTTTGCCGCGTTTCCATCGAGGCGATCGTGGGCGAGGAACCCTACCGGCGGATCCGGGTGAAGGCCCTTTCCAGCGAGCCCGGGGCCGAGCCGGGCGAAAACGCCCGGCTGCGGACCGAGCTTACCCGGCTGATCAAGCTCAAGCTGAAGCTTTCGCCCGGCGGGATCGAGGGCATGGGCGAACTCCTGCGCAGCGTGGAGGACCCCGAGATCTTCTCCGACATCGCGGCCTTCAACCTCTGCCAGAGCGCCCCGGTGAAGCAGCGGCTCCTCGAGACGCTCGACGTGAACCGCAGGCTCGTGCTGCTGCTGCAGGTGCTGCGGACGGAAATTGACGCGGCACTGCTGAATTTGAAATTGCAGGGCGGGCTGCCGGACGATCATATATCGCAGAACTAGACATGCGCGGCCCCGCCAATTCGCCATTTTTTAGCAAAGATCGTAGTTACAAAGTTACGAGTTTGCGGTCTATCTGGTGAGAGAACTTCTCCTCGCTCCGATAGAAACAATGACCACCACGGAAAAGAATGTCGCAGGAAAGGCGACCAAGCGCGTGCTTTATGTGGACGACATGCGCGAGCTGCGCGACGTCGCGCGCCTCGCCCTCTCGGTGGTGGGGCACAAGGTGGACTGCGCTCCGGACGGCAGCGACGCCTTCAATCTGGTGTCCGCCGACCTGCACGCCTACGACATCGTGATCTCCGACCACCACATGGCCGGCATGAACGGGATCGAGCTGGTCATGCGCCTGCGCGAGATCGGCTATCCCGGCATGATCGCGATCGTGAGCTCGGAGCTGAACCTCGAGGTCGCCAGCGAATACCGCAGGCTCGGCGTCGAGCGCATCCTCTACAAGCCGGTTGAGCTGAACGATCTCCGGGCGCTGGTCCAGGAGTCCTGAGAGGACCCGGCTGCGGGATCGCCGCAGGGCGATTCAGATTGGAAACGCCGGGGATTGCGGGAAGGGTTCTAGCATGGTCCGTGCTGTTATCCGGTGCCCATGACTCGCCGCATTGTCGACGCGCACATCCACATGTACCCGCCCGAGGTCTTCGCCGACCCCGTGGCCTGGGGCACCGCGCACGGCGAGCCGTGGTGGACGTACTGCGTCGCTCCGCCGCACCAGCCGACGCTGCAGGGATGGGCCGACGTGCCCCGCCTGCTCGCGGACATGGATGCCGCCGGCATCGAGAAGAGCGTGATGCTCGGCTGGTACTGGGAGCGCCAGGAGACCTGCGAGATCCAGAACGGGTGGTTCATCGACTGGTGCCGCGCGCATCCGGACCGCCTGCTCGGCTTCGCGACGGTCCAGCCGGGCTCGGGGCAGCGCGGGCTGGACAACCTGCGCCGCTCGCTCGACGCCGGCCTGTGCGGCATCGGCGAACTCCTGCCGCAGGCGCAGGGCTTCACCTTCAGGGACGAGGCGTGGGCGCGGGTCGTCGCGCTCGCCGTGGAGTACGGCGTGCCGATCAACCTGCACGTGACGGACCCCCTCTCCTACAATCCCGAGTCCTGCACCAAGCCCACGCCGCTCGAGAACTACGTGGAGCTCGTCCGCGCGTTTCCGGAGGCCACGTTCATCCTGGCCCACTGGGGGGGCGGCATCCCCTACTACGAGCTGAACGCGAAGCTGCGCACCCTCTTCAGGAACGTCTACTACGACACGGCGGCGTCGCCGCTGCTCTATGACAGGCAGGTGTACCGGCGCGTGGTCGACCTGGTCGGCGCGGAGCGGGTCCTGTTCGGCACCGACTACCCGCTGCTCACTCACCCGCGCGCGACCCGGGAGCCGGAATTCCTGCGCGACCTGGCGGACGCGCGCGGCGCGGGGCTGACGCCCGAGGAGGAGGGGAAGGTGCTGGGAGGAAACGTGCTGCGCCTGCTCCGACGCGCGTGAGCGCCGACGCCGAGATTCCCGAGGCGCCGGTCGGCGCCCCGCGCACCGTGCGCCTGCAGGGCCCCGCCTCGTTAGGCGGCGCGCCGGTCGCCTACGTCGTCATGATGGCGGCGGTGATCGCCGTGCTTTCCTTCATCCCCTTCTCCGTGGCGCTCGCCGGCGGCAGCAGCTTCCCCATGTCCCAGGGCGTCTATCCGCTGACCGGCTGGCTGCTCGGCCCGTGGGCGGGAATCGTCGCCAGCGCCATGGGCGCGCTGGTCGGCGTGTTCCTCGCCCCGCATACGGCGGGGATCGCCTGGATCACGATCGGCGGCGCCGGTCTCGGCGCGGGAATCGCCGGGTGCATCGTGGCGGGCGGGCGGCGGCTGGCGGGGCTGGCGGCCTCGCTCGCGGTCGCGGCGGCGTGCATCCTCTTCTATCGGCACGCGGTCCACGACAACGGCGTCCGCCCCGCCCTCTTCGTCGCGGCCTACGCGTCGCACGCGGTCTCCGTCGCCCTCTTCCTGCTGCCGACGCGCCGCTGGATCGGACGGCTGATCGCGAGCCCGCAGCTCGGCAGGGTCTGGATCGGGCTCTTTCTGGGGACCTGGTGCGCGACCGGAATCATGATGTTCACCGAGTCCCTGGTCTCGTACTACCTGCTCAACTGGCCCGGCCAGCTCTTCGTCGTCTTTGTCGGCATCATCCCGTTCGAGCAGGCCGCGCGTGCGGCGATCGGGGCGGTCGTCGGCACGGGCGTCATCGCGGGGTTGAGGGCCCTGTCGCTCATCAAGCCCGCCGGGGCGCGCTACTGACGGCCGAGCGATGGAGACCCCACCCGTTGTCTCGGTCGAGGCGCTCTCGTACTTCTACCCGAGCGGGGCGCGCGCCGCGCTGCTCAACGTGGGCCTCCAGGTGAGGGCCGGCGAGATCCTCGGCGTGCTCGGGGCGAACGGATCGGGCAAGTCGACCCTGTGCCTTGCGATGAACGGCATCGTGCCCCAGCTCTACGGGGGCCGGTTCTTCGGGAGCGCCACGGTGGCGGACCTGGACACCGCCGACCAGCCGATCCACGCGTTCGCGCGCCATGTGGGGATTGTCCTGCAGGACCCGGGAAGCCAGCTGATCGCGGCCTCGGCCGAGAACGAGGTCGCCTTCGCCCTCGAGAACGCCTGCGTCCCGCGGGGCGAGATCCGCCGCCGCGTCGCCGAGGCGCTGGTCGCGGTCGACCTTGCGGGCCTCGGCAACCGCCACCCGCACGAGCTGTCGGGGGGCCAGCAGCAGCGCCTCGCGCTCGCGGTCGCGCTGGCGCAGCAGCCCGCCCTGATCGTGCTCGACGAGCCGACCGCGCAGCTGGACCCGCGGGCCGCCCGCGAGGTGATCGCCCTCATCAAGAGGATCAACCGCGAGCGCGGCACGGCCTTCGTGATCGCAAGCCACGCCTCCGAGGAGATCGCCGACACCGCGCACCGCGTGGTCGTGCTGTCGCGGGGGCGGGTCTGCGCCTCGGGAACCCCGGAGGCGATATTCCGGGACACGGCGCTCCTTGCGCGCGAGCGCGTCCGGCCCCCGGGGGTCACCGCGTCCTTCGAGCGGCTGCGATCACGGGGGCTCTTTCACGGCGCCCTGCCCGTGCGGATGGACGAGGCCCTGGGGGCCTTGGGCGCCCTGCCGCCGTGCAGGCCCTTCCTGCCGGGGGATCCGGCGCCGGCCGCAGGGCGGCCCGCGCTCGCCCTGCGCGGCGTGAGCCACGCCTACCCCGACGGCACCCGCTCGCTCCGCGAGGTCGACCTTGAGATCCACTCGGGCGACTACGTGGTGCTGCTGGGCCAGAACGGCTCGGGAAAGAGCACGCTCCTCAAGCATTTCCTCGGGCTGCTGCGCCCGGCCCAGGGGACGGTCGAGGTCGCCGGAAAGCCCCTCTCGGGCCAGTCCATGAGCGCGGTCGCCCGGCGGATCGGCTACGTCGGGCAGAATCCGGACCGGCAGATCTTCAACGCCACGGTCGAGGCGGAGGTCGCCTTCGGCCTCGGGCGCCTGGCGCTCAGCCGCACCGAGCGCCAGGCGCGAACCGACGCGGCGCTCGCGTCCCTGGGGCTGTCGGACCTGCGGGGCGCCCATCCGCTCGCGCTTTCCAAGGGGGAGCGGGCGCGCGTCGTCGTGGCCGCCGTCCTTGCCATGGAGCCCGAGGTCCTGATCTTCGACGAGCCGACGCACGGGCAGGATGACGCCGGCGCCCGGGCGATCCTTGAGCTCACCGCGGCCCTGAACCGCCAGGGGCGCACCGTGATCGTCGCCACCCACCAGCTCCATCTGATGCCGGGCTACGCCCGCAGGGCCGTGGTGCTCGCGCAGGGACGCGTCGTGGCGAGCGCGCCGCTGCGCGAGGTCTACCACGACCTGGCCCTGCTCGGGTCCACGCACCTGGAGCCCCCGCAGGCGGCCGCGCTTGCCGCGGCGGCCTGCCGCGGCAGCCGCGCCGTCACCCCCGAGGAATTTGCGGACGGATACGCGGGAGGCGGGCCATGATGCGGCCCGGTGCAGCGGCCGCGCCGCGCCCCACGGCGTTTTCCAGGCTCGATTTCCGGGCGAAGCTGGCGGCGGTCCTGGCCGCGAGCCTCGCCGCCGTTCTCTGGGACGACCCCGGGATGGGGGCGCTTCTCGCCCTCGCCACGATCGGCGCGTGCCTTGCGGCGGGAATCGGCGCCCGCTACCTCGCGCTCGTCGGGCGGGTGATGGCGCCGTTTCTCTTGCTGCTCGTCCTCACGCACGGCTTCTTCAACGTGCAGCTTGTGCTGCGCCTAACCGGCCGCGCCGCCCTCACGCCCCTGTTCACCGTGCCGCCGTCCTGGCCGCTCGCCGGTTCGATGGTCTTCTCGAGGGAGGGCTTCCTCTACGGAATCAGTGTCGTCTGCAAGAGCGTGACGCTGCTGCTGCTCGTGCCGCTGTGCGTGCTGACGACCGACCCGAACAACATCGTCGTCGGGCTCGTCCGCATGAAGGTGCCCTACAAGTTCGCGTTCGCGTTCTCGTCGACCCTGCGGTTCTTCCCGCTGCTCCTGGAGGAGATCGGCCTCGTGATCGAGGCCCAGCGGCTGCGGGGATTCGCGGTCGAGGAGATGGGGGTGGCCGAGCGGGTGCGCACCTACGCCAAGGTCGCGATCCCGGTGACCCTGGGGGCGATGTTCAAGGCGCAGCAGATCGAGATCGTGCTGCAGGCGCGCGGCTTCTCGGGGAGCGCGCGGCGGACCTACCTGCACGACTCCGAGCTGGGTCTTTCGGGGCGGCTGGTCGTGGCCGCGAGCGTCGCCGCCGCCGCCCTGGTCGTGATCCTGCGCCTGGAGGCGCACATCGGCGCGTTCCGCGCCGGCCTGCTGCCTTAGGCGGCGGGCCCTATTCGACGCCGGCCGCCCGCGCCGCCTGTAGGAACGCAACCAGGCCGTCCATCTCCGCGGGGCTCATCTGGTCGTAGGGCGCCATCACGGTTTCCGGGAGATAGAGCGTCGAGTTGCGGACGAAATGGATGAAGTAGTCCTTGCTGAGCGTGGCCTGGGCCGAGAGCAGGGCGAACGAGCGGTGGGCGACATTGCCGCCGACGTGTCCCGGCCCCAGGTGGCAGTTGCTGCACTCCCTAAGGAACGTCTTTCGGCCCATCGCGGCGGCCGGTGAGAGCCCCGCGAGCTTGCCCTCGAAGAAGGGGGCATAGCGGTCCTTGGTCACGACCGCGCGGATCTCGACCATCTGGTTGGCATCGTTGTAGCCGTACTCGAGCGGCGTCTCGAGCTTCGGCCCGAGGGAGGGGCTTATGTCGGAGAAATAGGGGGCCAGGGGCTTGATGCCGTAGACCTTCGGCCAGCCGCCGGCCGGCGTGCGCCCGTCGTAGCGGAGCAGCACGTAGGGGTGGTACGTCTTCACGAATTCCATCGGCAGGAAGGACTCCCAGCTGTCGGCGCCGATCAGCACGATCCCGTCGGCCCCGGCGGCGGGCGGCACCGCCTTGAAAAGCTCGAGGAGCGGCAGCACCTCGAGGTCCACCTCGGGAAGCTCGGGCTTCACGCTTTCATGGATCTTGACGACGCCCGGCATCGCCTCAAGCGAGGCCCGGGTGAAGTGGGCGGTGGCGCCCGGAGAGAGCGGCGTGAACAGGCCGCTCACCGCGAGGTCGTCGGGGGAGCCGCGGCCGGGCTCAAGGCCGTCGGCCCGCACGGGCCTTGAAAGGGCGAGGAGGGCGGCGGCAAGACAGCAGGCGGCGGGGTTCGGAAAGCGCATGGGGATCCCGCGAGCACGTCGCATGCCACGGTTGGCGGAAATTCCCCTCCTGGGCGCGGACCGCGCCCCGCTTGGCAGGACTTGTGCTTGTTTGGCCCCATGAACATGCGTGCGACCCTGGTTCTGATCCTTGTCGGCTTGTCGGCGGCGGCGCCCAGAGCGGACGCGGCAAGCGAGGCCGAGGTACGGGCCCTCATCCTCAAGTACACCGACTCGTGGACCACCGGGGACGTCGCGGCGTTCACCGCGACGATCGACGACCAGTTTCACTTCTCGAACCCGGGAGGGACGTTCGACCGCAAGCAGACGCTCGAGCAGTTCACCGCGTCGCCCAAGCTCTACGCGAACATCAAATTTCACCACATGAACATCGTGATCCAGGGCGACCGGTTCATGGCCGAATACCAGTACTGCTCGACGGACCGGTCGACCGGCAAGCGCGAGGCCGACGGCACCGTGGCGGTCGGCGAGGTGAGGAACGGACGCATCCTATCGTGGAAGGAATATTACGATCCCTCGGTGGGCGACCTGCAGGCTTCGGGAAAACTGATCATCGACGAAGGCGAGGAGGCGTATCCGTATCCCAGGGCGGCCCCCAACCGCTGGTAGGCGCCCCCGGGGGCGAACCAAAGGCCCGACTTTGGGCCCTTTCCCCCAACACGTTAGAAATGGAGCCGGCTGTCGGGGTTGAACCGACGACCCTCGGTTTACGATACCGATGCTCTACCACTGAGCTAAGCCGGCGCTAGAACGGTCAGTCCACCAGCCGGGCAAGGGGCTGTCAAGAACGCCTCGGCAGAGGGAAAAAACACACGGGCGTTGCGAAAAACGAGCAATTTGGGCTTCAAGTCCGCAGCCGGTTCGGCGGACAATCGGCGCCGTGATCCCCACCGACCGGTTCGACTACACGCTCCCGCAGGAGCTGATCGCACAGGCGCCCGCGGACCGGAGGGACGCCTCGCGTCTGCTGGTGGTCGACAGGGCCGCCCACACGGTGTCCCACCTGCAGTTTTCCGACCTGCCCGGCCTGCTGGCTGGCGGCGACACCCTTTTTCGCAACAACGCGGCCGTCCTGCCCGCCCGGCTCCACGGCCGCCGGCCCACCGGGGGAAAGGTGGAGTGCCTGCTGCTGCGCCGCTCCGGTTCCGTGCACCGGGACGCCGAGGTGTGGCAGTGCCTGGTGCGGCCCGGGCGCAAGCTCGGGGTCGGCGCGGAGTTCGAGGCCGGCGACGGCGCCCTGCACGCCAAGGTGGCCGCCGACCTGGGTGACAGCGGGGTGCTCGTGCGCTTCACTCCGCTTAGGGGCGAATCCGTCGAGGAAACGGCGAGCCGGCTGGGCGACATCCCCCTGCCCCCCTACATCACCCGGGAGGACGCCTCCCGGAGGGAGGAGGACCGCGAGCGCTACCAGACGGTGTACGCGGACCGGTCCCGGCGGGTCGCGGTCGCGGCCCCGACGGCCGGCCTGCATTTCACGCCGGAGCTCCTGGCTGCGATCGCCCAGAAGGGCGTGCGCACCGCGGACGTGACCCTGCACGTGGGCCTCGGCACCTTCAAGCCGATCAGCGCGGCCCACGTCGAGGAGCATCCGATCCACAGCGAATTCTACGAGATTCCCCTCGAAACCCAGCAGGCCCTTTTCGGGCCGCGCACGGGCCGGCGGATCGCCATCGGCACCACCACCGTCCGCACCCTGGAGGATTTTCTGACGAGCCATGAGGCGCCGACCGGCCACACCCACCTGTCGGAGGCCGGCATCTTCATCTACCCGCCCCGGGTCTTCAAGGGGGTCGACGCCCTCGTGACCAACTTCCACCAGCCGCGCTCCACCCTGCTCTGCCTGGTCGCGGCGTTCCTGTCGCC
>CAIXHE010000140.1 GCA_903919205.1 uncultured Opitutaceae bacterium | reverse complement strand
CGTGGAGAAGTTCTGGGTATTGTGCCTCAACCGCCGGAACCGCCTCAGGAAGCGGCTGGAGGTAACCTCGGGCACGGCCACGGCAGCACTCGCACACCCCCGCGAGGTCTTCCGGGGAGCCATCCGTGAGTCGGCAGCCGCGGTGGTCTGCGCACACAATCACCCCAGCGGAGATCCATCTCCTAGTGCGGCGGATATCCAGCTCACAAGGCAACTCAGAGAGGCAGCAGCAGCGGTGGATATCCCTCTCCTGGATCATGTTATCATTGGCCGGCGTGGAGCCGATCCCCTTGGACGCGGGTATTACAGCTTTAGAGAAGCCGGACTCCTTTGATTGACAAATGCTATCATTGATATCACCTGTTTGTGATGTCCCAACTCCTCGTGCGCAACCTTGAACCTGCGATAGTCCGAAAGCTTCGAAACCAAGCGGCCGCGCTGGGAATCTCAGTGGAAGAGGCTCATCGCCAATTACTTCGCGCAGCCTTGTTCGGCGATACGCCGGGCCCAAAAGACAATTTCGTCGCTTACCTTCGAAGCGTTCCGACGGATGAAGAAATTGAATTTCCAAGATCCCAAGATCTTCCGCGGCCTTTGGAACTCTGATGCCCTACCTCCTCGACACCTGCATTGTATCAGAGCTTAGAAAACCTGGCGTCAATCCCGGGGTATTGGCTTGGATTTCAAGCATAAATGCGAACGAAGCCTTCTTGAGCGTTCTGACGATCGGCGAAATCCGATCGGGGATAGAGCTTCATCGCCTCAAGAATCCTTCGGCAGCTAGCAATCTCGAACGATGGCTACTCGGCCTGGAGACCCACTATGCCGACAGGATTCTTCCGATAACGGCGAAGATCGCAGACCGCTGGGGCCGCCTATCCCCGAGCCAACCCCTACCGGCGGTCGACGGCATGATAGCGGCCACCGGGCTCGAAAATCAGCTCGTGGTTGTAACAAGGAATGTTACCGACTTCCAAAGATCGGGCGTCAATACGCTCAATCCATTCTCGGACAGCCCCAATTGAGGAGCTTAGCCCGCAGCCCCAACATCTATGGTCCGCCTAACCTCAATTCTGTTTGCCGTGGTGTGCGTGGCATCGGTTACTTTTGGTGACCAGATAAAGATCGACGCCAGCTTGCTTGCGTCGGTACCGGCGAAGCGGCACACAGCAGTTACGCTCTTCGCGATTACCGATCAAGACAGCAGCCCTGAAGTCAGCGAGAAGAGGGCGAAGTATATCGAGACGCTTAAGAGCATGATTCGGGATCTCGCAGACACTTATTATTTTCATGCTGAGTTCCCAAAGGATATCGACGCAGCGATCGAGAAGCGGGCCGTATACCAGGCTGGACTTCGCTATCCGGCTTCGCCGACCACCGGCGCCTCGTTTTACGGTGACTTGATTCAAAGATACACGATTCGCATGTATGAAGAGGAGATCGTGACGATTGCTTTTGCCGTCAGCGAGCGATTCGGAGAAAGCGACATAATACTCACCGCCGGCAGGGCGCAGGACTTCAAAACCTGGAAAAAAGAATGGGATGCCGCGGGCGATGTAAGAGACGGGCCAAACCAGCCGCCAGAGCCGAAGACCACGGCTCTATTGGCTCGCTGAGGCTCGCGTCCACCCGCTCTCACGAATTCACCCGCCAACATCCCTATAGAGCAGCTCGGTGCCGTCTTTTTCCTGAGATTCTCATTAGTAGGTAATGACTCACACAATCATCCAAGTGGGGATCCGGCTCCGAGCGCTGCCGATATCCAGCTCACAAGGCAACTCCGGGAGGCCGCATCAGCTGTGGATATTCCTCTGCTGGATCATGTTATCATTGGCCGGCGTGGAGCCGATCCATTGGGGCGCGGGTATTATAGTTTCCGGGAAGCAGGGCTACTTTGATCCCCCCTTTGTTCATTTCCCCCACTACTTGACCCACCCCAAACAATGACATACACAAGAGATACAATGCCCAGCATACTTACGGTACGCCTAACAAAGGAAGAGGAAGCAACGCTTGCCCGGCGATCCAAGCAGGCAGGCATGAAGAAGGCTACGTTTGTCCGAAGCTTGATCCGCGAGCATGAGATTGTCACGGGGGCGGATGCGCTCGCCTGGAGTGAGCGGCACGCCGGAGACCAACGCCTCAGAATCATCCCGAGGAAATGAAACGCTACCTTTTAGATTCATCGTTCGTTATCGACCTGCTCAATGAAACCGCCGCCGATGAAGACGGACTTGCCCGGAGATGGATGAGAAGGAATCCCCACGCGGATCTCTGGGTATCGCCGGTAACCTATTGCGAAGTGCTGGAAGGAGCCAGTGACCCGGATGCCGTTCGAGGTGCCTTGCGGCCATATCGTTGGCAAATCATTGGACGCCAGCACGCCGAAAGAACCGCCTTAATCCAACGTCGCACCGCAAACAGAATGGGCGAAAACGATGCATGGCAGGTGGCTATTGCGGATCTAATGGGAGCAACCATTGTCGGCCACGATCCAAAGGCGTTCGGGCGTCTAGGCGCTCGCTACGACGACCATCGCGCCTCGCAGGCCGGAGATTGAGCCTGATTGCCCCAATCACTAGAGAAGCGGCAGCCGCTGTGGATATTCCTCTGCTGGATCATGTTATAATAGACCGACGTGGTGCGGATCCGCTTGGACGCAGATACTACAGTTTTAGGGAGGCTGAACTGCTTTGAGAAAGACACTTGAAACGATCTCGGTATAGTAATACGGTAATACCATGCCAACAATTACCTTTAAGGTTTCCGCCGACGAGGCCCGCAGAATTAAGGCAGAGGCCCGCGGAAAAAAGATGACACTTTCGGAATACATTCGAAGGCGAGCTTTGAGCGGCGGAAAATCGCCCAGTCGCGTGCGTCAGGTCCGCTGCAGCCACACTGGGGCGACAATATTTTCATCACCTCCCGGAGCGAGCCCTCTCACGACTGATACAGTTCGGGAAATGCTGGCCGACTTCCCGTGAAATACCTGCTCGACGTTAACGTGCTCGTGGCCTGGGGATGGGAAGAGCACGCCGATCACGAACGCGTAGCCAAATGGCTCGCGTTCGAACGCAGCAAACCTGACTCCGAATTTCTGACTTCCCCGATACCGGAACTCGGATTCGTGCGAGTTTCGGTGCAACGGGCCACCGGAACCATTGCGGTAAGGGAAGCCTGCTCCACCCTTGAAGGGATGCTGGCAAGTCTCGGTCAAACCCACTCGTTCATTCCCGACGACCAACGTGGGGCAGAATTGCCTGTCTGGTGCAAGGTTGCCGCCCGAACCACCGATGCGCACTTGCTCGCGCTCGCGAGCGCACATGACGCCAAGCTTGTGACTCTGGACAAGGGCATCCCGGACGCCTTCGTCGTGCCTAACTAGTCTCCAGAAGGAATCGAGACAGCTTCGGGAGGCAGTCTCAGCTGTGGATATTCCTCTTTTAGACCATGTGATCATCGGCCGGCGTGGAGCCGATCCATTGGGGCACGGTTATTACAGTTTCAGGGAGGCAGGCCTGCTCCAGTGCTCACTTGATTGCATCGATTGTAACTACATTGTGCACACATGAACACATTGACCGCCAAAGTTTTCAAAGCGGGGAATTCTAAGGCACTAAGGCTCCCAAGTTCCTTGGGAATCAAATCGGGAAGCTACGAAATCACGCGGACGCCCGATGGATTTCTGGTCGTTGATAGTGCTTCTCTCGCAAAGCGCCGCCGAGCCCTTCGAAAACTTATGAGCCTGCCTCCGCTTCCGGACGATTGGCCGAGACCCTGATGCTTTATCTCCTCGACACTAACGTACTCACCCGCCTTGCCAGGGGAGCAGACACCGCCATCGCACAAAGGGTCGGTGAGAATGCCCTAAATTGCCGCCTTTCTGCAATCTCCTGGTTTGAGTTGCAGTACGGCGCTGCGCGCAGTCCAAACCGAGAAAGGGCAGTTCCTCGGTTGAAGTTTCTAAGAAGCTTGATTCCCGCTGTTGAGGATTTTGACGGGCACGCGGCGCAGCGCGCGGCTGAGATACGCGCCTCCCTGGAGACCATGCGGCAAAATGCTGAGCCAGTCGGTCCATACGATGTGCTTCTTGCCGGACATGCGCTTGCGATGGGAGCCGTCCTTGTGACCCACAATACGAGGGAGTTTGTCCGGGTGCCCGGCCTTTCAATTGAGGACTGGCAAGAATCTTAGGCAATTCCGCGCCGACCAGTCTGCGTAACCGTAGAGGAAGACGTCTTCGGTTTTCTCCGGCACAACTCTCCAAGCTGTAAGCCGTTCATTGAACTCGAATGCGGCCTGGATATTGGCTTCGTCTACAGACTGCCCCGATTGAGGAGCTTGGCCCGCAGCCCCAGCATCCATGGTCCGCCTAACCTCAATTTTGTTTGCCGTGGTGTGCGTGGCATCGGTCACTTTTGGTGGCCAGATAAAGATCGACGCCAGCTTGCTTGCGTCGGTAGACAGTCCGTCGCCGCGGCGCGGGAGGAGTACAATGCAGCACCTCACATTCCCGTTCAACGCACAATCGCCGCGGGCGACACTCTGACCTCAAAGACCCGCGGCCAGTTCTTGCCGGTCACAAACAGGCGGTCGCCTCGCTCGTCATACGCGATCCCGTTCATGACGTCGGTGTCGCGCTCATAGTCCGAACGCGGAAGAATTCCCACGAGGTCGATCGTTCCCAGGACCCGGCCGCTCGCAGGATCAATCCGGAGGATGAACTGCGTCTTCCAGACGTTGGCGTAGATCTCGCCCTTCACGAATTCCAACTCATTGAGCTGGTCGACCGGACGACCCCGGGCGAGCACCTCGATCGTCCGGGTCACCTGGAAGGTGTCGGGGTCGAGGAAGCGGATCCGGCTCGTCCCGTCGCTCATGATGAGCGAGCGCCCGTCCGTCGTCAGCCCCCACCCCTCACCCTTGTAGGTGAACTCCCCGACCTGCTTCAGGGTCGCCAGGTCGTAGATGAATCCGTGCTCGTTCAGCCAGGTGAGCTGGTAGATCTTGCCCCCGAGCACCGCGACGCCCTCCCCGAAATACCGCTCGGGGAGCCTGACCTCCTGTCGGACGGCACCGGTCTCAAGGTCGACCTTGCGCAGCGCGGAGTGGCCGTTCAGGCCGGTGCCCTCAATCAGCTGGCCCTCCCAGAATACCAGTCCCTCGGTGAAGGCCCCCCGGTCGTGCGGGTAGTCCTTCACGACAGAATAGCCGTAGGTGGGGATATCCGCCTCCTGCGCAGCCCTCGAGGCGTTGGGCGAAGCGGCGCATAGCCACACGCAGGCGCACGAAAAAGCCGCGAGCCGGCAGGCCGTGGCGGGGGTCAGGGTCATGAGGCGACGCACGCCCGAACCTATCGGGAGGCGCCGCCGCCTGTCGCGCACAATTCGGGTGCAAAGGGCGCCCCGAAATCGCCGGAGGGGGTTCGTCCGCGGCGCCGAGAGACCCCGCCACCCGCGTCGGCAGGCTCCCTCCCGCCTCAGGATCGGGCGCCCCGGCCCAGCCGGATCCCGGGATAAACGCGTTTGAGTCGGCCCCGGAAACCCGTCATCAGGTGCGGATCGCCCCTCAAGCCACGCCCTTCCTCGGACGGCTCATCACGTACGCCCTGCTGACGGCAGCGGTGGCCGTCCTGGCGTACCATCTCGCCCTGGAATGCGCGACGCTCGGCCTGCCCGAGCCCATGGGGTACCCCGAGGTGGTCTACCGTGGCATCGCGCGCGTCTGGCCGCACCAGTACCAGCTCGGGCACTTCGTGGACGCCCAGGACAACTACGGGCCCGGGTACTCGACCTTCTGCAGGCCCTTCCTGGCCCTGGGCATGGACCCCTACGTCGCAGCCCGGGCGGCCAACCTGGCGGCGCTCTCCGGCGCCTCGTTGATCCTGCTAGGGGTGCTTCGCTCGTATCGCATCTCGGGCGCCCTCTCCCTCGCCGTGACCGCGCTCTTCTTCGCGCTGAACGCGGGGTCCTCTTCCCTCCAGGCGCGGCCGGACTTCCTCGAGTCGCTCCTGATCCTGGCACTGCTCGCCGCGGGCCGACCGAGCTTCCTGGAGTGCCGGGGCACGCTTTCCGCGGCTCTCCTTATCGGCCTGCTCGGGCTCGGCGCCTTCCTCACCAAGCCCTACGGCCTGCTGGCGTGGGGGACGGCGGCCGCGTACCCCTTCGTCTCGGGCGGCGTCGTGCGCTTTTCGCGGCGGTCGCTCGCGATCGCGGCGATCAGCTCCGGGGTGATCGTTCTTGGGATCGCCGCCTACGCCTCGGCGAACCCCTACTTCCTCACGGAGACCGTGGTCTTCCACTTTGTGCACCGGGACCCCGGTTCGGGGGCCTTCCTGCTCCAGCTGAGGGACTTCAGCGGGCTCGCCTGCGGCCTCGTAGCCACGGCGGCGGCCGGGCTCGTCCTGGGCCGCCGCAAGCCCGGCGCCCCCGGCTGGATCTCGGATCCCGAGCGCGGGTACTGGGTGTTCGCCCTGGCGCTCGGCGCGGCGGCCCTCGGCCTCGGCCTCGGCTGGCACCGGGGAGCCTACCTCACCTATTACTACCACCTGCTGTTGCCCCCCCTCGCGGTGGTGGCTGCGTTCGCGTGCGAGTCGATCGAACCCTCGGTGGCGGCCATCGCGCTCACCGCCAACTGCGCCCTCCTGGTGGCGCTGGCGCCGGCCCTTCCGAAGCCCGATCCCGAGTGGGAGCGCCTGGCACATGATCTCGCGCTCCAGAAGGGTCCGGTCGTCGTGGACTTCATGCTTGAGCCGCTGGCGGCGGGTCGCTTGGACGCCCGGGTGGCCGGCAACGGCATCAACCGGTTCGCTCTGGACCTGCCCGACCGGGTCGGGGGCCTTCGCTCCGCCCGAGAGGAGGTGGTCGCCTATGTCCAAAGCGAGCGGGAGGTGATCCGTAAGGGCCCCCCACCCGAGGCCATCTACATGGACTGCTATCTCTTTGCGAAGCGGCCGGGGGACCCGCGGGTGGCCGACGGGGGCTACCTCGCCGTGCCCCGCAACGAGCACCCGCTCCTCCTGAACGGCTACGACATGGACCACTACGTCCCGGTGGGCCTCTTCGTGCTGCACCCCTTCTACGGCTCCCAGAACAGCCCCAGGCAGCAGGCGGGGACCTGGATCATGACCGTGGTCAAGTTCGTGAGGCTCGGCCGGGGCCACGACCCCTCGCCCGCAGAGCGGCTGCCATTCGCGCTGGTCGCGCCCGCGGGCTGAGCGGACGCGCCGTCCGCCATTTCCGGGGCTGACAAGGCCGCCGGACTCGTCTAGCGCTCAAGCCCGACATGGGAAACGTGCTGAAGATCTTCCTCATCGTCTGCCTCGGGGTGACCGTCTACAAGGTCTTCACGCGCCACACGGACTTCGCCAAGGCCCCCGGCGTGATCCAGGCGGTGCGCCTGGAAAAGGGAGGGAAGCCCGGTTACGTCGAGGTCAACCCGAAGCAGACCCACTACCTGGCGCTCTACCACGGGGCCTCATGGTGCCCGCCCTGCCAGGCGTTCTCCCCCACCCTCGCGGAGTTCTACCGCACGGCCGACAAATCCAAGTTCCAGCTGGTGATGATCAACTACGACCGCACCCGCGGCGCGATGATCGCCTACATGCTGCAGCACAAGATGGACTTCCCGGCGGTTCAGGTGGGCGATGCGGGTGCATGGGGCAAGTCCACCGGCGATGGCATTCCCAACCTGATCATCGTGGACGCCGGAACAGGCCAGATCGTGGCCTCCTCCTTCGACGGGAGCGAGTACCTCGGGCCCCAGGCGCCGCTCGAGCGCCTTAAGAGCCTGATCCGCTGACCGCCCGGGCTATTTGATCGCGAAGCCGAGGGCCTTGAGAGACTGGGAGAGCCGGTCGCGGCCGTTCAGGCTCCTGGCATCCCGGATCCTCGCCACGGAATGGCCGGACCATCCCTGAACGTTCATGGCCTGCGACGTGTAGAAGCGGGTCATGATGGCGTCGTAGGCGGCGACGCCCTCCGCCTCGCCCCTCGCGGAGTACTGCTCGCGGTGGAGCACCACCGACTGCGGCAGGCGCGGTTTCACGGCCGCCGGCCGCGCCGGGTCGGGATGCCCGACGCACATCCCGAAGACCCCGAAGGCCCCGTGGGGAAGGCCGAGCTCGGCCGCCACCTTCTCGGGCTGGTTGCGCAGCGCCCCCAGGTACACGATGCCGAGGCCCCGCGCCTCCGCAGCCACCGCCGCGTTCTGCGCGGCAAGCGCGGCGTCGATGACGCCGAGAAGCAGCGACTCAAGGTAGTCGAGGCCCTCGCATGTCTCGCCGAGCGCCCGGGCCATGCGCCCGAGCCTGGAGATGTCGGCGATCCAGACGAGCACCAGCGGCGCCTCGGCCACGTGGCGCTGTCCGCCCGCGTACTCGGCCAGGCGGGCCCTGCGCGCCGGGTCCCTGACCGCGACGACGCTCCAGGTCTGCAGGTTGGAGGAGGACGATGCCGACTGGGCGGCGGCCACCAGCTGCTCGAGCACGTCTTCGCCGACCGGCTCCTGGGTGAAGGCGCGCACCGAGCGGTGCCCCAGCAACCCGGCCACGGCCGCGTCCAGCGACGCGTCGGCGGCCTTGGCCGCGGTGCCGTAGCGTTCAGTCAGGAGGTCGTCATAGGATTTCATGAAGATGGCCTGCAGTGTCCGCACAAAGGCGGAGAAGTCCAATTCCCGCCGGGGCGGGCCTATTTCTCGAGCCAGATCCGGTTGAACGCGTGGAAGCCCATCAGGTTGGTCGTCCATCCGCGCACCGCCGGGCTGATGGCGTAGGTCTGGGTCTCATAGTAGATCGGGATGAGCGGCGCCTCATCGAGGAGGATCGCCTCGGCCCTCTGGAAGAGCGCGAAGCGTCGGCCGCGGTCGGGGCTTCGGCTCGCCTCGTCGATCAGGCGGTCGTACTCGGCGTTGCTCCAGCGCGGCCAGTTGTTGCCGCAGCCGGTCACCATGGTGCCGAGGAAGGTGGAGGGATCCGCGTAGTCTGCGATCCACGCCGAGGTGCCCATCACGTAGTTGCCCGACTGCCCGTTCTGGAAGAGGGTCTTCTGCTCGATCTGCGAGATCGTGATGTCGACCCCGAGCTCGCGGTGCCACATCGCCTGGACGGCCTCCATCATCCTGAGCGAGACGTCGGCCGTGTAGCTCTGCACCTCGATCGGGCCCAGGCCCTTGCCCCCCGGGTAGCCGGCCTCGGCGAGCAGGCGGCGGGCCTCCGCGTAGTCGTCGGGGATGCCCGCCGCCGCGGTGTACCCACCACAGCCGGGCGGCGTCAGGCTGTGGGCGGGGGTGTACGCGCCCTGCGTCACATCCCGCGCGATCGCGAGCCGGTCCATGGCGCGCGCCAGCGCCTGCCGCAGCTTCTTGTTGTCCATCGGCGGGCGCGTCACGTTCAGGATCAGGTACCCGGTGGACAGGATGGGGTCGCTCCGCAGGTCGGTGGGCACGTGCCTGCGGTAGACGTCGATCTTCGAGGAGGGAAGGCGGTTGGTCGCGTGAAGCTGGCCCGAGCGGTAGGCCAGCTCCTCCACCGTCTCCTTCTCGATCGGGTAGAACTGCACCTCGTTTAGCCGCGTGGCCGCCGCGTCCCAGTAGAGCGGGTTTTTCGACACCGAAATCCGGGCGTTGGGCACCCACTCGGCCAGCGTGAAGGCGCCGTTGCCGACCAGGTTGCCCGGCCGAGTCCAGTCCGTGCCCTTCTTGTTCATCGGACCGAACTTCTCGATCACCGGCTTGTGCACGGGCAGCCAGGTCGTGTGCGCCGCCAGCTCGGGCAGGTAGGGGGTCGGCTGGGTGAGCGTGACCTCGAGAGAGTCGGGGGCCCGCGCCCGGACGCCCACCTTCGAGAAGTCCGTCAGCGTCCCGGCGTTGAAGGCCTCGGCGTTCTTGATCGGCCAGAGCATGTAGGAATACACCGCGGCGAAGGCGGGGTCGAGGATGCGCCTGAAGGAGTACACGAAGTCCTCCGCGGTCACCGGCTCTCCGTTCGACCACCGGGCGCCGGCCCGGATGTGGAACACGTACACGGTCCCGTCCGGGCTGACGCTCCAGTGGTCCGCGGCCGCGGGGACCGCCCGGGAGCTTTTCGCATCGAGCGTGGTCAGGCCCTCGAAGAGCGTGTAGGCGATCTGCGAGTCCGTGAAGGCGTTCATGGACTGCGGGTCCAGGTCGGCGGGCTCCGCATAGTTGCCGACGAGGAGGGTCTGCGTGCGGATGCCCCTCTCCGCAGGGGTCTCGCGCCTCGAGCACGCAGTCAGTGCGGCGAGGCAAAGGACGAGGGCGGATGCTGGGAGGAGGGAACGTGGAATCATTTGGGTGGCTCGCCCGCGGATGGGCGCGCCCGCTCGAGCGCTACCCGCGCCGCGTCAATCCTCGACCACGTCGAAGATGTTGCCGAACGGATCGCGGAAGTAGAGCGAGCTGCCGCGGTCGACCAGGACCTCGCAGCGGGCGCCCTTCAGCAGCTTGCGGGCCTTCGAGAGGCTCTTCACGTTGAAGGAGGGCGTGGGCGGCTGGGCCAGCTTCGACCGGTTGATGTAGAGCAGGAACGTGCCCGTGTCGTACTCGAGGCACGAGCGGGTCTTGCTCCTCAGCTTGAAGCCCAGGATGTCCGAGTAGAACCGCTCGGCCTTCGCCAGGCTCGGCAGGTGGATGGCGATGCAGTTGTTTGAGCGGAACCTCATCCCAGCCTCCCTAGCCGTGGCGGGGAAGCACGAACAGGAGCACCGCGATCACGTGGCAGGTGCTCCCGCAGAGGACGGACATGTTGCGGAAGGCGATGCGGTAGCGCAGGTCCCTGAGGACGGCGATTATCGGGCCGGCCGTGTAGCAGAGGCCCCCGGCAAGCAGGAGCCAGAGCCCGGCGTGGGGCACCGTGGCGACCAGGGGCTTGATCGCTGCGACGATCATCCAGCCCAGGCCGAGGGCGGCCAGGGTGGACGTCAGGCGATGGCGGTTGCCGGTGAAGAGCTGCCAGACGGCGCCCGCCAGGCACAGGCCCCAGACGAGGCCGAACAGCGTCCAGCCCCAGGGCCCGCGCAGGCTGACCAGCGCGAACGGCGTGTAGGTTCCGGCGATCAGGAGGAACACCGAGGCGCGACCGAGCCTCAGGCAGATCTCGCGGCCCCTCGGGGACCGCCAGGCGTGGTAGAGCGTATAGATCGCGTAGAGCAGCAGCAGGGTGGCCCCGAAGACGCTGAAGCTGACGATGCTCCAGGCGTCGCCCTGGATCACCGCGAAGGTGACCAGGAGGGCGACGGCGGTGACCCCGAGGGCCAGGCCCAGCCCCTGGGTGACCCAGGCCGCTATCCTCTCGCCGCGGGTCGGCATGGCGTCGGTCGCGGCGTCCCTGGACTCGGACGTGCCCGCGCGGTGGCTCTGGACCGAGCGGTCGGCGGCCTGGTCGAGCGTGCGGATCAGCCAGACCGGCTTCGGGCTCTCGAACTCGATCGCCTTCCACTCGTCGCCGTCGGCGTAGATCGAGCGCGGCATCAGGCAGGTCCCGAACACCCAGTCGGCGAGCGGCAGGCAGAAGAAGCCGGAGATCGACTCGTTGCAGTCGATCACCGCGTGGTGGCGCAGGTGGAAGCTGTAGGCCGGGCGAAAGAACCAGCCCCAGGCCTTGCTCTCGATCATCGGCTCCCAGGTGTCGAGGGACCAGTGCTCGATGGCGTGGACGATCTCGTAGATCGACAGCGACGAGGCGAGCGCTGCGAACCCCGCCAGGAACCAGGGGAACGAGGGGGCCGCCCACTGCAGGAAAGAGAGGAAGGGCAGCAGGATGGCCGCGAAGGTGAGCAGCGTGTACCAGGGGAAGAAGGAGGCCTCGTGCTGGTCCTCGTCGAGGATGGGGTACTTGTTCTCGATGAACATGAGGCCCCGCCCGTCGCGGGTCTGCTTGCGGGCGATTCGCGTGAGGGCGTGGTGGAGGGTGTGCTGCCGGTAGAAGCGGCTCAGGAAGGGGATCGCCGGCTTGTGGAGCACGTAGCGGTGGAAGACGTACTCGATGAAGCAGTTGACCAAGCTGAGCGCGAGGAACGCGGCCGCGGCCTTCCAGAAGGGGGCGAGCATCTGCTCGTCCCAGATGCCGGGGGCCAGGTAGCGAAGGCCGATGAGGAGGACCGCCAGGGAGGCGGCGACGGTCGCAATGAACAGCCAGAGCGAGAAAGGCGGGTGATCGGGGGCGGAGGCGGGTTTTTGGTTGTCCATTAAGAGAATATAGCTGCGCCGACACGTCACTGATCGGCCCAAGGATCGGTCGCCTTGCGGACAATAGCGCCCTGCTGCGCCTAATGCAAGATGGTGGACCCTACTGGACTCGAACCAGTGACCTTTTCCATGTCAAGGAAACGCTCTAACCAACTGAGCTAAGGGTCCGCTCTCTCGAATTGGAAATTAAGCAGGATCGACGGTGATCACGGCAAGGAAAATTCGGCCCGGGCCGCCGTCACGTCGCGGGCGATCTGGGCGGTCAGCTCCTCGAGACCGGCAAACTTGCGCTCGGGCCTCAGGAACCGAACCCATTCCACCACAATGGGATCACCAGCCACGTAGGGGCAGCTGACCAGCAGGTGGATCTCGAGACGGGGCTCGACCGACTGCTCGACGGTGGGCCGCAGGCCGTAGTTCGCGACGGCGGGCAGCCAGCCGTACGACTTGGCCCCGCTCACCCGGACCGCGTACACCCCGTAGAGCGGCCGCAGGTCGGGCGACCAGGCGAGGTTCAGGGTCGGGAACCCGAGGGTGCGCCCCAGGTGCTTGCCGTGGACCACCGTGCCGCTCGCGGTGTAGGTGTAGCCGAGGAGGGCCGCGGCGGAACCCATGTCGCCCCGGCGGATGCACTCCCGGATCCGGGTGCTGCTGATCGGCTCCCCGTCCAGGTTCACCCGGGGCGCGCTGAAGACCGCGATGCCGTGCCGGCGGCCCTCGCCGACCAGCATGGCCACGTCGCCCCGTCGCCCCTGGCCGAAGCGGAAGTTCTCGCCGACGTAGATGCCGGCGAGGCCCGGCAGGTGCCGCTTGATGTAGGGCACGAAATCCTCGGCGCTGAGGGCGGCGAAGTCCGGCGTGAAGGGCTGCACGACCACGGCGTCGACCCCGAGCGATCCCAGGGCGGCGACCTTCGCGGGACGGTCCAGGATCAGGCGCGTCGGGTCCTGCGGACGAATGAGGACGCTCGGGTGCGGGTCGAAGGTGAGGACCGCAGAGACGCCGTCGCCGCGGCGCGCGGACTGGACGGCGCTGTCGATCACCGCCCGGTGTCCCAGGTGCACGCCGTCGAACATCCCGATCGCCACGTGGAGGGGGCGCGGCGGCAGCGACACCCGCTCCAGGCCGTCGAACTGCGCGGGGCTCTTCATAGGGCGATTGACGGCACCGCCAGGTGCACGGGGATCAGCCTCTGGTCGATCTCGGGAAGCGTCATGGCCTCGATCTGCTCCAGGGTCAGGGCGTCGGACACGCTGAAGCGGTCCGTCGCGGTGCGCCGAAGCGCGGAGAGGTGGGCGCCGCAGCCGATCTTGGCCCCGAGGTCGTTGGCGAGCGTGCGCACGTAGGTGCCCTTGGTGCAGCGCAGGCGGAAGTCGATCCTCGGGGACTCGAACTTGAGAACGTCCCAGGAGATGACGCGGATGAAGCGGGGCTCGCGCACGACGTCCTCACCCTTGCGGGCCTTCTTGTAGAGCGGCACGCCGCCGATCTTGATGGCCGAGTACATCGGGGGCATCTGGTACTGGTCCCCGAGGAAGGCCTGCACCGCCGATCGCACGTCGGCCTCCGAGAGCGGGGGCACCGGGCGCGTCTCCATCACCTCGCCGTCGGCGTCCTGGGAATCGGTGGTCTGTCCCAGCAGGACGGTTCCCTCGTACTCCTTGTCGAGGCTGATCAGGAACTGCGAGACGCGCGTCGCGCGCCCGAGCAGCACGATCAGGAGGCCCGTGGCCATGGGGTCCAGGGTGCCGGCGTGCCCGATCTTCTTCATGCGCAGCTTGCCCCGCAGGCGCGCCACCACGTCGTGCGAGGTGTGGTCCCTGGGCTTGTCGACCAGCAGCACTCCGTCCAGCTCCTTGAGGGGGGTCATCATCGCCGTCTATGCACCGCCGCCAGGCCGCGCCCGGTCGGCCAGGGCCAGGCGCACCTCGAGGGCCGCCACGAGGCGCGCCCTGAAGTCCGGCGCATCCCCCTTCACGTTCAGGCCCGCCGCGCAGGCGTGGCCCCCTCCCCCGAACTCCCCGGCCACCAGGTCCAGGCGGCACATGGGATCCTTGGCCCGCAGGCTCGCCTTCACCCCGTCCTGCCTCTCCTCGATCAGGACGCCCACGTCGACCCCGTCGATGCACCGCGCGAAGTCCACGAGGCCCTCGGTGTCCTCCGCCGTCGTGCCCGTGGAGGCGAACGCGCCCCGGGCCAGGGTGCCGACACAGACGCGCCCCCCGGCCTCGAGCGTCAAGGTGGAGAGGAACTGCTGGAGGAGCCGGAGCTTGCCCAGCGACTCCCGCTCGTAGAGCTCGAAGCCGGTGCGCGACGGCGAGGCGCCCCGCGCGACCAGCTCGCCCGCCAGGACGAAGGTGCGCTGCGTGGTGGAGTTGAAGCGGAACTGACCGGTGTCCGTCAGGATCCCGGCGAAGAGGCCGGCCGCGGCGGCCGCGTCGATCTCAAGGCCCGCGTCGAGGAGGAGGCCGGCCAGGATCTCGCAGGTGGCGGCGGAGCGGGCGTCTACGATATTGATCTCCGCGTAGCCCGCGTTCGAGAGGTGGTGGTCGATCGCGGCAAGCGGCGCCGGAAAGCGCGCCTTCAGTCGCTCTCCGGCGCGGGCGTGGTCCGCGCAGTCGACGAACACGGCGAGGGTCTCGGCCGGCAGCGCCACGGCGGCGTCCGTGCGGATGAAGGGCATGTCGCCCGCCAGGTAGGCAACCCGGCGGGGCACCTCGTCGGCGTTCACGCAGACGACGCTCGACGCCCGCCCCCGGAGCACGCGGGCGAGCGCCACCTGGGAGCCTATGCAGTCGCCGTCGGGCCGCGCATGGCCGACGACGGCGACGGGGCGGCCCGCGGCCCCGGCGAGGAGGCGCGAGAACGCGTCGCTGAACTCAGGGTAGAACATCGCCATGGTCCGGGTCCGCGGGCGGCGGCTCGGCCGGCCCCACCTGGTCGAGTGCGTGGAGGAGGCGCGCCACCCGGTCGCCCGACGTGTCGAGCACGTAGGTGAGGTGCGGCAGGAACTTGAGGATGATGCGGCTGGCGAGCTCCGAGCGTATCTCGCCCGACTTCTTCTGCAGCCAGCGGAACTTCTGGGCCACGGTGTCCTTGTCGCCCACGATCGCCACGAACACGCGCCCGTCGCGGAGGTCGGGCGCGATGCGCACCTCCACGACCGTGATGGCGACCGCCTCGGCCGTGTAGCGCTGGCGAAGGATGTCGCTGATCTCGCGCTGGACGAGCTCGTTGATTCTTACGATGCGGTTGGACACGGACGTGGGCCTGGGAAAGGGCCCGTCAGAGCGAGGCCCTGACCTTCTGGGTGTCGTAGCACTCGATCACATCGCCCACTTGGTAGCCGTTGAAGTCGTCGAGCTTCACGCCGCACTCGAGGCCGGCGCGCACCTCGTTGGCGTCGTCCTTGAAGCGCCGCAGCGTCCCGACCTTGCCCTCGTAGACGACCTCCCGGCCGCGGCGCAGGCGCGCGGCGGCGTTGCGGTTGATCTTGCCCTCGGTGACGAGGCAGCCGGCGACGAAGCCCTTGGCGAGCGGGAAGGTGGCGCGGACCTCCGCGGCTCCGAGCTTGATCTCCTTGATGTCGGGATCGAGCAGGTCGGCCATCAGCTCGCGGGTCCTGTCGGCGAGCTCGTAGATGATGCCGAAGGTCTCGATGCGAACGCCGTTGTGCTTGGCGAGCGGCGTGACGCCGTTCTCGAGCTTCGTGTTGAAGCCGAGGATGGTGGCGCCGGCGGCGGCGGCCATGATGACGTCGTTCTTGGTGACGAGCCCCACCTCGGCCGAGACGATCTCGAGCGAGACCTTGGAGCTCTTGATGCCCTCCAGGAGCTGCTTCACGGCCTCGGCGGAGCCGTAGACGTCGGCCTTGATGATCACCTTGAGCACCTTCTGCTGGGTCGCGGCGATGTTGGCGAAGAGGTTCTCGATCGAGACGTCCTTCTGGGCCGAGTCGACGGAGGTGACGGCCTTCTTCAGGCGGTGGGCCTCCTCCTCCGCCAGGTTCTCCGCGTCGCGGGCGTTCTTGGCGCCCCTGAACGTGGCGCCGCTGTCCGGGGTGCCCGACCAGCCGATCACGCGCACGGGCGTCGAGGGGGGCGCCTCCTTGATGGGGTTGCCCTGGTCGTCGAACATCGCCCGCACCTTGGCCCAGTGGGCCCCGCTCACGATGGAGTCGCCGGTGCGCAGCGTGCCCTTCTGTACGATGACCGTCGAGAGCGGGCCGCGGCCCACGTCAACCTGGGACTCGATGACCACCCCGGCCACCTCGCTCTTGGGGTTCGCCTTCAGCTCGAGCACGTCGGCCTGAAGGAGGATCATCTCGAGCAGCTCGTTGATCCCGGTGCCCTTCGTGGCCGAGACCGGCACGGTGATCGTCTCCCCGCCCCAGTCCTCGGGCGTGATGTTGCGCTGCTGCATCTGGGCCTTGACCTGGTCCAGGTTCGCGCCCTTCACGTCCATCTTGTTGACGGCGACGATCTGAACGACCTTCGCGTTGCGGGCGTGCTCCAGGGCCTCGTCGGTCTGGGGCATGAAGCCGTCGTCGGCCGCGACCACCAGGACCGCGATGTCCGTCGAATTCGCGCCGCGGGCGCGCATCTTGTTGAAGGCCGCGTGGCCGGGCGTGTCCAGGAAGGTGATCTTGCGGCCGTTGAACTCGATCTGGTAGGCGCCGATGTGCTGGGTGATGCCGCCGGCCTCGCCGGCCGCGACGTTGGCCTTGCGGATCGCGTCCAGGAGCGAGGTCTTGCCGTGGTCGACGTGGCCCAGGATGACGACCACCGGGGGCCTCGTCTGGAGGTCCTTGGACTCGTCCTCTACGGGCTTGGCCTTGTCCTTCGGCTTGGGCTGGGGGGCGTCACCGCGGTGCTTGATGTCGAGCACGAAGCCGTACTTCTCGGCGACCTTCTGGGCGACCGCCTCGTCGATCGTCGAGTTCATGGACGCGAACCCGCCGATCTGGTTGAGCTCGGAGATCAGCTTGAAGGGCTTGAGGCTCAGGGCCACCGCAAAGTCGCGGACGATGACCGGCGGCTTCAGGTGGATGACCTTGACGTCGCCCTCGATCGTGACCACCGGTGCGGCCGAGGAGGCGAGCATCGGCGGCAGCGGCCGGGGAGCCGTCGGAGCCCGCACGGGCAGCGGGGGCGGTCCCACGGGCGAGCGCGGGGCCTCGGCGGCGGGGGCGGCGGGAGGGACGACGGGGCTCGCCGGGCGGGGGGAAATGATCGGAGCCGGGGCTTTCGCCAGCGGAAGGGGGGCCGGCGCCGTGGGGACGTAGCGCTGGGTGGCGACCGGCGTGGCCGGGCGGGCCGGGGGCGGCGTCGGAGCCTTGGCCATCACGACGGGGGGCCTGACGGGCGCGGCTACCTTGGCGACGGCCTCCCGCTCGCGGGCGACGTCCTGGGCCGTCTTGACGAAGATCCCGACGGGGCTTCGCGCCTTGGAGAGGTCGGCCGGGGAGGCCGGGGCGGCCGCGGGGGCCGCCGGCACCGGCTCCGCCGCGGGCGCGGGGGGCGCCGAGACCGCCTTGGCCGCGAACTCCTTGTCGATCTCCTCGATGTAAATCTTGCTGACGGTGCTCGACACCGACTTTGTGTCCGCCGCGACGTAGCCGCGCTCCTTGAGCAGGGCCAGCATGTCGCGGCCCTCCATGTTGTGCTTTTTGGCTAGTTCGTGGATCCTGAGGCTCATTCGTCTTGGGTCGGGGGTGTTCCTCAGGTCGCCACGCGGTTGATGACGTCCTGTGCCTCCTCGGCGGTGAATCCGGCGCCGACCAGGTCGTCGGCGACGACGCCCTCGAACGCGGCGGGAGAATTGATGCCCATGTCGACCAGGCGCCCGGCGATCGCCGGGTCGAGGCCCAGCGACTTGACGAGGGCGGCCACGGCGTTGCCGCGGGGGTCGTCGCCCTCCGCCTTGAACTCCTCGATGTCGATGCGCCAGCCGATCAGCCGCGACGTGAGGCGGGCGTTCTGGCCCTTGCGCCCGATCGCGATCGCCAGGTCGTCCGTCGCCACCTTCAGGAGGATGCGCCGGTTGCGCTCGTCGATGATGATCTCGCGCGGCACCGCGGGCTTGAGGGCCTCGATGACCATCTCGCGGGGGTCCGCATAGTGCTTGATGATGTCGATCTTCTCGCCGCCCAGCTCCCGCACGATCGTCTTGACGCGGGCGCCCCTGGCGCCGACGCAGGCGCCCACCGGGTCGACCTTCGGGTCCTTGGAGGAGACGGCGATCTTGGTGCGGTAGCTCGGCTCGCGCGCGAAGGCCTCGATCTTCACGGTCCCGTCGGCGATCTCGGTGACCTCGAGCTCGAAGAGCCTGCGCACGAACTTGGGGCTGGCGCGCGAGAGGATGATCTCGGGGCCGCGGGGCGTGTTTTCGATCTCGAGCAGCAGGCAGCGGATGCGGTCGCCGGGCTGGTACTCCTCCATGGGGACCTGCTCCTTCGCGGGCATGACCGCCTCGGCCTTGCCGATGTCGATGTAGATGTCGTTGCGCTCGCGGCGGCGGACCGTGCCGGTCACGATGTTGCCCACCTGGTCCTTGAAATCGTCGTAGATGCGGTCCTTCTCGAACTGGCGCAGGCGCTGCATGACCGCCTGGCGCGCCGTCTGGGCCGCGATGCGGCCTAGGGTCGAGGGGTCGACCTCCTTCTCGATGAACTCCCCGATCACGGCGCCCGCCTTGATGGCCTGGGCCTTCTCGACGTGCACCTCGGTCTTCGGGTTGCTGACCGAATCCACCACCTTCATGAGCGCCCAGGCCTTCAGCTGGCCATTCTTCGGATTGATGTCTATCTTCAACTCCTGTCCGGAGTTAACCCCCTTCTGGGCAGCGGTTTTGAGCGCATTCGCGATGGTCGCGATCATGTCGGCGCGCGGAATGCCCTTCTCTTTCTCCATGTACTCGAGGACTGAAAGAATCTCGCTGCTCATATGGTTAGTAAGTTGGGAAAAAAAAAGCGGGCCGCAGGGCCCACTTCAATTGAAAGTGAGTGTGATAAAGAGCTGTAAGAATACCGGGCTGGGCCAAATATTGTCAAGCCTACCCCCCCGGCCCACCCTCGGGGCCGCCCGGTTCGCGCGAACGCTTTGCAGGCCTGATGCGGGGCCCGCGGAGGCACCGCGGATATTCGACTGGGACGCGCATTGACGGGGTGCGGGGTATTGCCTAAATACTCCCCCGCGGATGAAGAACCGTTTCTCATTGCTGGCCATACTCTTGTGCCTGCTTTGTGCGGAGGGCGTCTGCGGCGCCAGCACCGACGGCGACCGCGTGGTCGTTTTCGGCGCCGGACACCGCACGGTTTTGCCGAACCAGCCCATCACGCAGCTCGACGAGGAGGCCTACTCCCAGGACCTGATAGCGATCGTGGCGAAGGCGGCGGGGTTCAAGTATCGCCTGAAGGTCATTGAATCCTGGAGCGACGAGCTCGCGGCGCTCCAGAAGGGGGACATCGACGTGATCCCGACCCTCGCGCGCCTGCCGGAGCGGGAGTCGACCATGCTCTTCTCGGTGCCCCACGTGCGGGGGGGCCTCGTCCTGGTCACACGCAAGGACGCGCCGGTGCCGGCCAGGATGGAGGATATCGCGGGCATGCGCCTCGCCCTCGAAACCCAGACCCTCCAGTACACCTACGCCGTCAAGCGGGGCTGGTCGGCGCACATCATCCCGCTCCAGTCCATCGACAAGCCCACCCCGTTCCAGATGGTCGCCGAAGGGCGAGCGGACGCGACCCTGCTCAACGAGTTCTCTGCGATCGCGCTGATCAAGCGCACGGGGATGGAGGACCGCCTCACACTCGCGATGGTGCTGCCCGACTCGATCGTCGACTTCTGCATGGCCGTTCGACCGGGCAACGACAAGCTGCTCGCCCAGCTAAACGAGGGCCTCTTCCTCGCCGAGCAGCGGGGCGACCTGCGGCGCAACTACGAGAAATGGTTCATCGGCAACACGGGCGGGGGCTCGATCGGCCCGAGCGTGCGCAAGTGGATCGCGATCGGGCTATCCGCGGCCGCGGCGGTCGCCCTGGCGTCGTGGGGCTGGTTCCGCTACAGCCTGCGCAACGCGCGGCGCCGGACCGAGGAGATCGCACGCCTGGTCGAGGCGCGCACCGGCGAGCTGGCGGCGGCCAACGTCCAGTTGCGCCATTCCGAGGAGAAGTTCTCGAAGGCGTTCATGGCGAGCCCCGACTCCATCTGCATCACCCAGCTCTCCGACGACACCTTCATCGACGTGAACGACGCGTTCGTGCGCACCTTCGGCTACGACCGCTCGGAGGTGATAGGCCGCACCGCGGTGGCGCTCAACCTGTGGACCTCCTTCAAGGAGCGGGAGCGGCTGCTCAAGGCGCTGATGACCGAGGGCAGCGTGCGCAACGCCCCCTACTTCTTCCGCAGGAAGAGCGGCGAGATCCGCACGGGCCTCGTCTCCATGGAGCGCATCCGCATCGGCGACTCCGAGTGCTTCGCGGCCATCATCCGGGACATCACCGAGAGCGAGCGCGCCAACGCCGCCCTCAGGGAGAGCGAGGCCCGGTTCCGCACGCTGGTCGAGTCCGCACCCGAGGCGATCGTGGTGTTCGACGCCGACAGCCTCCGGGTGACCGAGGCCAACGAGAACGCCCTTCGCATGTTCGAGTCCACGCGCGGCGAGTTCCTGGGCTCGGAGGTTGACCGGTTCTGCCCCGAAAAGCGGCCGGATGGCAGGGCCTCGGGGGCCGAACTTCGCGAACTGGTGCGCCGCACCGTGGCGGGCGAGACGCCCGCCGCGGAGTGGACGGTGCGCGGGCTGCACGGAAAGGAGACCTCCGTGGAGCTTCGCCTCGTGCGGCTGCCCTCGACCGACCGGAGCCTCGTGCGCGGACTGCTCACCGACATCACCGAGCGCCGCCGCCTGGAGGCCGAGCTGCGGCAATCGCAGCGCATGGAGTCGATCGGCCAGCTGGCCGGCGGCGTCGCACACGACTTCAACAACATCCTCACCGTCATCCAGTGCAACACGTCCATGCTGCTCGCGGACAAGGACTTCCCTGAGGCCTACCACGAGCCGATCGGCCAGATAGAGCAGAGCAGCACGTTCGCTGCGGGCCTCACGCGCCAGCTCCTCGTGTTCAGCCGCAAGCAGGTCCTGCAGCGCGCGAGCGTCAACGTGGCGACGGCCATCCAGCAGACGTCCCGCCTGCTCAGCCGGGTGATCGGAGAGAACATCGCGCTTGAGGTGACGGTTCCCCCGGACCTACCGCCCATCTTCGCTGACAGCGGCATGATCGAGCAGGTCCTTCTCAACCTGGCCGTGAACGCCCGGGACGCGATGCCCAAGGGGGGCAGGCTGACGATACGCGCGAGCCTGGTCGAGGTTGACGACGCGTACCGCCGGGGCGTGCCCCAGGCCCGCTCGGGCCGGTTCATCCGCATCAGCGTCGGCGACTCCGGCTCCGGGATCGCCCCGGACGTGCTTCCGAGGATCTTCGACCCCTTCTTCACGACCAAGGAGCTCGGCAAGGGCACCGGCCTCGGGCTGTCCACCGTCTACGGGGTCATCCAGCAGCACCAGGGATGGATCGAGGTCGATTCAAAGGTGGGCGCCGGCTCGGAGTTCCGGGTCCACTTCGCCTGCCTCGAGGCCTCGCCGGAATCGGCGGCCCCGGCGAGAGCGGAGCCGCCGCGACCGGGCCACGCCGGGACGATCCTCGTCGTCGAGGACGAGGCGTTCGTGCGGATGACCAGCTGCAACATCCTCAGGCGCCAGGGATACGAGGTCCTCGAGGCCACCTCGCCCCAGGCCGCGATGGGCCTGTGGGAGGCCGAGCGCGACCGCGTGGACCTGCTCTTCACGGACATCGTGATGCCGGGGGGCATGAGCGGAAGGGAGCTGGCCGAGCTCCTTCGCCGCGACCGGCCCGAGCTCAAGGTGCTCTTCACGAGCGGCTACAGCTCCGACCTCCTCGGCAACGACTTCATCAAGGGCCCCTCGAGTTTCTTCCTGCAGAAGCCCTTCGGGGTAGCAGAGCTCAAGCGCACGATGTCCGAGTGCCTGGGGACCCACAGGACGTAGCAGCGGCGCCGGCCGGCCGCACCCGGGAAAGGATGGCGGAGGAGGAGGGATTCGAACCCCCGGTGAGCTTGCGCCCACGTCTGATTTCAAGTCAGGTGCCTTAAACCAACTCAGCCACTCCTCCGGCTGGAGGACACAGGCTGCCGCGCCCCCCCCTAAGGTCAATCGCTTAGGAGGGCATGGGGCTTTCGGACTACGTATTTTCGCCCATCGCGGGGCCGGAGGGGTCGCTGCGAGAGTAGGCCTCGATGGATCTTCCCGCGACCACTCCGCCGGCCTTTGCGCCGTTCGTTTCCAGCCCACGAGGAATGCGCCGATGAGCGAAACCCGGTCCGACGCAGAAGCCTTACCCTGGCACGAGTGGCGCAGCACAGGCAGCGTGCTCGTCGTCGACGACGAGGAGCCCGTCAGGAAGGTGTTGGCGCGCGCGCTTGGGAAGGTGGGGATCACCGCGGACCTCGCCTACAATGGGGCCGAAGCCGTCTCGCTCTTCTCCGCGGACCCGGCCCGCTACCGGCTGGTGATGCTCGACCTCAAGCTGCCCGGCATGGACACGGCCGCCATCCTGCGGGAGCTGAGGGCCCTTAAGCCCGGCATCCCGGTCGTCATCATGAGCGGCTACAACCGCCGCACCGCCGACGAGACGATCGAGGGTTTCGGCCTGGCCGGCTTCGTGTCGAAGCCGTTCAACATGGAGATGCTCGTCTCCGTGCTGAGGGCGGCGCTGGGCGACGCCTAGTCCCGGCGAGAGAGGAGCGCCAGCAGGTTGAGGAGGGTCGCCATGAAGGCGGCCAGATAGGTGAGCGCGGCGGCGTTGAGAACCTCGTTCACGCCGTGCATCTCGTCCTGGTCCAGGATCCCCAGCGAAACCAGCTGCAGCTTGGCGCGGCGGCTCGCGTCGTACTCCACGGGCAGCGTGACCAGCTGGAAGACCGTCAGCACGGCGAAAGCGACGATCGCGATGTCCAGGATCGCGCCGCTCAGCCCGCGCATGAAGAAAATGCTGGCGATGTAGACGAAGGGAATGACGCCCGAGGCGATCTGCGTGGCGGGGATCAGCGCCATGCGGAACTCGAGCATCTGGAAGCTCTCCTGGTGCTGGAGCGCGTGCCCCGCCTCGTGGGCGGCTACGCCCACGGCCGCCAGGCTCGTCCCCTGGTAGTTCTCGGCGGAGAGCACCAGCTTCCTGTTGGCAGGGTCGTAGTGATCGGTGAGGTGGCCGTCGGTCTCCTCGATCGTCACGTCGCTCAGGCCGGCGCGCTCGAGGATCGCGGCGGCCGCGTCGCGGCCGCTGATGCGCCCGCGCGAGGGCACCTGCGAGTTCTTGCTGTAGGCGCTGGAGACACGGATCTGCGCGTAGAGCGAGAACACGAGGACGAAGGCCAGCAGCAGCCAGAACAGCGGCTGGGGCAGGTAGAATGCTGCTATGAAAGGGTGCATGGGAATCGGGAAAATATCGCCCATCGCCGCGAATTTTCAAGCGGCGAGTCCGCTGCGCTCCAGCAGGGCGCCCAGGTCCGGGTCCCTGCCCATGAAGTCGCGGAAAAGCTGCGCCGGGTCGGCCGCGTTGCCCCGGCTCAGGATCTTCTCGACGAACTCGCCGCCGACGATCGCGTTGAAGATTCCCTCGCGCTTGAAGCGGGTGAAGGCATCGGCGTCGAGCACCTCCGCCCACTTGTAGGAGTAGTAGCCGGCGGCGTAGCCAACCGGGTCCGAGAAGACGTGGGTGAACCTGCGGATGATGGTCGGGGCGGGGGGCTCGGTGGGCACCAGGCAGTCCGCGATTGAGGCGCGCACGCGCTCCTCGAGGCTGCCGTCCTCCGCGAAATCCCCGGGGCGCATGTGCATGAGCAGGTCCATCTTGGCGAAGGCCACCTGCCGCATGGTCGTGCAGGCGGAGCGGAAGTTGCGGGCCGCGGTCATCTTGCGGAACAGGGGCTCGGGGATCACCTCGCCCGTCTGGTGGTGGCGCGCGAAGAGGTCCAGGCCCTCGCGCTCCCAGCACCAGTTCTCCATGATCTGGGAGGGCAGCTCGACGAAGTCCCAGGCGACGTTCGTGCCGTTCAGGGACTTGATCTCGACCTCGCCGAAGAGGTGGTGGATCAGGTGGCCGAACTCGTGGAACACGGTCTCGACCTCGCGGTGCGAGAGGAGAGCCGGCCGGCCCTCCGAGGCGGGCGTCAGGTTGCCGCAGATGAGCCCGAGGTGCGGCTTGCGCGAGCCGTCGGGCTGCGGGCCGCCCGTGATCAGGTAGTTCATCCAGGCGCCCCCCCGCTTCGACTCGCGCGGGTGCCAGTCGGCGTAGAACGAGCCGATGTGACGGCCGCGGGCGTCGCTCACCTCGTAGTAGCGTACGTCCGGGTGCCAGGTCTCGACCGATCCCCGGGGCCGCTCGACTACCCGGATGCCGAAGACGCGCCCCGCCAAGTCGAAAAGGCCCGCCATCACCCGGTCCATCGCGAAGTAGGGCCGCAGCTCCTCCTCGTCGAAGTCGTAGTGGGCCCGGCGCAGGCGCTCGGCGCGAAAGGCTACGTCCCACGGGGCGAGGCGGCCCTCGGCGACGCCCGCGTCCCTCGCGCGGGACTGCTCGAGCTCGCGGCACTCGCGGGCGAAGGCGCCGGCGCACCGGGCCTGCAGGTCGCTGATGAACGCGAGGGCCCGCTCGCCGGAGCCGGCCATGCGTCGGGCGAGGACCAGGTCCGCGAAGTGCCGCTTGCCGAGCACGGTCGCCTTCTCCTTGCGCAGCGCGAGGATGCGCAGGATCAGGGGGGCGTTGTCGTGCGGTGCGACGGAGCCGACCGCACTCGCCGCGCGCCACATCTGCTCCCGCAGGGCCTCGTCCGCGAGGTAGACCATGAAGGGCTCCTGGGAGGGCATGTGGAGCGTGAAGCGCCAGGCGGGGCGCTCGGGGGTCCCAAGGCCGCGGGCCGCCGCATCCGCGAGAGCGCGCGCCTTGGCGTGCTCAGGCAGCCCGGCGAGCCTTGCCTCGTCCTCGACTACCAGCTGCCAGGCGTTGGTCGCGTCGAGGACGTTGTCCGAGTAGCGCTGCGTGAGCTGCGCGAGCTCGCTCTGGATCGCCTCGAGCCTGGCGCGGCCCTCGGCCGGCAGGTCGGCGCCCGCCTCGCGGAACTCGGCCACGGTCTCCGCCATGAACCGCGCGCGCACCGCCGAGACCCCGGCCGCGTCCTGCGACTCCGAGAAGGCCTTCAGGCGGTCCCAGAGCGCCGGCCGCAGGGGGATGCGGGCGCAGAACGCCGAGACGCGGGGAAGCACGCCGTTGTGCGCCTCCCTGAGCTCGGGCGAGTCCGCCACGGACTGGAGGTGGGTGACGCGGTTCCAGGCGCGGTTGAGCTCGTCGGTGGCGTTGTCGAGCGCCAGGAACGTGTTCTCGAAGGTCGGCCGGCCCGTGTCGGCCTCGATGGCCCTCAGCGCGGCCTCGGCCCTCCCGAGGGCCGCGTCCACCGAGGGGGCGACCAGCTCGGGCTTGAGGGCACCCCATCGGATGCTGAAGGAGGGATCTAGGAAGGGGTTGTCCGGCATCCCAACTACCAACCGTAGGTTGCGCCAAAAGACAACTGCCGCCGCGAGGCGGGCACGCCCGGCACCGACTGGAAGGCGCTGTTCCAGAGGTTGTCGACCTGCAGGTCGAGTTCGAGCGTGCGCTTCGCGAGCGGGCGCCAGGACAGGCCGAGTGCGCTAGAGAGCGCGTCGTTGCCGCCCTGCGTGCGCAGGCTGTCCGGCGCCTGGATGCGGGCCGCGTTGTCGAGCCTCAATTCGAGCGTGCGGGTGAGCTCCGCCGTCACCGCCACCGTGAGCCTCTGGCGGGCGTAGTTGAGGGCGTAGAAGCTGGCCGCCTCGGGCGAGCCCAGGTAGCTGGCGCTCTTGGCGAGCGCGGTGTATCCGACCACGAGCCCGATTCCCGACCACGCGCGCCGCGCAACGAGCTCGAGGCCCGTCGTTTCGATGTCGACCGGGTTCGCCGAGCGGCCGAAGACGCTCGGCAGGTAGGTCCAGTCGACGAGGTCGACGTCCTGCCTGTAGAAGACGGCGGCCTGCCCGGTCCAGCCGTAGGCGTTGCCGCTGGCGCCGAGCTCCGTGTCGTGGCTCGCCTGGCGCCCAAGGTTGGGGTTGCCGAGGAAGAGGCCGCCCGTCGGGCTCGAGTCAAGGGCGGTGTAGGACGGCATCTCGGTCGTGGTCGAGGTGCTTGCGTAGAGGCGCTGGAGCCCGCCCGAGGACCACGTGCGGGAGAGTTCCGCGATCGGGGAGAAGACACCGCCCTGCCGGTCGGAGTCGTCGTAGGAGCCGCCGGCCTTCGCCGTCAGGGCGCCGTCGGCGAGGCTCCAGGATTTCTCGGGGACAAGGGAGACCTTCTCAAGGGTGCGGGAATGGTAGGGCCCGAAGATGAGGGACGTAGACCTGAGGGCGTCGCTCGTCTCCTCGGCATGGTAGTTGAGGAGGACGCCGCCCGACTCGTAGCGACCGCCGGCGGCGACGCCGTACTCCCAGGTCGTGTGCTGGTACGGGTGCAGCACGCCGAGGGGCGCGAAGCGGTCGAAGGCGTAGTCGTCCTTGTTGCGCCTGTAGAAGGCGCCCGCCTCGAGGGCGTCCCCTCCCCCGAGGTCCACGCGGGTGTTCGCGTCGACCAGCACCGTCTGCAGGTTCTCGGTCTCGTCGAAGTTGAAAGGGGTGTAGAGGTTCGGCCATCCGAAGAAGCTCGCCTGGTAGCCGGCGAACAGGTCGGTCTGGGACGTCGGCGTGACCCACTGCACGCGCGCGTCGGCGCGGTCGAAATGGTAGTCGCCGAAGTCGATCGTCCCGTTGCCGGAGGCGTGCGACCAGTCGGCGTCGGCCGCCAGGTGGCTCCTGCCGGAACCCGCGACGCCCTCGTAGATTTCCTGCCGGTTAAGGCCGTCGTCGCCAAGAGAGGCCGACGCGAAGCCGGCGCTCGAGATCGGGCGCCAGGCGTAGGCGACGGCGCCGCCCGTGGAGTTCAGAGTCTCCTCGGCGTGGGCCGCCCCAGTCAGGATCGACGGGGCGCCCAGCATGGCCGGCGCCACCGGCAGCTCCATCAGGTAGTGGCCCGTCTGCGGGTCGAAGATCGAGAGGGCGCCCAGCTGCAGGCCTGTGTTCTCGAACGTGTCTCCGCGGATCGTCACGTCGGACTGTGCCTCGGCCATGTTTCGCGGCTCGATGTCGAGCAGCGGCTCGTATCGCAGGACCGACACGGGCATCGAGAACGCCGCCGCCGGGGCCTGGTTTGCCACGCTCGGCGAGTAGACCACCACCGGGGGAAGCGTGGCGGATTCGTCCTGAGCCCGGGCCGCGCCCGCGAGCGCGGCGGCCATGAAAACGGTCGCTAGGGATGCCTGGGTGGACTTCATTCGCTCCCAGCGCTAGCAGCCGGGAGCACCAAAAACAAGCGTATCGTTAAGCCAATACCACCTTTGGATTAACAAGCCGCCCCGCGGGGCGAAGGGTCCTACGGCTTCTCGCCGTCCTCGCCGATCGCCTCGACCGGGCAGCCCTCGAGGGCCTCCATGCAGAGGGCGATGTCTTCCTCGGTCTCGGGCTGCTTGTGGACGAACGAGTGCCCGCCCTCATCGTTGCGTGTGAAGAAGTTCGGCGCGGTCTCTCGGCAAAGGTCGCAGTCGATGCACTGCTGATCGACGTAGAACTTGCCCGAAGCGTTCTGCGCCCACTTGTCTGCTTTGTTGGCCATAGGTGCGTAGAAGGGACAAGGACTGGGCGCGTCTGTCAAGGGGGTATCTGGAAACCCGCCCCCGGGGCGGCCGGACCGAGCATGGGCCCACCCTGGGGAGGGAGCCGATGGGGCGCGCTCGCCGGGCACGAGCCGGGCCCCTTCAGGGGCCGGGCTCGGGTCGGCCGCAAGCGGTTCAGGGAAACGGCCTGAGGACCAGCCTGCCGAAGGCGATGAACGCCATGAGAAGACCCAGCACGCCGCTCATGATTATGGGGGCGGCCTCGCGGTACTTCACGTGAACCCAGACGAACACGACACTCTCGGCGGCCAAGACCGACGCGGCCAGGACCGTCAGCTGCGGATGCCAGTTCAATGCGGCCGGGACGATGAGGCCAGCCGTGCCCGCGAGCTCCACGCAGCCGAGAGCCGCCCATGCTCGGCGCGGCAATGCGCCGAAGGAGGGGACGTCGCGGCTCACCTGATCGAACATGAAGGTCTTCATCACGCCCGACGCTCCGAAGATCAGTCCGGTGATTACCTGCAAGATCCACAGCAGTAAGTTCATGGCGAAGGCTTCGGATCCCACCCCGTACGGCGCGGACTGTCCCACGACTCGAAGAGCCCCGTCAAGAGCCATTCCGGACCTGAACTGTTTGAGTGACCCCGGTCCTGCCGCCCGGAATTGGGCCCCCTGCGTGAAGGCGGCTTGTATTTGGTAACGTCCGGGATACGGTGGGGGAATGCTGCAGGACCGCCCCTACATGCGCGACGCGTACGAGAGACGCGGTACCAGTGTGCTCACATGGATTATCTCGGCGATGATCGCGGTCTTCATCATCCAGATGATCGGCCGGGTTTCCTTCCTCTCCCTCAACATGGACGGCGCGTTCGGCTTCTCCTGGGAGGGCCTGCGCGAGGGCCACGTCTGGACGCTCCTCACGTACGGATTTGTCCACAGCACCGACAACCTGCTGCAGGTGGTGGGCTATGTCTTGGTGATCTACTTCATCGGCCGGGAACTGTTGCCGATGCTCGGCTCCCGCAGGTTCCTCACGTTCTACGGGGCCGCCCTCGTGGTCGGCGCAGCCTGCTGGGCCGCGGTCCACTGGCGCCAGCCGGTCGTCCTGGTCGGGGCCTCGGCGGCCGTCTCCGCCCTGGTCATCCTCTACGCGTGCTTCTACCCGAACCGCGAGATGACGCTGCTGCTCTTCTTTGTGCTCCCGGTCAACGTGAAGCCCAAGTACGTCGCCTACGCGATGCTCGGGATCGACCTGTTCGGACTCGTGTTCTACGAGCTGCTGAACAACCCGTCGCCGCTCGGGGCCGCGCACTCGGCGCACCTGGGGGGCATGCTGGCCGGCTGGGTCTACTACCGGTACGTGCACGACTCGGACTGGAGCTTCGGGTCGGCGAGGGCCGACGTGGAGCTTCCCCGCTGGATGAAGCGCAAGGCGTCCGCCAAGGCGGTGCAGCAGCCGGCGGCGTACAGCGTCAACATGAGCGGCCGGGGCAACCTTCGGGCCGAGGTCGACCGGATTCTCGACAAGATCAACAGCGACGGCTTCGGATCGCTCTCGGCGGACGAGAAGCGGATCCTGGACGAGGCCCGAGACCTTATCGGCAAGCGCTGAGCTGCCGAGAGTGTCTCACCAAAGACCCGTGAAACCACAGCGGTCCCTTGAATAAGTGCGCCTTCGGTGAAACAATGAAACCCTCCCTCGAGTCCGAGGACAGAGCCTCAGGCAACCTAGAATGACCTTCCGCACCGTTTCCCCACGCAGGTGGATCGCCCCCGCCCTCCTCGCACTGCTGTCGGTCTGCGGAGCGCAGGCTTCCGACCGCAAGTTCACGACGCCGCCCACCCTGTCGACCGAGGCCCAGGCCCTGGTGTCCGTGCTGGAAAACCTGCACTACAACCGGGACGCCGTGAAGGACGCGGATTACGCGGGCGTGATCGGCGACTACATGACGGCCCTGGACGGCCAGCACCTGTTCTACCTCGATACGGATCGGTCCGACTTCTACAACCGCTTCGGCAAGAATGTCTACTACAACGTGGACTACCTGGGAAACATCGATTCCGCCTACCAGATGTACTACGTCTACGACGACCGGGTCACCGCCCGCATCGCCTGGATCTTCGGCGAATTGAAGAAGCCGTTCAACTTCACGCTCGAGGACAGCTACCGGGTGGACCGCTCCAAGTCCCCTTGGCCGGCGAGCCCGGCCGAGGCCGATGACCTCTGGCACAAGCGCCTCAAGTTCGAGGTGCTCCAGGAACTGCTCAACAAGAAGAGCCTGCCCGAGGCCAAGGAGATCGTGCGCAAGCGCTACGAGCGCATGCTCAAGAACGTGGGCGAAACCGAGGGAAGCGAGCTGGCGGAGACATTCCTCACCACCATCGCCGGCCTCTACGACCCCCACTCGACCTATTTCTCGGCGGACACCTACGAGGACTTTGGCATCCAGATGAAGCTCCAGCTGGTGGGAATCGGCGCGATGCTCGGGCTCGAGGACGACGTGTGCACGGTGAAGGAGATCGTGCCGGGCGGTCCCGCCGACCTCAACCGCCAGCTCAAGCCCAACGACAAGATCATCGCCGTGGCCCAGGACTCCGCGGAGCCGGTCGAGATCATCGGCATGAAGCTGCGCAAGATCGTCGACCAGATCCGCGGCGAGAAAGGGACGCGCGTTCGCCTGATCGTGCAGCCCGCCAACGCGACGGACGCTTCGGTGCGAAAGGAGATCATCATCACGCGAGACATCGTGAAATTGGACTCCGCGAGGGCGCGCGCGGCCGTCTTCCAGGTGCCCACCGCCGACGGGAGGACGGTGCCCCTGGGGGTCGTGACCCTGCCGGCCTTCTACGGGCCCGCCGAGGAGGGTGACACCGACGCCGACCGCACGAGCGCGAGCGAGGACGTCGCCAAGCTGATCGTCCAGCTCAAGCAGGCCGGAATCCAGGGCCTCGTCCTCGACCTGCGCCACAACGGCGGCGGCTACCTGAGCGAGGCGATCGAGCTGGCGGGCCTCTTCATCCACAAGGGACCGGTCGTCCAGGTGAAGAACTACTCCGGCGAGGTCCAGATCGACAGCGACAAGGCGGAGCACCTCACCTACGACGGCCCCATGGCCGTCCTGGTTGACCGCTTCAGCGCCTCGGCCTCGGAGATCGTGGCCGGCGCCCTCCAGGACTACGGCCGAGCGGTCGTGATCGGCGACACCTCGACTCACGGAAAGGGAACCGTCCAGACGGTGCTTGAGATGAAGGGCATCTCCCGCGAGCTCGCCCGCTCGCCGGTGAAGACCGGCGCGGCCAAGATCACGATCCAGAAGTTCTACCTGCCCGACGGTTCCTCGACCCAGCTGAAGGGTGTCATCTCGGACATCGTGCTGCCTTCGGTCGACGAGTTCCTTCCCATCGGGGAGTCGGACCTGCCGCATGCGCTCGTCTGGGACAAGATCAAGACGAGCAGCTTCCAGGGAGGGCCCACTGACCCTCGCGTGATCGCGAAGCTGCGGCAGGAGAGCGACGCCCGCCAGGCCAGGCTCGAGGAGTTCGCCTACGTGAGGAAGTACGTGGACTGGTTCAAGCAGCGCCAGGCCGAGAAGCTGGTCTCCCTGAACCTGGAGGAGCGGCGCAAGGAAAAGGTCCAGGACGACGCCTTCCGCAAGTCGATCAAGGCCGAGCGCGAGCAGCTTGCGAAGAACGACTTCCCGTACAAGGAGTTCCGGCTCGGCCCTCCCCTACCCCCGAAGATCCCGGCCGTGAAGCCGGACAAGCCCAAGGACGGCTCCGACGAGGATGAGGACGACCTTGACGACAGCAGCGACACCGATGCCTACGGCAAGGTGGACGTTCCGCTGCGCGAGGCCCTGCGCGTGGTCGACGACGCGATCGATCTCGGCCACGACCACGAGTACTGGGCGAGCGACCACGCCCCGCTCACCGTCGCCGCCAAGGGCTAGCGAGGCCCTTGTGCAGCATCACCTCCAGGCCAGGACGAAGCGGTCGCGCCCCGTCAGGTCGCGCAGCGACTCCGTGCGCGAGTAGCCCGCCTTGGCGAGCATCGGCTCCAGCTCCGCGTGGTGGCTGATTCCGGTCTCGAGGGCGAGCATCCCTCCAGGCCCGAGGCGGTCGGCGGAGCCCTGGACGATGCGGGCCAGGTCCCCCAGGCCCCCCGCCGCCGCGCAGAGGGCGCCCGGGGGCTCGTGGTCGCGAACCTCCGGATCCGCCGCCGAGGCCTCCTCGCCGGAGAGGTAGGGCGGGTTGGAGACAATCAGGTCGTAGGTCTCGCCGGCGGGCACCCCCTCGAACCAGTCCGAGGCGAGCAGGCGAACGCGCGCGGCGAGCCCGCAGGCCTCGGCGTTCTCGGCGGCGAGCTCCAGCGCCCGTGCGCTCACGTCCACGGCCGTCACGGAGGCGAGCGGGAACGCCCGGGCGAGCGCGAGCGCGATGGCGCCGCTGCCGGTGCCGAGGTCGAGCACGCGGGCGGGCGGATCGGGCCAGCGCGCCACCACCGTCTCCACCAGGAGCTCGGTCTCGGGCCGCGGGATCAGGGCGCGGGGGTCGACCTTCAGGCGCAGGCCGTGGAACTCCGTGAAGCCGAGTATGTACTGGAGCGGCTCGCGCCGGCCGCGCCGCCGGACGAGCTCGCGGATGGCGCCCAGCTCGGGCTCGGAGACCGGCCGCTCAAACTCGAGGTAGAGGCGCATCCTGGGCAGCCCGAGGGCCTGGCCGACCAGGAGCTCGGCGTTGAGCCGGGGAGACTCGATGCCCTTGGAGGCAAAAAAATCCGAGGTCTTCTTGATGACCTCCAGGACGTTCAGCGTCGGCACGAGGGGGCAGCGGGATCCGCGGGTCGGGCCAACCGGGCCGATCAGCCCAGCTCGCCCGAGGGCTTCACGAGCTCGTAGGATCGCCCCTCGAGCGCGGCCAGCCGCTCCGCGTAGTGCGCGTTCTGCAGGCCCTCGATCAGCGGGCCGATGGCGCCCTCCATGATCTGCGGGAGTCCGTGCAGGGTGAGGCCAATTCGGTGGTCGGTGACGCGGTTCTGCGGGAAGTTGTAGGTGCGGATGCGTTCGCTGCGGTCGCCCGAGCCGATCTGGCTCTTGCGCTCGGCCGCGTACCTCGCCTTCTCCTCGTCCTCCCTCATCTTGAGGAGCCTGGAGCGCAGCACGGTCATGGCGCTCGCCTTGTTCTTGATCTGGGATCGCTCGTCGGCGCACTGGACGATGAGCCCCGACGGCTTGTGCAGGATCTGGACCGCGGAATCGGTGGTGTTGACGCCCTGGCCGCCGGGACCGCTGGCCCTGCACACCGTGATCTCCAGGTCCTGCGGGTTGATCTGTATGTCGACCTCCTCCGCCTCGGGAAGCACCGCGACCGTGATCGTGGACGTGTGGATGCGCCCGCTCGCCTCGGTCACGGGCACGCGCTGCACCCGGTGGACGCCGCTCTCCCACTTGAGCTGCTTGTACACGTCGGCGCCCGACACGAGGAACGACACCTCGCGCAGGCCGCCCCTCTCCGTGTAGCTGCTGCTCATCGGCTGGACCTTCCAGCCCTGGGTGTCCGCGTAGCGCTGGTAGCAGCGGAACAACTCGGCGGCAAAGAGGGCGGCCTCGTCGCCCCCGGTGCCCGCCCGGATCTCCATCACGGTGTTGCGGGAGTCCGAAGCCTCCGGGGGGATCATGGCGAGAAGCACGGTCTCCCGAAGCTGCCCGGCGCGGCGCTCGAGCTCCGGCAACTCGCTCGCCGCCAGCTCGCGCATTTCGGCGTCGCCGGCGGAGTCCCTGGCGAGCGCCGAGGCGTCGAGGAGCTCCCGCTCCACCTGCTGGTGGGCTCGGTAGTCGTCCACCAGCCTGCGCAGCTTCTGCTGCTCGCGGGTCACGTCGGCGGCGCGGCGCGGGTTCGAGTAGAACGAAGGCTCCGCCATCTGCGCATCGAGTTCCTCGAGGCGCCGCTGAAACGGCGAAATGTCTGGGAGGGCTTCCATTTGAGTGCCTATTTGCGAATTGCGCGCCTAGCCGCCCGGGGCTTAGCTTGCCGCCTCACGCACGCATGGCCGCGACGCTCTTCACGCAGAACATTATCGCCTGCATCTGGGATTTCGACAAGACCTTAATCCCCGAGTACATGCAGACGCCCCTGTTCCGGAGGTACGGGGTCGACGAGGCCACCTTCTGGGCGGAGACGAACGCGCTGGTCGAGAACTACCACCGGCGCGGCTACACGCTTTCGGGCGAGATCGGCTACCTGAACCACCTGCTCACCTACGCCCTCTCGGGCCGGATGAAGGGTCTCAACAACCGGGTCCTCCAGGAGTGCGGCTCCGAGATCGCCTTCTATCCGGGGATGCCCGAGTTCTTCGCGGCCTCGCGCGCGTGGGTCGCCGCGAAGCCCGAGTACCGCAGCCACGAGATCCGGCTCGAGCACTACATCGTCAGCACGGGCCTCGCCAAGATGATCCAGGGCAGCGCGGCGGCGCCGCTGGTCGACGGCATCTGGGGCTGCGAATTCATAGAGAACCCGCTTCAGCCCGGCTTCCTGCAGCAGAAGGAGCTCGAGATCTCGGCGGACGCCGAGATCGCGCAGATCGGGACCGTGATCGACAATACGACCAAGACGCGCGCCATCTTCGAGATCAACAAGGGCAGCAACAAGAACTCGGCGATCAACGTGAACTCGAAGGTCGCCGACGAGGACCGCAGGATCCCGTTCCAGAACATGCTCTACATCGCGGACGGCCCGAGCGACGTGCCGAGCTTCTCCGTGGTCAAGGGCAACGGCGGCAAGGCCTACGCGGTCTACAATCCCGCGAAGCCCGGCGAGTACGAGCAGAACGACCAGCTGCGCCAGGTGGGCCGCATCGACCATTACGGGCCCGCAGACTATTCCACGAACAGCAGCACCACGCAGTGGCTCAGGCTGCAGGTGCACCAGATCTGCGATCGGATCGTGCGCGAGGGCGACGCCGCCGTCGCCCGCCGCACGGCGCTGCCGCCCCGACACCTCAACCCGACCCCGAGGGATCAGACGGAGCGCGCCGCCCCCCGGGCGCCCGAGCAGTCGCGCTTCCTCGAGTAGGGGCGCGCTCAGCGGGCGTCGGCCAGCTCCCCGTGCAGCAGCTCGGCCGCAATGTTCGCGGCCCTCGAGGCGTAGTCGACCGCGGACGCCGGCGGGTTCGGGTTCACCACCGCGCGCACGCCCGCGTTCCACGCGAGGGCGATGCTGTAGGGGGACACCGGCACGCCGCGGAGCGCCAACTGAGAGCACAGCCAGTCGTAGTGCTTCACGGCCACCGCGTCCGAGAGCCTGCGGTCCACCGCCCCGCTGAACGGCGCCAGGGTGTGCATGCGCCAGGTGCGCTCGCGGAACTGGTACGGACCCAGCTCCCCGTAGCGCCCGGGTTCCTCGGTGTTCCTGGGGTTCTCAATCTGGTGTATCGCCTCCAGGGTGGCCCAGCGCTCGGTGGCCATGGCGCGCCCCGCCAGCACGAAAGCGGCCGCCGCAAGGATGAACAAAAGCCGGGCAAGGGCCCGCGGCGCCCGGACCCGCGTCGGTAGGTAGAAGGGAATCTTCATG
>CAIXHE010000139.1 GCA_903919205.1 uncultured Opitutaceae bacterium | reverse complement strand
GTCGTCCGGGCCGCACGTGGAGATCTCGACCATCCAGTCCTCGGTCTTCGGCGCCGACCCAATCACCTCGTCGCTCCATGCGATGACCTCCGAGGCCTCCACGAAGCCCCTGGTGATGCCCTGGATGAAATACTCCGCCTTTGTCCGATAGCTCATGCTCGAGACAGTTGAGCAGGCGCGGGACATGCCAAGCCCCAAAGGCTCGCTCGCTTCTCCCGGGGCTGCGCCGCCGGGCGGGGCCCCCCGAAAATCCCCCTATGATCGGCACAGGGGGTGCTATGCGAACGGCTTCGCATGAAGGCCTTCGTCAAAGGAGACATCGACGGGTTCTTCGCCCTGGCGCTCGACAGTCTCATCAATCTCCTGCTGATGACGGGCTTCTGCCTGGGCCTTCTCGGCTTTTCCCACTCGCTCTTCTACGGGCGCATCCTCCCCGGGATGGCGGTCGGCGTCCTGATCGGCAACCTCTTCTACGCGGGCCAGGCCCGCCGCCTCGCGCGCAGGGAGGGCCGCGACAACGTCTGCGCGCTCCCGTTCGGGATCAACCTGATCACGGTGGTCGTGTACTCGCTGCTCGTCATGTACCCGGCCCAGCAGGCCGCCCTCGCCCGGGGCTGGCCCAAGGCGGAGGCCGACACCATTGCGTGGGTCGCCGGAATCGGGGCCTGCATCGGCTCGGGACTGATCGAATTCTTCGGGGCCTTCCTCTGCGCGGCCCTGAAGCGCGTGACCCCGCTCGCCGCCATGCTGGCCGCGCAGGCGGGGATCGGCATCTTCTTTATCGCGATGGATTTTCTCTTCAGGGCGTGGACCTATCCCCTGATCGGCATGAGCTCGCTCGCGATCGCACTCCTTATCTACTTCGGCGGGGTCAAGTTCAGGTTCGGGATCCCCGGCGGCCTGGTCCTCGTGACGCTCGGGACCCTGGCCTCGTGGGGCCTCCACTGGGTGGGGCTGCCTTCGCCGGTGCCCGCGTATCCCGAGGATTACTCCAACATGGGCGTGCACCTGCCGGTGCCGGTCCTCGTGACCGTGTGGGCGAGCCTCAAGTACCTGATCCCGTTCTTCAGCATCATCGTGCCCATGGGGCTCGTGAACGTCGTAGGCTCCATGCAGTGCATCGCCTCGGCCGAGGCCGCGGGTGATGCCTACCCGGTCAAGTCCTCGCTCGCCGTCAATGGGATCACGACCCTCCTCGCGGCCGCGTTCGGCTCCCCCTATCCGACCACGCTCTACATCGGCCATCCCGGCTGGAAGATGATCGGCGCTCGCGCGGGCTACTCCACGTTGAACGCGATCTTCGTGACCCTGATCTGCCTCAGCGGCACCCTGAGCCTGGTCGCCCGCGTTGTCCCGATTGAGGCGGGGATGGCGATCCTGATCTGGATCGGGATCACGATGGGAACCCAGGCGTTCGGCGCCGTCCCAAAGCGCCACATCCCGGCCGTCATCATGGGCCTCTTCCCGGCGATCGCGGGCTACTGCGCGCTCGTCGCCAAGAACGTGCTCGGCGGCGTCGGGGTCGGCACGACCGCGAACCCCTACCGCCCCGAGCTGATCACGCAGATCGTCGCGACCCGCAATTTCTACGCCGAGGGCATGTTCGCGCTCGACCAGGGCTACTTCTTCTCGTGCCTCATCTTCGCCGCGGCGACGGTCGCGATCATCGAGCAGCAGTTCCGCCGCGCGGCCGTGTGGTTCATGGTCGGCGCGCTCCTGTCCTCGCTCGGGCTGATCCACACCTTCGGCTTCGTGACCGCCGACATCGTGGGCGT
>CAIXHE010000138.1 GCA_903919205.1 uncultured Opitutaceae bacterium | reverse complement strand
GGAGACCGCCTAGCCCGGGGGCGTCCCCTGCCGGGGCTGAAGGATTCCCGTTGGCTCCGCGGGGATTGTGGGCTAGGGTTCACCTCCTTCGACCCCCCCACATGACCCACCGCATCACCCTCCTCGCGGCCCTGGCCCTGCTGGCCTCGGCCGCGTTCGCCCAGACCCCGCCCGCGGCGGACGAGACCCGCCTCCTTCGCTTCCCGTCGACGGACGGCAAGCGGGTGGTGTTCTCCTACGCGGACCAGCTCTATTCGGCGCCGCTATCGGGAGGCGAGGCCCGCCGGCTGACGAACGCCCCGGGCTACGCCATCTTCCCGCGGTTCTCGCCGGACGGCCGAGAGCTCGCCTTCACGGCCCAGTACGACGGCAACACCGAGGTCTACCTGATGCCGGCCGAGGGCGGGACGCCCAAGCGCCTGACCTACACGGCGACCCTCTCGCGCGACGATCTGGGCGACCGGATGGGGCCCAACAACATCGTGATGGCCTGGAAGAACCACACCCCGGAGGTGCTGTTCCGCTCGCGGATGCGCTCGTTCAACAGCTTCAACGGCCAGCTCTACTCGGTGGGGGTTGACGGCGACCTGCCGCGGCAGCTGCCCGTGCCCCGCGGGGGCTTCGCCTCGTTCTCACCCGACGACACCAAAGTGGCCTACAACCGCATCTTCCGGGAGTTCAGGACGTGGAAGGACTACCGCGGCGGGATGGCCGATGACATCTGGATCCTGGACCTGAAGACAGGGGCGCTCGAGAACATCACGAACAACCCGGCCCAGGACATCATCCCGATGTGGGCGCCCGACAACCGCATCTATTTCCTCTCCGACCGCGACAAGAGGCTCAACCTCTACAGCTACGACCTGGCGACCAAGGCCACCGTCCAGCACACCCATTTCACGGACTTCGACATCAAGTTCCCCTCGCTCGGCGGAGGCGTGATCGTCTTCGAACAGGCGGGCTACGTCTGGTCCTACGACATCAAGGCGGGGGTCGCCAAGCGCGTCCCGATCGTCGTGAAGGACGATTTTGTCACTTCGCGAGGCGGCCTCTCCAGCGTGGCCCGCTTCGTGGAGAGCGTGTCGGCCTCGCCCGATGGCAAGCGCGCAGTCGTGAACGCCCGCGGCAACACCTTCAGCGTGCCCGCCAAGGACGGCCCCACCCGCCACTTCAGCACCCGGCCCGGGGTCCACGAGCGAGACGCCGAGTGGTCGCCCGACGGCAAGCTGGTATCCTACATCTCCGACGCCACCGGCGAGAACGAGCTCTACGTGAGGCCGCAGGACGGCTCCGGCGAGCCCCTCCAGCTGACCCACGGGGCCGACACCTACTACTTCCACCCGCAATGGTCGCCCGACAGCAAGAAGCTGCTCTGGGCCGACCGCCTGCAGCGCCTGAGCTACGTGACGCTCGACACGAAGGCCGTGACGCTCGTGGACACGGCCACGGCGGCCGAGATCAACCAGTACGCGTGGTCGCCCGACAGCCTCTGGATCACGTGGGCCCGCCGCGAGGACGCCTCGCTGCAGAAGGTGTGGCTCTACTCGCTCGCGTCCTCAAAGAAGGTCGAGGTCACCGACGGCTGGTACGAGGCCAGCGCCCCCTCCTTCAGCGACGACGGCAAGTTCCTGCTCTTCGCCTCGGGGCGCGACTTCAAGCCCACGATGAGCGACATCGAGCTTGAGCACGTCTACCGGAACCTGGAGCGCGTCTACCTGGTCGCCCTCTCCAAGGACACGGAGTCCCCGTTCAAGCCGAAGAGCGACGAGGTGGAGATCGCAGCCGAGCCGAAGGCCGAGGCGAAGGGCGCGGACGCCAAGGACGCCAAGAAGGACGCCCCCAAGGCGGTGGTGGTCAAGGTCGACCTGGACGGGCTGAGGGACCGGGTGATCGGGCTGCCGATCGAGCCGGCCAACTACGACTCGATTCACGCGGTGGGCGACAAGGTCTACTACGAGCGCGCGGCCGAGGACGACGGCGACGGGGAGGACGGCGGCAGTCCGGCGCTGAACACGCTCCTGGTCTACGACCTCAAGGCCCAGAAGGAGACGGAGATCGGCAAGATCGCCGGCTACGACGTCACCTCCGACGGCAAGAAGCTGCTCCTCGCCCTGGGCAAGGACTACGCGATCGTGGACCTGCCGAGCGGCAAGCTCGAGGTGAAGGACAAGCTCTCCTTCTCGGGCCTGCAGATCACCCTGGACCGGCACGCGGAATGGGCCCAGATCTACGACGAGAGCTGGCGCCAGATGCGCGACTTCTTCTTCTCGCCGACGATGAACGGGGTCGACTGGCCCGCGATGCGCGCAAAGTACGCGGCGCTCGTGCCCTACGCGCAGACCCGCTACGACCTCACCTACCTGATCGGCGAGCTGATAGGCGAGCTGCACAGCGGCCACACCTACACGGGCGGCGGCGACGCGCCCAAGGCGCCCCGGGTGCCGACCGGCCTTCTGGGGGCCGAGCTCTCGCGCGACCCGGCGAGCCGCGCCTACCGCATCGACCGCATCCTGCGCGGCGACAACTGGGAGGAGGAGGGCCGCTCGCCCCTGACCGAGATCGGCGTCAACGTCCACGAGGGCGACTTCATCCTCGCGGTCGACGGACAGCCCACGCCGGCGCTCGGCAACCTGTACTCCGCGCTCGTCGGCAAGGCGGGCTCGCAGGTCACCCTGCGGGTCAACTCGAAGCCCCAGGACGAGGGCGCGCGCACGGTGACCGTGGTGCCCATCGCCGATGAGTCCACCCTCTATTACCGCTCATGGGTGCGCCACAACACCGACTACGTCAGCGAGAAGACGGGGGGCCAGGTCGGCTACATCCACATCCCTGACATGGGGTTCGCAGGCCTCGACGAGTTCGCGAAGCACTTCTACCCCCAGCTGCGCAAGAAGGCGCTCATCATCGACGACCGCGGCAACGGGGGTGGCTTCGTGTCGCCCATGGTGGTCGAGCGGCTCCGGCGCGAGCTCGTGATGTGGGAGAAGGGGCGCAACGAGACCCCGGTCCCCAACCCCACCGACATCCAGCTGGGGCCGAAGGTGCTGCTCATGGACGAGTTCTCGGCCTCGGACGGCGACATCTTCCCCTACCGCTTCAAGTCCGACGGCATGGGCAAGCTGATCGGCAAGCGCAGCTGGGGCGGGGTCGTGGGCATCCGCGGCACGCTGCCCTTCGTCGACGGCGGCTTCCTCAACAAGCCCGAGTTCGCGCCCTACTCGAGGGACGGCAAGACCTGGCCGATCGAGGGCCACGGGGTCGACCCGGACATCGTCGTCGACAACGACCCGTCGAAGGAATTCGCGGGCACCGACCAGCAGCTGGACCGCGCGATCGAGGAGGTGCTCCTCGAGCTCAAGGCCCAGGGCGTCACGATGCCCACGCCGCCCCCCTATCCCGACCGCAGCTAGGCGGCGACCTCGCCGGGCCCCCCGCGAAGAACGACGGGGGCCCGGGCCACGGCCGCCCGCAGCCCGCCGCCCGCCGCGGCGACCAGGACGGACTCGCCGACGCCGGGCCCGAGCGCCCCGTCGAGCCTCGCCCGCACCAGGGCCGAACGCACGCGCCGCTCGACCACGTTTCGCATCGGCCTCGCCCCGAGGCTGCGGTGCCAGCCCTCGCTCACGAGGAGCCCGGGTACGTCGGGGTCGGCCCGGAGCCGGTGGGGATGCCCGAACGCCGAGGAGAGCGCCGCCGACTGCAGGGCGAGCTCCCTTCCCAGCATCCGGTGGCAGACGCGCACCTGGGCGTCGCGGGAGAGGTGGGCGAAGACGATCACCGACGTGAAGCGGGCGAAGACCTCGGGGCGGAAGTGGGCCGCCGCCTCCTGCTCGACGTAGCGGCGCACCGAAGCGCGGGAAACCCCCTCGAGGCCGGCCACCCCCGCCCCGCCAAGATTGGACGTGGCGACGACATGCAGCCCCGACAGGTCGAGCGCGCTGCCGTCCTGCATCATCACCTCGGCCTCCTCGATGCCCAGGAGCAGGTCTGCGACCCTCGGGCTCGCCTTCTCAATCTCGTCGAGGAGCAGGATGCGCCCGCCCGAGCGGCGCATGCGGGCCACGCGCTCCCCGAGCAGGCCCGCGGCGCCCGGCGTTCCCAGGAGCAGCGGCACGCGCTCGTCCGAGGAAAACTCCGCGGCGTTGATCCGGGCCACCGAGCCGGTCCCGAACAGGTGCTCGCTCGCAGCCAGGATCGACCGCGTCTTGCCCGTGCCGGTGGGCCCGAGGAGCAGGAGAAGGCTGCGCGGCCTTCCCGGGGAGGCGTGCCCCATCTCGCCCGCTAGCAGGGCGTCGCAGAGCGCCGAGAGCGCCTCCTCCTGGCCCAGGACCTCCGACTGAAGGCGGGCGCGCAGCCCGCGAAGCACCCCCATGCGATCCCTGGTTGGCTCGTCCACGCCCGCTTGTCGCACGCCGCGGCGGCCGGCGTCAAGCGGCAGGAGACTTCTTTCCCTCGCGCTCCGCGAACGCCGCCCGGATCCCCGGGTCGACCGACACGGTGAACTCGCCTGCGTCCACGGGCGTCACCACCACGGCGTTTCGCTGCCGGCGGCCGGCGAGGCCGTTGTCGCGGATGAACTCGCGCAGCGAGCGGTGTAGCGCCACGGCCATGGACTCTCCCTTGAGGGAGATCGAGCCCCTCTGCAGCACCACGAGCCCGAGCGCCCGGTAGCGGCCGCGGTCGGAGGCCGTCGGGTCCGCCGCGTCGAGGCTCCCCGCGCCCTTGGCGCCGGTGCCCCGGATGCGCACGAGCCAGCTCGGCCCCTCGCCCGGCGCCCCGGAGCAGCGCCGGCTCGTCAGCTTCACGTCGAGCCGCGAGGCCGCCTTGAACAGGCCGCCCCGGTCGCTCTCCCTGTGCACGCGCACGACGACGCCCTTGCGCCGCATTCCCTGCACGATCTTCTGCCAGCGCACGCAGTGCACCTGGACGCCGAGCAGCGGGTAGACGGGCAGCGGGAGGAAATCCACCACGTCGGGCTCGGCCATCGCGCGCGCCGCCGCCACCGTTGCGGACACACCCCTCGCCTGAGACTCGGAAACTTTGGTCTTGTCACTCATGACGTTTTAATGGGATCAATGAATCTATAAGCTGGTTGAAAACGAGTGAAAACTTAGATAGCCTGATTAGACACGTTTAGCAACCGCTTTCTCTTCTGGCTTTCCCGAAAATGACCCCCTCCCAACGCCAGTCCGCCTTTGATGCCCTCCTCTCCCGGCTTGCCCGGGAGCGCGCGCGGTCACTCGGCCTCGCGTACGCGGGCACCCTTCGCAAGATGCCCCCTCCCCCGCTGCCGGGCGAGCGCCCCGGCTCGACCCGCTACTACGTGAACGCGCTCGCCGGCGACGGCTCGGGCCTGCGCCTGCTCGAGCTGACGGGCAAGGATGCCGCGCAGCTGGAGCGTGCGGAGAGCTGGCTCGAGACCGGCAAGGGCCGGGCGCCGGCCCAGGCTGCGAGGGTTGGACGAAAATTAAAACGTAAACTTTGACTTGTCTAAAATCGGTGCGCGTGCTCGCCTGCGCGCCGGATGAGCGATCGAGACTCAGAAGAGCCGCGGGTTGAGCCCCGCCCCTCCGTGCGAGGGGCCGCCGTCGCTTCGCCCTTCTACCCCAGCGCCCGCTGGGTGGCCGAGCACCAGGTTAAGGTGCTGTGCATGGTGGTCGCAGTGGCGTCGCCGGCCCTGGCCCTGTACCTGCTTGAGCGGGGCACCGCGAACCTGCGCAACGGCATCTGGGTGTACTCGGTGGACGGCGCGGGGACGATCCACTTCGGTCCCGTCGGCCCGGCCGACGCCCGCAGCGCCCTCTTCCGCGAGATCCTCCTGCAGGCCGCCCAGGCCTGCTTCACGAGGAACCCCTCCGGCCTCTCGTACCCCGAGGTGGCCCGCAGGATCTTTGCCGGCGACAGCTGGAAGGCGCTCGAGGAGCAGGTGCGCTCCGAGCTGCCCGAGCGCCGCCGGCGCAACCTCTACGACCACCCCGAGGTGGAGGGGATCGACGTGCTCGACGAGGGCCCCCTGCCCCGCTACCGCGTGCGGGGATTCATCGTGCGCTCGGGCGCCATCGAGGGCCTGCCCTACCAGCCGCCCCCGGGCGAGTTCCACCTGATCGTGGAGCTCGCCCCGCAGGCGGACGCCCTCCAGCAGGGCCGCTACCCGTTCGTCGTCTCGCGCCACCGGGCGACGGTGCACTGGGAGGAACCCGCCCCATGAGGCGCCCGCTCACCATCCTCCTGCTATTGGCCGCCGCCGGGGCCCGCGCCACGGCCGCGGCACCCGCCAGCGTGGTCCACCTCCCGCTGCCCGGACCGTCGGAGGAGTCGCAGCCGATCTCGATGCCGACCGACCCCAGGGACACGCTCGAGGTCGATCTTCCCTGGCCGCTCGCCGACTGGGCCGGCCGGGGCTTCACGCCGGATCCCGAGCGCTTCGCGGGGGACTTCGTCGTCGAGGCGAACCGGGGTGCGTTCCACCTCTTCGTGACCCCGGTCGCCGCGGACGCACACCGGGTGCTCCATGTCGTGCTGGCGCCGCCCGGGCAGGCCGAGCGCAGCGTGGCCCTCGAGTTCGTGGCCGCCCCGCCCGGCCTCGCCTGGCGCAAGGCCGTGCTTGAGGCGCCCCCGGCAGCCGCAGCGCCGGAGGCCCTCACGCTCGCGCGCCGCCCGCCCCCCGAGCGCTACCGGTCCGCGAGCCCCGCCTCGCAGAGGGGGATGCTCACCGAGCTCAGGCTCGCGGCCCTCGACCTCCACGGCGACCCCGCCGGGCTTGTGTCCGCACGAACCTCCCTCTCCTTCGCGCGCTTTGACGCCCCGCCCCGCAGCTTCGGCGACTTCACGCTGCGCACGCGCTTCGCCCTTCGCGACGCCACGACGGGCTCGCTCGGCCTCTGCGTCTCGGTCTCCAATGCGACGCGGCGAAGGCTGCTCTTCGACCCGCAGGGATGGGTGGTGCGGGCGGGCGAACACGTCTACCCCGTGTCGGCGGTGGACTTCTCGCACGCGCTGGACCCGGGGGCGCAGGCCCTCGCGTTCCTGGTGGTCTCGCCCGGGCCGCAGGGGGACGGCAGGCGCCTGTTGCCCGGCAACGACCTCGAGCCCAGCGCCCGGGTTTCGGACGCCCAGGACCCGCGCCCGGTGACCCGCGCGGCGATGCCGGAGTTTGAACCGCGATGAGCGCCGAGCACGACGTCCGCCCCGGCGCCGCAGCCTTCACGGCTCGCAGGGCGGTCCTCTGCCTGGGCGCCGTGGCGCTCGCCGTCGCGGGAGCCGCCGCGCTTCGGCGGCCCCCCGCGCGCCCGGTGGGCGACACGCCTGCGCCCGTGGCGCTTCCCACCCGACTCCAGCCGGAGAGCCTGAGCGAGGCGGAGGCCGCGCACGAGGCCGTGCCTGTCTCAGGCGCCTACCGGCGGCCCGTGGAGCGTCCGCGGCCCGTCCAGAACGTCGCCGCCTCCGACGCTCCAGAAGCGGTCGCCGCCCCCCAGCCGAGCGGGGGCCCGGCCAGCCGCCGTCGCGACGAGAAAAGGACGCTTCCGGAGATCTTCAGGATGCCCGCCGAGGCCCCCGGCGCGCAGTCCCCCGCAGCGCCCCCCCTCCCCGCCAGCACCCCCCGGGCGGGCCGGGAGCCCGCCGAGGGCTTCGCACCCTTCGGCCGGCTCCTGAAGTGCGAGCTCGTGGAGACCCTGGACAGCGTGACGGCGCGCTCGGAGCCGATCGCAGCCCTCGTGACCGAGGATCTCGACTGGAACGGCCGCGTCATCGTGCCGGCCGGCACCGAGGCCTTCGGGTACGCGCGGCCGGAGCCCATCATCGAGTCCTCCGGGGTCGGTCGCCTGGTCGACACCGGCGAGTGGACCCTCGTCCTGCCCTCGGGCGAAGGGGGCGACAACGGAAGGGAGATGGCCCTGAGGGCCCGCGTCCTCGACCGCCGGGAAACACTGGTCTCCGAGCGCGCAGGCGCCGAGGCCTGGGGGGTGGACGACGGCGCCCCCGGGCTGATCGGTTACGCCGTCTCCACGCTCGACCGCGCGCAGATCCGGCTGTTCGCGGCCGCTGCGCTCAGCGGCATGGCCGAGGGCGCCGCGGCGATCGCGGAGCGCCAGCAGCCCGCCCCGGGGCTCTCGGGGGCCCTGGGGGCGACCCAGCTGGCCCCGACCCTCGCCAACGCGGCCACCGCCTCGACGGCCGCGGGGACGGTGGCGGTCCTCAACCAGTACGCGGAGCGGATCCGCCAGGAAATACAGAGCCGGGGGGCCTACGTGCGCGTGCCCGCCGGCAAGGACTTCTACCTGTTCGTGGAGCAGACCATTGATCCCCGGGCGGCCGCGGTGGGCCTCAGGCTCCCCCGGGAGAAGGGAGGACTCCCGTGAGAGCAGCCGACGCGGGGATCGCCCTCGCCTGCGCCGCCCTGTGCGGCTGCTCGACCGTTTCCGCGCCGCCGCTCGGTCCGGCGGTCGCACCGCTGGGCGTCCCCACGACCGGCTTCGATCCGCGCCTCGCCGTGTCCGCGGCCCCCTCCCGGGAACCCCTTCGGCTTCCGGACACCCTGCAAATACCCGCGGAGTACCGGCTGATCCTCCTCGACGGGCAGCTCGCCCTGGTGCGCGAGACCGGCACCGAGGCCGCGCGGCCGGGGCACGGCTCGCTGCGGATCGTTGCGGGCGAGGCCGCGCGCCCGGACCCCTCGTACCAGCCCGCGCTCCTGCCCCAGGAGCTGGCGGCCGAGGTCGCGGCCAACCGCGAGAGCTCCGCGCGCATGGACAATGCCCTGGCCTCCGTTATGCAGCGCAGCCACGACCTGGCAGACCAGGCCTCGGCTCTCGAGGCGCAGGGCAAGCGCCTGGGGGACCTCCTGGAGGCTGCTGAGGCCCGAATCCGGGCGCTGGAGGCCGCGCGGCGGCCCGCGCCGGGCGCCCAGGGCCCCTGAGCCTCGACCCTTCGCGACACCCCCACTCCCGCCATGCCCTACCTGAACCGATATGCCTTCATCGGCAACCTGACCCGGCCCCCGGAACTGCGGTTCCCGCGCACTGCGGACAAGCAGGCCCTCTGCATCCTGCACGTCGCCATCAACCGCGACACCCGCGATCCGAGCGGGGAGAAGCGCACCCACACGGTGTTTGTGAACTACATCGAGGCGTGGGGGCCGACGGGCGAGGCCTGCGCCCAGTTTCTGACGCTCGGCTCCCTCGTACTCGTCGAGGGACGCATGGAGGTCGACCGCTGGCAGGACAAGCAGAGCGGCGCCAAGCGCTCACGCATGAAGGTGGTCGCCGAGAACGTTCAGTTCCTGCACATACGCCCTGCCGACCCGGGGCCGGGCGCCCCAGCCGAGGGCGAGCGGGCGCGCAGGCCCCGCAAGGCGTCGCGCGCGGCCGCGTAGGCGCGACCTAGGGCGCCGGCAGCGGCGCGGGGGCGGCCGCGGCCGCCGCGGCG
>CAIXHE010000137.1 GCA_903919205.1 uncultured Opitutaceae bacterium | reverse complement strand
GAGGCGCTTCCGGGGTCCCACGCCAGCATCTTCCATGGGCCGGAGGTCCACGGGTTCCAGGAGTATGGGGACGCGGTCTGGCTGGAGTTCGACCACGGTCGGGACCGCGCGGTGTTCCATGCCCTGAGGCACCCGGCCCGGTGAAGGGAGCCGGGGCCCGGGGCTCCTCCCTCACGAACCCGGGGCGGGAAGGCGTGCCAGGCGATCCTTGAGGTACGCGGCGACCGCCGCGTTCCCCGCCTCGCTGAAATGCGCGTCGCCCTTGAAATAATACCCGCGCCACGCCTGGGGCGCGCCGCGCATGAGGTCCATCAGGTTGACCTGCTGCGACCGAGGGACGCCGTGTCGCTCCAGGATAGAAGCCATCCGCTCCTCGGCGAGGCCGGGTACCAGGGGGCCGCCCACGTAGGGAGGCGGCCTCAGGTGCTCGAGTTCCAGGCCGATGCGGTTCTTCGAGGGAACCAGCACCGGGATCAGCTGCACGTGCTGGCGGCGGGCCGACTGGACGATCTCGGTGGCGGCGCTCTCGAACCGCGCGTAGCCGCTGTCGGGCAGCGTGTCCTTGGGATCGTAGAGGCTCCACTCCAGCGTATAGTAGTCGCTGCGGTTGGCGCCCCATCCGGTGGCCTTGAGCACCAGGGTGGACAGGCGCGTCTCGTTGTAGCAGGCGAGTAGGAAGGCCAGCACGGGGTGGGTTGCCGGGTCGACGTTGCGGCGCGTGACCCATCCGTGCCCGCAGGTGATCACGTGGGGAGGATAGATGATCCACAGGGCCCGCGTGGGACGGATCACCGGAACCACCCGGTTGAAGACACCCGCATGGAACGGGAAGGACTGCCCCCAGAAACCCGCATTGTAGCCGTCCATGAGCGCGGCGAAGGCACGCTCGGCCGGCACCCCGAACCCATAGGCGAAGCTGTCCCCGAAGACGAGCAGATCGCCTTCCACCGGCTGGCGCCCGGGCGTGCCGAGGTAGCCCAGCTCGTCGATTCGTCCGAGGATCACCCGTCCCTCGACGAAGACGGGGATCTCGGAGCCCGGCTTGTACCGGCCGTAATGGCTCGAGTAGTCCTGCGCAGCCTGGAATTCCGGGTAAAGGTGCCGGTAAGGGGCGGGCCATGCCGAGGGAAACACGCCCAGCACCCGCAGGAGGCCCTCGCACAGGGCGGCCCCCAGGAAGAGCCCGGCGAACGAGGCCGCGATCCTGAAGGAAACGCCTCGTCGCGGCTGGGCTCCTTCGGTGGATGGACGTGGGCTCATGGGGATTCCATCGTCATCCGCGCGACCTGGGCGGGGACTCGTGGATCGGTCGGTTAGGTTTCCGGTAGCCCCCACCAAGGTCAAGGACATCGGGGTGCTGCGCCGCCGGGCCCAGTCCCGGGGGCGTTCAGCCGTGGTGCTTCATCGAGGGCGCAACGTCGTTGCCCGGATTCTCGGTGAAGAAGCCGTTCGGCTTGAGGAGGAAGCCGATATAGGCCGCCGGCATGACGGGATAGTCCTCGGGGCGCGCGATGTGGGTGTGCCCGAAGGTGTACCAGAGGACCAGGTCGGTGTTCTCGAGCGGCCTGTTTGCCGCGGTCCAGAGCGGCAGGCCGTCGCCGCCCTGGCTCTGGTTCGGGTAGTTGCCCGCCGCGTGGCGCTCCTCGTCCCTGCACGGGGTCACCCACACGTGGTGGTCGACGAACCCGGCCCGCTTGCGCCACCAGGCGTTCTTGGAGGCGAAGGGGAAGCAGTTGTCACCCGCCATGAACTTGTAGCCGACGGGGTCGCCCATGGCGTTCAGGACGGACGGATTCACGAATTTCCACGTCCGCGCGGTCTCGAGGTTCAGGTTGGCCTTGGCCTCGCCCTCGGTCTTCAGGAGGCGGGCCTTGGCGCGGAAGGCGTTCTCGAACGGGTTCGACGCGCCGGGCTCGTCGCCCTCGACGTCGATCTGGTAGGCCGAGTTGGCCGCCCCGTCGATGTCCAGGTCGAGCCTCATGTTGAAGAAGTGCTGGTGGTTGGGCGCGTAGAGCTGCGGCGCGATGACGGTGCCGAACGGGGACTTCTCGCCGGGATTGAGGGCTCCGAGTGAGAGGATGCCCGTCAGCTTGATCTCAAACTGGATGTTGCCGTCCTGGTAGAGGTACCAGAAGAAGCCGTACTCGTAGTTCTCGACCGTCGCAATGGACGAGACGACAAGCCTGCGGGACCTGCGGACCTCGGGCTCGTTCAGGCGTCGGTCCGTGTGCTTCCAGAGTATGCCGAAGTCCTCCTCGTGCATGCAGACCGCGTTCTTCACGGTCAGGGGCTCTCCCCGGCTCGTGCAGAGCTCCCCGTCGAAGTAACGGATCAGGCCCAGGCAGTCGCACCCAAGCTCCAGGCTGTTGGCGCAGTAGCCGAGGCCGTACTCGCCCGCGTCGAACGCGTTCTTGCGCGCCTGCTGGGGGGCGGGGTCGCCATAGGGCACCACCATCTCCGACAGGGACCCGCGGTACAGGATCGAGCGCAACCGCCCCTGATCCTCGTAGCGCAGGTGGTTGAGCGTCAGGCCCTCGCGGCCGTTGAAACCGATCACGAAATTCCATTTCTGCCAGCGCACCTGGTAACCGCTCACCTCGAAGCTTGCGCCCTCGGGCTGCAGGATCTCGAGGGGCTTGAGGCCCCCGCGGAACCCTGTCCTGCGATCGGCAGCGTAGTTGGATTGCTGGGGGGGCAGCGGCCACCGGCCGTACTCCTCGACACGGATCACCGTCATCGTGTTGAGGTCGACCACGGGCCTGAGTCCCTCGATCGGCTTCGCATAGCCGTTGTCGGTGGGGTCCATGCGCAGGAAGCACAGGGGCCTCGCAAGCCTCATGGTCCGGTCTTCCTCCGAGCCGTAGTTTCCCGCGCTCCAGATGTCGACCATCACCAGCCGGGTGTCCTCGATGCCGTACTGGCGCTTCAGGGCCGCCCTGAACTCGGGGCTCGCGAGCACCGCCTGCTCGCACTCGATCTGCTCGTCCGCGGTCATCGTGGGCTGCACGCCGGGGACGTGCTTCCACAAGGTCACCTTACCCTCGGTGAGGGACACCTCGGCCTCGAAGCACGCGTTGGTGCCGTTGTCGAAGAGCACCGCCGCCGCCGCCCTCGGATGCTTTTCCACGCCTGTGAACGCGTGCACGAGGGCCTTGTCGGGCTCCTTGAGGCTCACTGAAACGAAACGCGTCGTGGCGGTCACCTTGCCGGAATCCCGCAGGATTTTGACGGCGAGGGCGACCTCCTGCTTGCTGAGCGGCTCGAGGGGATGGAAGGGTGTGTTCATCAGGGGTGGTTGCGGCCGGGAAATGCTGGTGGACGCACCGGACGGCGTAAAGCAGGTCTCGTTCCGTGCGTGCCGATTCCCGACACGAGTCCCCGTTCGAAACGGTCCTCGGGTTGCCATTGACTCCGGACGGGGACACTCATTCCATCGGTCATGGCCGAACCCGCTGCCAGACCGTCCAAGGCGCCTTGGCACCTCTGGATCGTGGGCGTCGTCTCGCTTCTCTGGAATGCGGTGGGCTGCACGGACTTCGTGATGACCCAGACGCACAACAAGGCGTACATGAGCGGCTTCACCCCGGCGCAGCTCAGCTACTACTATGGGTTCCCGTTCTGGGCCGTGGTCGCTTGGGGCATCGCCCCCTTGAGCGCCCTGCTGGGTACCTTGGCGCTGTTTCTGCGCAGGCGCCTGGCGGTCGCCCTGTTTGCCGTGTCGATCCTTGGCATGGTCCTCACCGACATCTACAGCTTCGTGTTGTCCGACGGGCTGAAAGTGATGGGGGGCCCTCCGGCCCTGATTTTGAGCGCCGTCATATTCGTGATAGGCGCCTTCCTGCTGGCGTATTCGCGGTCCATGGGCAGGCGGGGAGTTCTTCGGTGAATGGCGCGTTCCCTTGTATCCGATCCAATCCGCGGTCTCGCTCGGCCTCCAAGCTCCACGGTATCCCTTGCTTCACCCTGCGAGTTCCGAGGCCCCGTCCCCTTGACGGGCCCTGACCGGGCGCGGTCCGCGCCGCGATTGCCGATAGAACCCCAACCCATCCGTTCATGTACGTCGTAACCAGCTACCCGGTGGCGGTGGCCCTGTGTTTCATCACCATGCTGTGCTGGGGCTCTTGGGCCAACACCCAGAAGCTCGCGAGCAAGGAATGGAGGTTCCAACTCTTCTACTGGGATTACGCCATCGGCGTCCTCCTCCTGGCGCTTATCCTTGCGTTCACCCTGGGAAGCTCGGGGGGCGGCGGTCGCGGGTTTCTCGCCGACCTCAGCCAGGCCCGGGGCCACTGGCTCGGTTCCGCCTTCATGGGCGGCGTCATTTTCAACCTCTCGAACATCCTCCTCGTGGCGGCGATCGACATCGCGGGCATGGCGGTCGCGTTCCCGGTGGGCGTGGGCCTGGCGCTCGTCATCGGCGTCGTGAGCACCTACGCGGTCAGCCCGCAGGGCAACGTGGCCCTTTTGGGGCTCGGCGTCAGCTGCGTGGGGGTGGCGATCATCCTGGACGCCTTGGCCTACCGAAGGCTGGCCGCGGGAAGCCGAAGGGCTCCTGCCAAGGGCATCCTGCTCTCGGTCGTCGCCGGCGTCCTCATGGGCTTTTTCTACAGCTACGTGGCCCGGTCGATCGGTGAGATCAGCGGCGCCGGCGCCGCTGCGGTCCTCGAGCCCGGAAAATTGAGCCCCTATACCGCGATCGTGCTGTTCTCGGCGGGACTCCTCGCCTCGAACTTCGTCTGGAACACGCTGATCATGCTCAGGCCCTTCGTTGGCGACCCGGTCGCGTTCTCCGACTACTTCACCCAGGGAAGCGTTCGGCTCCACGCGGTCGGCATCCTCGGGGGCATGATATGGAACCTCGGGATGGCCTTCAGCATCATCGCCAGCAGCGCGGCGAGCCCCGCCCTGTCCTACGGGCTGGGGCAGGGGGCCACGATGGTCGCCGCGTTCTGGGGGGTCTTTGTATGGAAGGAGTTCAAGGACGCTCCCGGCACGGGCCGCATGCTCGGCGCGATGTTCGTGTTCTTCCTGGTCGGCCTAGCCCTCCTGGTCGCGGCCCGCCACGCATGAAGACCCAGCCCCGGGTCGTCGTCGTCGGCAGCTCGAACACCGACATGATCGTGCGCCTGGGGCGGCTCCCCGGGCCCGGGGAGACCGTGATCGGCGGGGCCTTCTCGACCGCCGCGGGAGGCAAGGGAGCGAACCAGGCCGTGGGGGCCGCCCGCGCGGGCGGACGCGTGGTTTTCGTGGGCCGCGTCGGAGCGGATGCGTTCGGCAAGGCCGCCCTCGCGGGCCTTCGGCGGGACGGAATCGACGTGGGGCATGTCACAAGCGACTCGGCCTCGCCTTCGGGGGTGGCGCTCATCTTCGTCGCCAAGGGCGGCGAAAACAGCATCGCGGTCGCCTCGGGCGCCAACGAGCGGCTTTCGCCTTTCGACGTCGATCGGGCGGCCAAGGCCATCACCCGGGCGGACGTCATGCTGGTCCAGCTCGAGACGCCGCTCCCCACGGTGACGCGCGCCGTAGCGCGGGCGTCGGCTGCCGGGGTGCGTGTGATCCTAAACCCGGCACCGGCCCGGTCCCTTCCCGACAGCCTGCTGCGCCGGGTCTCGATCCTCACGCCCAATGAGCACGAGGCGGAGTTATTGACCGGGATCAGCGCCGGCACCGAGGCGGGCGCAGCCCGGGCGGCCGAGGCGCTGCTTCGACGCGGGGTGGGAACGGTGATCCTTACGCTCGGGCCCAAGGGCGCCTACGTTGCCGACGCGGCTTCCCGGGCGCTGGTCCCCGGCTTCAGGGTCAGGGCCATCGACACCACCGCCGCAGGAGACATCTTCAACGGGGCGCTCGCGGTGGCTCTCGCCGAAGGCCGCGTGCTGCCCGACGCGGTGCGCTTTGCCCAGGCCGCCGCCGCGCTCTCGGTGACGCGGCTCGGAGCCCAGCCCTCGGCCCCGTCGCGGCCTGAGATCGACCGCTTCCTGAAGAAGGAAGCATGAGCGAGGCGGGCTCCCCTCGGCCTTAGCCCGCGTTCGCCTCCGTCCCCGCCTCGTGCTGCTCCCGTGAGAGATGCAGCAGTAGGAAGGCGGCCGCGCAGATCACCGCGCAGACAAGGAAGACGGCCCGGTAACCGAGGGAGGTGGAGAGGGTCCCGAAGCAGAGGTAACCGAAGGTGGAGCCTATCCGGTTGGCGTTGCTGTAGAGGTTCGTAGCCGTGCCTGGCTGGTTGGGGATGTAACTTTGGAAGAACGTGATGGCGATGCCCGAGACGATGGCGATCATCGCCGCGCTCAGGATCTGTAGCGGGTAGATCTGCCACGGCGCCTGGATCTGCGTCAGGAGCGCGTAGTAGGCGACCGCGATCACCACGCCAAGCCGGATCAGGGGGCCGGGCTTGCCGCGGGAGGCTAGGACCCCGAAGAGAAGCATGAAAGGCAGTTCGAAGACGGGCGCCACGCTGTAGGCGATGCCCACCTGCTCCTGCGACCCGCTCAGGGTGTGCAGGATCATCAGCGGGAGGTTCATCATGCCCATCGTGATGCAGACAAACACGAGGACGAAGGCCGAGAAGTAGCTGAGCAGGTCGGGGCGCCGCAGGAGGCGCAGCAGCGGTTCGCGGGCATCGGCCGCCGACGCTCTCGGGGGACGTGCCGGTATGTAGAACCATACGATCAGGGTCAGGACGAAGAAAAACGAGGCGCAGATGAGGAACGTGCCCTTGAACGACAGGCGGATCATGACCCACGCAGCCACGGCGGGCCCGATCGTCCACGCGAGCGAGAATACCAGCCGGTAGATGTTCATGTAGAGCGGCACCTCGTCCTGGGGCACGCCGTGCCGGTCGATGGCCTCACGTCCGTAGGCGAATAGCTGGGAGAAGGTGATCGATGCGATGCCTAGCGCCACCGAGCCGATCACGGTGAGCCACAGGACGCTTCGGACAAAGGCGAACCCGGCGTACCCCGCGGCCCCGAAGGAGCAGCCCAGAAGAAGGATGGCCCTCCGGCTGTAATGGGTGTCGGACCACTGGGCCAGGATGGTGCTCAGGATGATGCCCGCCACGGACGTGACCGTCATGAACATCCCGAACGTCCAGTTCGACATCCCGCACTCAATCGTCCCAAAGATCGAGTAGAACGGCACGACAAACGAGAATGCGAGCCCAAGTAAGAGATTGCACACCAACACGATCGTGAGGTCGCGGTGGGATAGAAGGACTCGGATTGGGCCTAGGACGCTCTTCATGGGTCAGGCCCTAAAAGGTCGGAAATCCCCGCGGACGCAATTTCTCGCTGAGGCAAACGGGAGGACCCGTTTCGGGAACCCCCGTGGCCGCGCGTGGTCGGAGCCCTCCGCCCAACGCTCCCGGCCATTTGCCGCCGGGCGCAAGTGGCTCCATCTTCACGCCCAGCCACCCACGCCCTTGAGACTCCACGCCCTTATCGCCGGTGCCTGCCTCATGCTCACCGGTCTCTGTGGGCTTGCGCATGAGAGTCTCGGCGGCGAAGCCCCGCCGCTGCTTGCGGGGGCGGTTCAGCGCTGGGCCGCTGGGCAGGGCGAGCTCGCCTTCACCCAGCAGACATGGGTCTACGGGGCCGATGGCAGTGCCAAGGAGGAGCGGACCGAGAGATATGACCCGTCGCTTCCCGACGACCGACGCTGGAGGCTCATCGATATCGGGGGCGTGCCCGCGACGGATGCCCAGCGGCGCAAATGGGAATCCCACAAGAACGGCAAGCCCAAGCGGAAGGCGGGGCGGACACCCTTTGACTTCCTCGATCTGAACCATGCGACGCTCGTCGGCGAGACCGACTCCAGCGCGCGCTACCGCGTGCCGATACTGTCGCCCGCGGGTACCCTGCTGGCCCTCGACGAGATCGACGTGGTCATCACGGTCGACAAGCGGAGCGGCGTCGTCGAGGGGCTCGGCGTGGCGCTGAAGGAGCCCATCCGCATCCTCCTCGGGCTGGCGCAGATCACGATCCTGGACGTCGACTTCAGGCTGAGCCACGTCGATGCCGGCACCGGCGAGGGCCTCTACGGGGTCCTTCCGGAAAGCACGGCGCGGATGCGGATCTCGGAACTGGGCACCCCTGTGGAGTACCGATGGAGCCAATTTTCCCGCGTGGGGCCTGCGGCCCCAAAAGGGGGATGAGGGAGGCCGGGGGATCCGCGCGACGTGACAACCTCCAGGATCCGGGTAGGTTCCTGGATGCCTGAATCCACAGCCTTGTCCAAACGCTCGGACCTCGAGCTCGCCGTGTCGCTCGCGCGCCTCGGGCTCGGGGTGAACATCGCCCTGCACGGTTGGACGCGCGTGTTCAAGTTTCATGAATTCTCGGCGCACCTGGACCAGCAGTTCGCGAACTCGATATTGCCCGGGCTGCTTGTCCATGTCAGCGCGTGTGCGATCGTGGGCGCCGAGTGCCTGATCGGCCTCCTGCTTCTCGCCGGATGGGCCCTCCGGACCACCCTTGCAGCGGGGATGCTTCTCATGATCGTTCTTCTCTTCGGAACCTGTCTTGTCCAGGACTGGAGCACGGCTGGCGGTCAATTGATCTACCTGGCATTCTTTGGTGCTCTGCTGGCGCTCCGCAGCCATGACAGGGCGTCGTTGGATTTCCGGATCAAGCGGTCAAAAGGGGGGCACCCAGCAGGGGTTTAGACCCTCGTTTGGCGGGCTCAGACGGTGCCCTTGGCGCACGCCGTCCTGGATACCGGCTCCGCCGCTGATCCGTCCGAGCTGGAAGGGCCGGTGCCGCCTTAAGACCCCATTCAGGGCCGTGTGGAAGCCGGGTACGGTGTGAATGAAGGCAAGTCCCTCCTTTGCACGTAAAATCGGTTCACGGATGCGCGCCCCATCCGGTCGAACTCGGAAGCCGTGGCGCCATCGTCCAGGATTTTGCGGGGGTCACCGCGGGGGCGCCTATGTTCATCCGGCAAGGGCGGCCATCGGGTTCACGTCCACGGCGGCGAGCACGGCGGGCACAAATCCTTCCGCGGGATGCGGGACTCTGCCGGGTCCCTTCCGGTGCGGGCCCTCCGAAAAGGGGGTCTCCGGTTCCTGCATGGACCCGATTTGCGATCTCGGCCTTCCTCGTTAGGTCTTTGAGCGGAGCGGCCCCTAGGGCGTTCCTTCCATGGACTCTCCCCCCTTAGCCGCAGTTTCACCCTGCGCCCTCCCAGCTCCGCCCACCCTGGCGCAGCGGCTGGGCTGCCGCGATTGTCCCCCGGGATTTGTCGTCGGCCGGCAGCGATGGAACGACCTGCTCTTCGCCCATTGGACGGTGGATGCGGGGGCCCTTCAGCGGACACTTCCCGCCGGACTGTTCGTGGACACCTTCGAGGGAAGCGCCTACCTCGGGATCGTCCCGTTCTTCATGGAGCGAGTCCGGCCTGCCGGCCTTCCGCCCGTCCCGTTCATCTCCTGGTTCCTGGAGCTCAACGTGCGCACCTACGTCCATGACGCCTCGGGGAATCCGGGCGTGTGGTTCTACTCGCTCGACTGCAACCAGCCCATGGCGGTCGCCGTGGCGCGGCGGTTCTTCCACCTGCCCTATTTTCGCGCTCGGATGTCTGCGGTCCGCAGCGGCGATTCCATCCGGTACCGCTGCCTGAGGGAGGGCTCCGCGGCGCCCGCGAGCGAATTCGCGTGGGAGCGCGAGCACGAGGGCTCCCCGGCCGAGCCCGGAACCCTCGAGTTCTTCCTGCTGGAGCGCTACGCGCTCTTTGCGGCGGACGACCGCGGCCATCTCTTCCGCGGACGCGTGCACCATGCCCCCTACCGCTTCTACCGGCCGGGGGCGGCAGCCGTGTCCGCCGAAGCCGCGCGGCCTCTGGGCTTCGACCTCTCCGCGCGACCGGTGTCGCTGCTCGGGGCGCTGCCGGTGGACGTCTCGATCTTTCCCCTGCGAGCGCACGCTCCGTCTTAGGACCACTCCCTTTCCCTTCCATGCCCGATTCCACACAGTCCCCCGTCTGGTTCATCACCGGTTGCTCGAGCGGCCTCGGCAGGTCCCTGGCGGAGGCCGTCCTCAGGCGAGGCCACCGCCTGATCGCCACCGCCCGCCGGATCCAGTCCATCGAGGACCTGGCGCAAAGCCACCCCGAGCTGACGCGGGTCTTTGCGCTGGACGTGTCCGACGCCGGGCAGGTTGCGGAGGTGGTCGCACGAGGCGCAGAGGCCTTTGGCCGGCTGGACGTCGTCGTGAACAACGCCGGCTACGGGTTGATAGGCTCCGTCGAGGATGTCTCGGAGGAGCAGGCCGCCCGCAACTTTGACGTCAACTTTTTCGGGGCGCTGCGCGTGATACGGGCGACCCTGCCGATCCTGAGGGCCCAGCGACGCGGGCACTTTGTCACCATCAGCGCGGCCGCCGTGATCGGCAACTACGCCGGATTCTCGATCTACGGGGCGAGCAAGTGGGCCCTCGAGGGGGCCTGCGAGTCGCTGGCGGCCGAGGTGAAGCCGCTCGGCATCCGCGTGACGATGGTTCAGCCGGGGCCCTTCCGCACGGAGTTCATCGGGCGGTCCCTCGTGCGGGCACCCGCGGCCACCGCCGACTACGCGGCCACAAGCGGCAAGTTCCTGCGCTTCCTGGAATCGATGGATGGCAAACAGCCGGGCGACCCGGCCAAGGCGGCCGAGGCCATCCTGAATGCCGTCGAGTCTGAGAACCCGCCCCAGCGCCTCGTGCTCGGGAAATACGCGATTGAGAAGACCCGCCGCAAGCTGGCCGCGGCCGCGCGGGAGCTCGAGGCGTGGAGCGCCGTGGGCCTTGCCACGGATTTTTAGTGGGTCGTAGCGGGCACACGCCCTCACACGCTGCAGCAAGCTCAAGCTCGAGGAGGTGGCCCTCCGATGCGGGCTAAACAGCCTACACTCCCTGCACGTGCTGATCCGGCACCGCGTTCACTGCTCGCCTGGAGAATTGAGGGAATGACGCAACCGATCGAAGGATGGCCTGGAATGCGCCACGAAGGAATCCCCTCAGGGTGACGCCCGAGGCGGGGTGTCCCCGTCGGATGCCTTTTGCCTTAGTCGGGCTGCAAGCAGGTCCAGGCCCCCCAGGTAGTTCCTGAGCGTGACCTCGGCGTCGCCGCCCTTTTCGGCGATGAGCCCCACGGGTCCGCGCCAGCCGCTGCCTTGGATCACGCGCATCATCTCGAGTTCCTTGTCGCCCTCCGAGGGATAAATCAGCCGGCCCTCCCAGCTTATGCCGCTGACATTCACGGCGACCACGTGGTCCCTCATCAGGGACCACAGTCTGGCGAAATCCTTGCTGTCATCGTGATCCTCGTCACGAGCGTGGCTGAAATTGTACACCATGCCCACGCTCGTGATCCCCGCCTCCTTCAGTCTGGCGATGATCGCGAGCTGGTTCTCCACCCGGCCATACCATCCGTTGTGGTTGTAAAGCTCCACCCGGCAGCCGTAGGGCTCCGCGAGCCGCACGAGGGCGCCAATCCTTTCCGACTCGAGCTTCAGATGCCGGGCGGGGTCCTTGGCCTCCCGGATTTCGGGCCGCTGGGACTGGTAGACCCAGAGTTGCGGGCTGACGCCGTGGCGCCTGAACGTATCGAGCGTCGCCTTGGCCTGGGGATCGTCCGCGTCGAAGGGGAACCACCAGGCGACGAGTTCGATCCCGCCTTGTTTCAGCGCGTCGATTTCAGCGTCGAAGGTGGGTATGTCCTTCTCCCTCCAATCATACGCAAAACGGGTGAAGCCCAAACCCCTGAGCATGTGCACGCGCGCCTCGGGGGAGCGTGCCTTGGCATCAAAGGGAACGACGCACCACGCCGTCAGGTTGGAATGCGACCACAGGTCGTCGGCACGAAGCGGGGGCGGTGTCGCAAGCATCAGGACCGCGATCCATGAAAGCGCGAGGAGTCCCGGGTGCTTGCCGCCCCACCATGCGGGACGGCGTTCTGTGAACGTGCAACGGGGCATGGAAATTCCGTGTGGCGGTGGGGGGGTACCTGAGCCTGTCCGTGCCATCGATGGCGGGCGTGGCTGCAAGGGCAACCCTCTTCAAGGGCTGCCGGCATACGGCTTCAGAGCCTCTTTCGACGACGACGGGCGTCGGCTCGCCCGGATGGCGCCTCTTTTTTTTGAGGGCTCCTGAACTCGAGCGGGTGTTCGTGCCGCCAGACGCACGGGCACCCAGGCCTCGCCTCCGTGCCGTCAATGGAATCCGCACTTCTTGCGGATTGCTCTGCGGATATTGCGGCTTCGATAGCTTGAGCTCAAGGGCCCCGAATTTGAGACGATGGATCGGGTCTATAGCCGAGCTCCGCCTCAGTTTTTCATACGGTGCGGAGCCCGGCGCGCGACCCAGACACATCGAGCTCAACGGTAACAATCGCCTCACAACTCAGGCTTCATTTCCCGTGAATCGAGTCCTTTTTCTTCTCATTCTTTTCGGCTGTCCATCGATCCCGTCACATGGGGCGTCGGTCCAGGAGAATTGGAGCAATCTTTGTCTCAAGTGCCACGGACCGTACGGGGACGGTAAGACCAAGGAAGGCCGAAGGCTCCGAGCCAAGGACTATACCGATCCGAAGGTCCAAGCCGCCTTCTCCGACAGCGGGTTGCTAAGAAATCTGCTTCTGGGCGTCGACAATCCGGATGCCGCGGATGACGGACGCATGCCCAGTTTCAAGGAGAAGCTCAGCATAGGCGAAGCCAAGGAGCTGATCATTTTGATAAGGTCGTTCAACAAAGGGCCCGGCAAGTGACCCGTTCGCATTGCTGGTGACCCTTGGTTCATCTGCGCGCACGCAACAGGCGCGACCAAACCGAACGGATGCAGGGGTTGACCCGCCTTCGTTCCAAGGCAGCCGGGTCCGAGGCTCGTCGAAGCCGCTCACCCCTCGGGGCTCCCACCGCCCGGGATCTAGGAGGCCGCCCGCAACTCGGGTTCGATGAGGTTCCTCGAAGCGGTCTGGCAAAGGTCCACGAAGGTCGTCTCGAGCAGATCAAGCTGTCGTCCTCTCCAATAGGCGATGCTCCACTGCCGGCGCAGCTTGCGTGCGCCGAAGGGCAGCGACACAAGCGTTCCATCCGCCAGTTCCGATCGCACCATCCATGAAGCAAGCAGCCCCACGCCGAGGCCCAGCTTAACCAGCTCCTTGACCGCGTCCATGTTCCCAAGCTCGATGATGTTTCCGATCGTGGCTCCTTCATCCTTCAAATAGTCGGACAGGAGCTGGAATGTATAGCTCTTCTTGCTGAACAGGATAAGCGTCTCCCTTTCGAACGTCCCATGGGGCGCGGCGTCCATCTCGGCCCAGGGATGGCCGGGCGTGACGATGAGACGCATCTCGTCCTCGAAGAGCGGGACAAATTCGATCTCGGGGACGGGGCTGCCCAGAGGCTCCAACAGGAGCGCGAGGTCCACCTGGTGCGCGCGAAGGCGCTCCAGATGCACCGCCTGGCTGCCCACCTCGATTCCGACGATACATCGCGGATAGCTGCTCCGGAAGCTCTGCAGGACCCACGGGAGCAGGTGTCGGCACGAAACCGTGCAGGCACCGATGCGCAGGCGGTGATGCTCCCATTTGGAGAGCGTCTCGAGTTCACCGCGTGCGGATTTCATCTGGCGGAGGATGCCCTCCGCATGCTTCAGGAATTGCTCGCCCTTCGGAGTGAGCCGAACCCGCCGCCCAAGCCGGTCAACGAGCCTGCATCCCAAGTCGTCCTCCAGAGCCTTGATGGCGTGGCTCACGGCCGACTGCGTCAGGAACAGCTCCTTGGCTGCTAGCGTGAAACTTCCGCAGCGGGCAAGCGCCACGAACGCATTGATCTGGCGGCTATCTACGGTCTCCTTCACGGATGAATGCTTTTTATGGTCTCTAGTTTTAGCATGAACCGCGCCAGCGCCGTTGACGGCCCCTAGGGTTTCGCCTGATAGGGGCTGCTCGCAGATCGAGCTCGTGACCCTGACAGCACCTTCAGGCCGAGGGGGGATCTACGAACCTTTCGACGCCTGAGTAATCCCCTTGGTGCAGGGCGGCCGTGGGCGGTCATAGTGGCCGGCTCGCGACCTCCGGGCGAAGTCTCGAAGCGATCGTGGCTAGGAACGCTGGGTTTGTCTCCGAACGAGCGCGGTCCGGATGAATCTCGGGTCGGCGCCGATGTCCGCGAAGCGCGCGTCGACGGCGCATGCTTCTGCCTAATGACGCTGGTCTGCCCTGCGCAAAGAACTCATAGCGAGTATACCGCCGGGAATGTGGAACACTGGCTGCTCAGGTCTCAACCCGATTTGCACCCGCTCAGCCACGCCGGATCCGATAGCACGAAGGTGCACATCCATTGTCGTCTAACCATACCGGCGTTGGGCGCGGCGATGTCCGCTTCGGGAACCCTCCCGCAGTGAGGCACGCAGGACCCGCGACCGGCAAAGGCATCAAGATAGTACCCACCGAGCACCCGCTTACCGATCAACCACACTCCCGCGAAAATCATGAGACCGATTCGATTCCTCTGCATCCCACTGCTCGCCCTGGTCGCCGTGTTTCTGGCCCCAGCGAGGGGAAGTTCGGCCGACACTTCCGCCGCGCTCGTCGTCAAGGGTGGCACCTTCCTGACCATGAAGCCCGGCGACGAGGATCCGTTTGTCGGCTACATGGTTGTCGGTTCCGATGGGAAGATCCTAGAGGTCGGGAAAGGCGAACCCCCGGTCGAGCTTGAGGCTGTCGAGACGCTCGATGCCGCGGGGAAGATCATCATTCCGGGCTTCATCTCCGCACACAGCCACATCTGGCAGAGCGCTTTCCGCGGTCTGGCGCAGAACAACTGGGTCCGCCAGTGGGTGACCGCGGTCTACCAGACCCAGGCCGTCTACGGAACCCCGGAGGATTTCTACTGGTTTACCCTCCACGGAAGCCTTGACCACCTCAGGCACGGGATCACCACGGCCTACGATTTTGCCTACGGCAACCGCGCGGGAACATTCCAGGAGGAGCAGTTGAAGGGAGAGATAGACTCGGGGCTTCGCGTGGTGCACGGCTGGTCGCGGCCGAGGAAGGGTTCCGAGGCCGAGCAGCGCAAGATGCTGACCGATTTCCTCGCGTTTGCGGAACCCTACAAGAAGTCGCCGCTGCTCCTCGGGTTCTCGATCTCGGGTGCCGCCAATCCCGCAGAGGCCGTGGCGCTCGATGCCGCGCTGACCAAGGAGTACGGATTCGTGAACGAGACGCACTACCTTGAGTACCCGGTCGACGTGCCGCTTCAGCAGGGCTATTTCGAGAACTTCATCAAGGCGGGAGCCCTTGGACCGAGCCTCTACTTCGGGCACTTCATCCACACGAACGACGCGATGCTGGAGGCCGTGGGCAAGGCCGGCGGCGGCATGTCCTGGCAACCGCTTTCAAACGGAAGGCTGGCCTCGGGCATCGCGGACATCCCGAAATACCTGAAATACGGGATCAAGGTGGGAATGGGTGTGGACGGCCAGGCGAGCGCCGACATCCCGGATCCCTTCGAGAACATGCGGGTGGGCCTTTATCTGATCCGGGCGAAATACGAGAATGGGAGCGTGATGAAGCCGATCGACGTGCTGCGTCTCCACACGATGGGAAGCGCCACCGTGATGAGAATCGACGACCGGGTGGGCTCCCTTGAGAAAGGCAAGTTTGCCGACTTCCTCGTGATCAATACGACGGCGGTTGATCGGGCGCCGGTGTACGACCCGTATGCCACGCTGGTATTCGCCTGCACCACGGAGAACCTGGAGGGCGTTTACGTCGGGGGGCAGCTGGTCAGCACCTACACGAAGCTCACGAAGCACGACTTCTCCGTCGCCCAGAGGGAACTCTACGAGCGCGTGGCACGCATCCGAGCGGTGAGCGCGGCAGCCCCGGGGCCCGTACCGGCAGCCGGAGCGACCCCGGCGCCCGCGCCGGCAAAATAGTCCCGCGCACACGTTCCCCAAGGTCCCGTTCAATCCGCATCGACCCATCAACATGAAACACTGGCTGTCGCGCCGCCTTGCCTCCCCTCTCATCAGCCTGAGCATGCTTGCCCTGAGCCTGTCCCAGACCCCGGCCTTCGCTGCCCAGGCGAAGCTCCTCGTGAAGGGGGGTACGTTCCTGACGATGAAGCCAGGCGAGGAGGAAGCCTTTGTCGGCTACATGGTGATTGGTGCCGACGGGAAGATCGAGCAGGTGGGCAAAGGTGAGCCCCCCGTCGACCTCGGAGCAGCGGAGACCCTGGACGCAGCCGGCAAGATCATCATCCCCGGCTTCATCTCCTCTCATAGCCACATCTGGCAGAGCGCATTCCGCGGCCTGGCGTCAACGTCGTGGGTGAGGGGCTGGGGGACCACGCTTCGGTCGCAAAGCGGCTTCGGAACGCCCGAGGATTTCTACTGGTTCACGCTGCACGGGAGCCTCGACCATCTGCGGCACGGCATCACGAGCATCTATAATTTCACAGGGGGTGGCCAGCCGGGCTCCCCAACCCTGGAGGCACTGTCGCTCGCTTTCCAGGAGCAGCAGCTCCTTGGCGCAATCGACTCGGGCGCGCGCGTCTTGCACGCCTGGTCCCGCCCTCGGACGCTCGCGGAGGCGGAGCAGCGGAAGCTGCTGAGCGACTTCCTCGCGTTTGCAGAACCGTACAAGAAGTCGCCGCTCCTCCTCGGGTTCTCGATCTCGGGTGCCGCGAATCCCGCCGCGGCCGTGGCGCTCGATGCCGCGCTCACCAAGGAGTATGGATTCGTGAACGAGACCCACTATCTAGAGTATCCGGTCGACGTTCCCCTTCAGCAGGGCTATTTCGAGAACTTCGTGAAGGCGGGAGCCCTTGGACCCAGCCTTTACTTCGGGCACTTTATCCACACGAACGACGCTATGCTCGAGGCGGTGGGCAAGGCTGGAGGCGGCATGTCCTGGCAGCCGCTGTCGAATGGACGGCTCGCGTCGGGCATCGCTGATATCCCGAAGTACCTGAAGTACGGCGTCAAGGTGGGGATGGGCGTGGACGGGCAGGCGAGCGCCGACATCCCTGACCCCTTCGAGAACATGAGGGTGGGGCTGTATTTCATCCGTGCGAAATACGAGAATGGGAGCGTGATGACGCCGATCGACGTGCTGCGTCTCCATACGATGGGAAGCGCGACCGTGATGCGGATCGACGACCGTGTGGGCTCCCTGGAAAAGGGGAAATACGGCGACTTCCTGGTGATCAACACGACCACCGTGGACAGGGCGCCGGTGTACGACCCGTACGCCACCCTCGTGTTCGCGTGCACGACCGAAAACCTGGAGGGCGTGTACGTCGGGGGGCAGCTCGTAAGCACCTATACAAAGCTCACCAAGCGTGACTTCTCCGTCGTTCAGAGGGAACTCTACGAGCGAGTAGCGCGCATCCGCGCCGTCAGCGCGACCACCCCGCTCCCGACCCCCACGCCGACGGGGGCCAAGTAGCCTGCGCATGACGATCCTTTCCCCAGCTAGCACCCATTGAGGAGGGCACCCTTCGTCTGAACCCTGCCGCATCCCCAGGAAACGGCACTGCGAATGCTACAGGGGCTCACACCCGGGTGCCCAAACTCAATCCTTCCAGGGTCCTTCCCTCTTTTATGAAAAAACACCCGTACACCGCGTCGTCATCCCTCCAAATCGGGGCCGGCCGCAGAGGATCCGTTGCCCCGATCGCAGCGGCCCTCCTGGCGCTCTTCGTCGCAACGGTGCAGCCCAGCTTTGCCGACACGCTCCTTGTCAAGAACGCCACCTTCATCACGATGAAGCCCGGCCAGGAACAGCCCTTCGTCGGTTACATGCTCGTGGGCGAGGATGGCCACATCGCCGCCATCCAGGAGGGAGACGCACCCGCGAGCGTGACTGCGACCAAGGTCGTCGACGCCTCCGGCGAGATCGTGGCCCCGGGGTTCATCTCGGCGCACAGCCACCTCTTCACGAGCCCCTTCCGCAACATCGGCTTCACGGAGACGCTCTACGGATGGGGCGCCGCTCTGAGCCGCCTCTACAAGCACGTGTCCGCCGAGGACATTTACTGGTGCACCCTCCACGGGTCTGTGGACTTCCTGCGCAACGGAATCACCACGGCCTTCGACTTCACCAACTCCGGCGTCATCGGCGGTGCGGCCGTGGGCCTGGGCGAGAAGGTACCCGGGCCGGTGTTGAAGCCCGGCCCGTTTGAGGAAAACCAGATCAGGGCCAAGGTCGACGGGGGTCTCCGTTTTATCGACAGCGTCGGGCTTCCCCGCGTCGGCACGCACGACGAGATCATCGAGAGATTCGGCAAGGCCTATCACTACGCCTACGACACCTACGGCAGCAACCCGCTGTTCCTGAAGATGGCGCTAAGCGGAGGCCTGCAGAGGGCGCCGACGATCGACACGGCCTACATGGAGGTCGAGGTGATGAAGAAGTTCAAGGTCATGAACCACTCGCATTTCCTCGAGAGCCCTGAGCGCGTGCCGGAGCAGCAGGCGAAGTTCTACTGGTATCAGAAGGCCGGCGCCCTCGGCCCCGACTTCATCTTTGCCCACTTCATCCAGACCAACCCCGACATCCTGAGAATCGCTGCCCAGACCGGCTGCTCGATGAGCTGGCAACCCACGTCGAACAGCAGGCTGGCCTCGGGCGCGGCCGACATCCCGCTCTACCGGGCCTTTGGGATCGGCATCTCCGTGGGATTGGATGACCAGGCTTGCACGGATATTTCTGATCCTTTCCAGAACCTGAGAATCGGGCTGTCCCTCATCCGGACAAAGTACAAGGATGCGAAGGCCCTCTCCGTTTACGACATGCTGTACCTCCACACGCTTGCTAGCGCCAAGGTTCTCAAGATCGAAGACAAGGTCGGAAGCCTGGAGGTCGGTAAGTTCGCGGACTTCCTGGTCGTTGATCCGCGCGATCCCGACACGGGCCCGGTCCACGACGTGGTGGCGTGCTATGTCTATGCCTGCGGTCTGCGCAACCTGAAGCAGGTTTACGTAGGGGGAAAGCTCGCGGTGGAGGGTTCGAAGATTCTGACCTACGACGAGAGCAAGATCCATTCTGAGGTCTACACTAGGCTCGCGCGGATGGAGGCGGAGGCCAAGGCCGAGGAGGCCAGGCAAAAAGCGGTTGCCGCCATCCAAGTCGACTTCGACGGCTGCGGCATCCCGCTGGCGATGGCCCCTTGACGGCGACGCCCGATCCCGAGCGGAGAAATCGCCCATGAGAGCCCGGCTTCTTGCATGCCTTTGTATCCCAGCCGTCTTCGTGGCGGGCTCGGTGACGATTTTGTACGCGGAACCCGCCCCAAAGGCGGCGATCACGCTCACCAAGGACGGCTATCTGAAGGCGGGTTTCGACGTGCTGGGGGCCTTCGAGTTCAACTTCCCGGACAACGAGAACCCCCCTGTGTCTCAGGCCGCGGCAAAGGCGTCGATGGCCCAGGTTCCCGAGCGGATCAAGAAGCTGGATGGGAAGCAGGTCATAGTCACCGGTTACATGCTTCCGGTGAAGATGGAGGGCAACCGCGTCACCGAGTTCCTTCTGGTCAGCAGCCCGATGCTCTGCTGCTACGGCATGGTCCCCAGGATCAACGACTGGATCATCGTGAAGGTTCCCTCTCCCGGCACTTCAATCCTGATGGATTCGCCTATCCAGTTCTACGGCCGCCTTCACGTGCACGAAATGGTGCAGGATGGCATGATGAGCGGCATCTACCTTCTTGACGGCGAGAAAATGGGTGACGGCAGCGAGTAACCGCCGCTCGGGCTCAGGGCTTCGCGGCGTCCATTTTCGCGAACGCCGCAGCGTGCACCGCTAGGCCGTCGCCCTCCATCAGGGGCCCGCAGACCGCCACGTTCGCGCGTCCAGCCCTCTCGAATACCTCTCGGACCTGCAGGGGCTTGACCGGCAGCTTCCTGCCCCGAAGCCGCGACACCTGGATGGCGGTGACGCCATAGACAAGCCTGGTCACGCCCGAGGAGTTGATCGCGCCGCAGCACATGATGCACGGCTCCGTGCTCGTGTAGAAGGTGCAACCCTTCATGGAGGTGATTCCGAGCTTCCGGCTCGTGAGAGAGACGAGCCCGGTCTCCCCATGGTGCGTCACATCACCACTGGTCTTCGCGTCGTTCGAGAACTCCATCAGGATCTTTCCGTCCTTGACGACCAGCGCCCCATAGGCGCCATTGCCCTTTTCCGAAGCGGCCGCCGCGAGTTCATAGGCCCGTGCCATGAACTTACGGTCTTCTGCGGTGCAGGCCGGGTCGTCGGCCAGGGGCGTGACTTGCTGGGTGGCTGCAGCCGCGTGGTTGCAGGCGCAGCCGAGGACCAGCAGGAACGCGGGTACGATCGCCGAGCGAAGGACGGGTCGGGAGGCGAGAAGGAGCGGTCGGACCCAGGCGTACGGACGGGAAACCAACGGGATGGGAGCGTTCATGCGAGGGTGCGTTTCAAGGGATTAACGGAAGCGGGTGGGCGTTGAAGGCTGCATTCCGCCACGATCACGGCTTGGCCTTCGCAGCGGCCATCTCGGCCTTTATCTTCAGCGGCTCGGCGTCCATCAGGGGTCCCCGAACGGCGATGTTCCACTCGTATCGCTCATAGATCTCGCGGATACCCAACCTCTTGGGTCCCCATAGCTGGCCGTTCGGCTGCCGATTCGTGCCACCGTACACGACGGTGGTGATGCCCGCTGCGTGGATCGAGCCGCAGCACATGATGCACGGCTCCTGGCTCGTGTAGAGCGTGCTTCCCTGCAGCACTGACTTCGGAAGGACACGCGACGCTCGCGATATGAGGCCCGTCTCGCCGTGCATGGTGAGGTCGCTGTCGGTGTTGATGCTGTTGCCGTATTCGCAGATGATGACGCCGTCCTTCACGAGGACCGAGGCCGGTGCGTGGTCCCCTCGGGCAACGGACAGTCGCGAGAGCTCGAAGGCGCGCGCCATGAACTTGCGGTCCTCCGCAGTGCACGCAGGGTCGTCTGGGACAGGTGTGTTCGGCGGGCTCTCGGCGAATGCCAGGGTTGCCACCAGCAGCGGCAACATGATTCTCAGCGGGACCGACCGGCAGCGGCTTCTCATTT
>CAIXHE010000136.1 GCA_903919205.1 uncultured Opitutaceae bacterium | reverse complement strand
GTCCAGGTAGTGGTTGAAGAAGGGGACCGCGAGGAGCAGGGCGAGGAGCCCGAAGGCGCCCGAGACGATGCGCGCCGCGGCGAAGACGCTCAGGCGGTAGGCGAAGTAGTTGATCGGCTTCAGCAGGAACTGGTTGATCAGGCCGTTGCGGATCTCCTCGCTGATCTGGTAGTCCTCGTTGAACGCCCCGATGAAGAACTGGAGCACGAAGACGAGCACGAAGTACGTGAGGGTCTGCGGGAAGCTGTAGCCCCCGATCGAGGCCTTCCCGGCGAAGGCGGCGCCCCAGAGGATGTAGACCACGAGCAGGTGGCAGAACCAGAACACGCTGCGCACGCCGAAGTTCCAGCGGTAGATGAGGTTGCTCTGCAGCCCCGTGACGAACGCCTGGCCGTACTTCGTCATAGGCCGAAGCGGGTGATCACCTCGCCAGCGAGGCTGCGGTAGGCGGCGGTTCCAGGGCTCGTGGGGTCGTAGGCGAAGATCGTCTTCCCGAAGCTCGGGGCCTCGCTCAGGCGCACCGTGCGCGGGATGACGGAGGTGAAGATCTTGTCGGGCATGTGCTTCTTCACCTCGTCGACCACCTGGCGCGACAGGCTCGTGCGGATGTCGAACATCGTCATGACGATGCCGCCGAGCTCGAGAGTGGGGTTGATCCCGGCCGACTTGAGGCGCTCTACGTTGCGCAGGATCTGGCCCAGGCCCTCGAGGGCCATGTACTCGCACTGGAGCGTGATCAGGAGGAAGTCGGCCGCCGCCAGGCTGTTCATGGAGAGCATGCCGAGCGCGGGGGGGCAGTCGATGATGACGGCCCGGTAGCCGCCCGAGCGGACCACCGGCTCGAGCACCCCGCGCAGCTTCATCAGGTAATTGTCCATCTGGGCGAGCTCGATCTCGGCCGCGGCCAGGTCCTCCTCGCTGGGGATCAGGGCCAGGTGCTCGTAGGCCGTGGGGGTGATGAGGGAGAGCGCGTCGCCCTCGCCCCGGAGCGCCGCGTACAGGCTGCGGCCCTCCTGCTTCTCGATCCCGAGCGAGCTGGTTGCGTTCGCCTGGGGGTCGAGGTCGATCAGGAGGGTGTGGATCTTCCTCTGGGCTAGCCCCGCCGCGAGGTTGACCGCGGTGGTGGTCTTGCCGACGCCGCCTTTCTGATTGGCGATGGTGAAGACAGTGGTGGGCATGCGGCGCCATTCTCGTTTTCCGAACCCTGCGGCGTCAATTCCCGCGGCGGCTCCCCGGCGAAATTCGCCGGCAAGCGGCCTGCGTTCGGTCTTGACCGCGCGTGTCCGATGTCTGGCATCGGTCGCGTGAGCGCGACCCCCTCCCTCTCCTCCAAGTCCATCCCCACGAGGGACCGCCTGATCCTGGCCCTCGACGTGCCGAGCCTTGACGAGGGCAAGCGCTGGGTGGAGCGGCTGGGAGACTCCGTCCAGTTCTACAAGCTCGGGCTCCAGTTCCTCATGACCGGCCAGTACTTCGACATGATCGACTGGCTCGACGCGCAGGGCAAGAAGGTGTTCGCGGACATCAAGTTCTTCGACGTTCCCGAGACCGTGAAGCTCGCGGTCGAGCAGCTGCAGCACCGCAAGGTCACCTTCGCCACGGTCCACGGCAACGACCCGATGATCGAGGCGGCGGTCTCCGTGAAGGGCCACCTGAAGATCCTCGCGGTCACCGTGCTGACGAGCCTCGACCGGGGCGACCTGGACGACCTGGGCTTCCAGTGCAACCCCGAGGAGCTGGTGCTCTCCCGCGCCCGGCGCGCCCTCAAGCTGGGATGCGACGGGGTGATCTCCTCGGGCCTCGAGGCGGCCCGGCTCCGGGGCGAACTCGGAGGCAACTTCCTGATCGTGAGCCCCGGGATCCGTCCCGTCGAGAACCGGCCCGCCGACGACCAGAAGCGCACGGTCGACGTCGAGGACGCCTTCCTGCGGGGCGCCGACTACATCGTGGTGGGCCGGCCCATCCGGCAGGCGGCCGACCCCAAGGCCAAGGCCGAGGAGATGCAGGCGAAGATCGCGGGCCTTTTCCGCTAGGCGCAGCCCCATGAGGACCGCGGCGACCCTCCTCGGACTCGCCGCCGCGGCCGCGCTCGCCGCTGCGGCGCCCGCCGCGCTTCCGGGCCTGCAGCCCGACGGGCTGACGCTCCTGCACAGCCAGTGGCCGATCTGCCCGGTGGGGCGGCAGGTGGGGCTCGGGGACTTCCCGGTCGGCCTTGCGCTGAGCCCCGACGGCCGTTGGGCCGCCGTGCTGCACGCCGGGCACGGCCCCCACGAGGTGAGGATCATCGAGGTCTCGAGCGGCGAGACGCGGGAGCGGCGCCCCCTGAAGGAGGCCTACTGCGGCGTCGCCTTCTCGGCGGACGGCGGGACGCTCGTCTGCAGCGGGGGCAGCGAGGGCGTGCTGCACGCCTTCGGCTTCGCGGACGGCCGCCTCGGGCCCGCGCGCGACACCCGGGTCGCCGGGCCGGGCGACCGCTCGGTGGTGGCCGGCTTCGCGCTTTCGCAGCGATCGCCCTCCGCGATCGTGGCGCTCGCTTACGACAGCCGCGTGGTGCGCGTGGACCTCTCGAGCGGCGCCGTCCTCTGGACCTGCCGCATCGAGCCCGGCACGGGCCCCGTTCCCCTGGCCTCGGGTGACGCCTACGCCCCGAACGACGTCCGGGGCGAGAACGGCATGCGCTTCGATGCCGACCCGCTGCACGTGGCCTGGGACGAGCGCTCGGGCCGGGCCTATGCGAGCCTGTGGGGGGAGTCGAGCGTCGCCGTGCTCGACGCGCGCCTGGGCAGGGTGGTGGGTCGCTGGCCGACGGGCCTGCATCCCAACGAGCTCGTGCTCTCCGGCGACGGGCGGCTCTTCGTGTCCAACGGGGGCCAGAACACCGTGACCGTGCTCGACGCGGCCACCGGGCAGGCGACCGAGGTGCTCTGCTCGGCCGTGTCGCCGTCCGAGCCGCCGGGCTCCACCCCGGACAGCCTGGCGCTCTCGCCGGACGGCCGCACGCTCTTCGTGGCCAACGCCTACACGAACACGGTCGCCGTGTTCGACGTCGGCGAGCGGGGCAAGGGACGCGCCCTCGGCTTCATCCCCACCGGGTGGTTCCCGACGGCGGTGCGCGTGGCGCCCGACGCCCGTCGTCTCCTGGTGGTGAGCGCCCGGGGCCTCACACCCCTGCCGAGCGAGCGAGGCGGGGTCTGGACAGGCATCGCCGACCTCTACCCGGGATCCCTCGGGATCCTGCCTTTGGGCAAGGGGGACGCCTTCGGCCGGGACCTTGCCGACTGGACGCGCGCCGCGCAGCGGTGCAGGCCGGCGCCCGCGCCGGCCGCGGCCCCGGATGACCCGATCCCGTCGGGGCCCGGCGGCGGCGGGCCGATCCGCCACGTGGTCTATATCATCCGCGAGAACCGGACCTACGACCAGGTCCTCGGCGACCTGCCGCAGGGCAATGGCATGGCGTCCCTCTGCCTCTTTCCCGAGCGGGCGACGCCGAACGCCCACGCGATAGCCCGGCAGTTCGTCCTCCTGGACAATTTCTACGCCAATGCCGAGGTGAGCGCGGGGGGCCACGAGTGGAGCACGGCCGGGTACTCCTCGGAGTTCGTGGAGAAGTCGTGGCCGATCAACTACGGGCATGGCAAGGAGGGCACCCACGTGCCGTACCCGGCCGAGGGGCACTACTCGGCGGCGCTCCCCGAGCTCGGCTACCTCTGGGACCGCGCGGCCGCGGCCGGGGTCACCTACCGCAGCTACGGAGAGTTTGCCGAGAACCCCGCGAGGCGCGGGGACCCGGTGTGGACCAACATGCCGGCCCTGCGCGGCCACCTCGACACGGCCTACCCGGCCTGGGACCTGAACATACGCGACCGGGACCGTGCCCGGGAGTTCATCGCCGAGCTCCATCGATTCGAGAGCGCGGGCGAGATGCCCCGCCTGCAGATCGTGCGCCTGCCGGAGGACCACACGGCGGGCGCGCGGCTGGGCTCGTTCACGCCGACCGCCATGGTCGCCGACAACGACCTGGCCCTCGGCCGGGTCGTGGAGGCGCTCAGCGCCTCGCGCTTCTGGCCGAGCACGGTGGTGCTCGTGGTGGAGGACGACGCCCAGAACGGGCCGGACCACGTCGACGCGCACAGGACCGTGGCGCTCCTCGCGGGCCCCTTCGTGCGGCACGGCTTCGTGGACAGCACCCCGTACACGACCTGCTCCATGCTGCGCACGATCGAGCTGGTCCTCGGGCTCGGGCCGATGTCGCAGTTCGACGCGGCCGCGGCCCCGATGCGTTCCTCGTTCCAGGGCCGTCCCGACCTGGCCCCTTACCGGGCGCGCCCCGCCCAGGTCGACCTCGAGGAGCGCAACACGGCGAGGGGCGCCGCCGCGCGGGCCTCGGCCCATTTCGACCTGTCGCGTGAGGACCGGGTCGAGGACGGGCTGTTCAACCGGGTGGTCTGGCAGGCCGTGCGCGGCGAGGCGGCCGCCGTGCCGGCCCCGGTTCATGCGGCCTTCGTGCGCGAGCTGCCCGGGGCCGACGACGACGACTGACGCAAGCCCCTTAGCCGCGGTCCGCCCCCCGAAAGGGGATCGGGCTGATGCCCTGCTGGCGGCAGACGGCGATGTCGACGATCGAGTACTGTGAGGTGCCGAGGAAGGGGAGCGTCGACTGGAGCTCCTTCGCCCCCTCGCTCATGGCCGAGGCGAACGACGCCGTCCCGAGGTAGGTGGTCTCGAACGCGACCAGGCCGCCCCCGTCCGCGGAGTCGTAGAAGGCGGTGAAGCAGTGCCCGGGCCTGAAAAGCAGCACGGGCCGCAGGCCGATGCGCCTCAGCACCGAGGCGAACATCACGGAGGCGTCGACGCAGTTGGCCCCCTGGTCGCGCACCGACTGGTCCAGGAAGCGCACGTACTGCGTCGAGACGTAGGGCGAGGTGCCGCTGTCGGTGGCCACGTTCACGTAGCTCAGGCCGCGCGCCGCGAGCGCGTCCCAGACGGCCTGGGCCTGCCGGAGCGCCCCCTGGGGGCCTGACTGGTAGCCGTTGAAGCCGCGGATCCCCGATTTCTCGACCGCCTCCTGGAGGAGGCCGTTGATCCAGGGATGGTCCTCGTTCACGAAGGCCGCGAAGCAGACGCTCGTGTCCATCCATTGGCCTAGGACCGGGCTGTAGACACGCGACACGGCCTCGTTGACCGAGTGCACGCTGCAGACGAGCGTGGCCTCCGCGACCTGCCTGCCGTCGAGGAGGACGGTGGCGACAAAGGACTCGGGCTGGAGCTGGGAGACGCTGCGCAGGAGCTCGAAGTTCCACGGCAACAAGGGGTTGAGGGATGCGGAGCCCCGCTCGCCCTCGACCGGGATCTCGAGCGGCCTCAGGAACAGGCTCGAGTCGACCCGCACCGAGACGGAGCCGGCCGCGGGAAGACCGTGCAGGGCCAGCGTGAGGCAGCGCGTGTACTCGGGGTAGGTCGTGCCGAACGAGAGCAGGAGCGACGGGTAAATGTTGTCCTGGAAGGAGCCCGTCAGCTCGCAGGTCGGCGCGGGGGCCGCGGCCTCGGCCTCGGGCGGCCGCGGCGCCGGCGCCGCGGCCTGGGTGGCCGGGGCAGGGCGGGCGGACCTCTGGACGCTCATCCCGATGCGGATTCCGGCGCACACGAGGAGAAGCGGCACGATCACGTAGCGGGTGACGCCGCCAAGGACGGGGCGCCGGCGGGGCCGGCCTTGCGGGTGAGGGGGAGGGGGCATCTCGGGGCAGGACGTCCGGCGCAGCTTGGAGTTTCTTTCTTGCGCACGCAACCCGCCGCCTTCAGAGCCGGTATCCGGCACGCATGCACCGATCCCTCCTCAACGCGGCCCTGGCCGTCGCCCTTGCAGCCCTCCTCTCGGGCTGCTCGTCGATGGTGACGCGCTCGCTGCCCCAGTCCAACCTCTCCGGCTTCAGGCACGTCTTCGTGGAGCACAGGCTCGCGGACAGCTACGGGGTCGCCGACGAGATGGCTCGCCAGCTGCGCGAGATGGGCTTCGACGCGACCTCGGGGGCCCTCACGATGATGCCAAGGGACACCGACGTCATCGTCTCATACGAGGACATGTGGACCTGGGACTTCAGCACCTACATGATCGCGATCGACGTGCAGGTTCGCTCGGCCCGCGGGGACAAGATCCTCGCGGTGGGCCACTACTACCGGCCGGCGATGGTGTTCGGTCACCCGGCGTCGGCGATGATCCACGAGCTTCTCGCAAAGCTGTTCAAGCACGCGTGATTGGCGTGGTCGTCGGGCCGGGTTCCCGGTCCGTGGCTCATCACGAGCAGGTCGTGCACGGGCTCGGCGCGGGCCGGCTCGATGAACTGCGGCATGGGCCGGCGCCCGTTGCGGGCGTGGTGGCCGTTCCTGTGTCTGGCTCCATTCGTATCCATGGTGTGTGCGGTGTTGGAGCCCGCTCCCTTGCCCCCCGTCGGGGGCAGGGCCCCCTCCGGTGCGGCACCGGAGGGGCAGATCGTGTTGCAATGATCAGAGCCCTCGCGGCGCGTGAAGCGACGAGACGATGACGACGACCGCCGAGGAAAGGGCGGAGGTGGCAGCGAACGAGGCTTGGCCGGGGAGGATCATTGAGGGCGCTCAGGCAACGCGGCCAGGGGGGTCCTGTCAAGCCGAAGTCCGCAGGGCGGTTCGCGGGCCCTTGGAATAAACGCGATCCTGCGCTACTCTTACGCTCAGTGAACACGCACACGCTCCTCCTTGCCTTTCTGGCCACCACGGCGACGTTGCTGGCCGACAACGAAATGAAATCCACCCAAGCCCCCGCACCCCAGGGTGCCGCCTGCGCCGCCGACGGCCCCCTGTCCGCCTGCGGACTGCCCTCCAATGTCGTGATCGACATGTCCAAGGCCTCCGTGAGGCGCACAGACGAGGAGTGGCAGAAGCTGCTGACGCCCCTCCAGTACGAGGTCACCCGCGAGCAGGGCACCGAGCCCCCCTTCCGAAACGCCTACTGGAACAACCATGAGGACGGCGTCTACTTCTCGGTCTGCAGCGACACGCCTCTCTTCGACAGCCGCGACAAGTTCGAGAGCGGCACGGGCTGGCCGAGCTTCACGCGGCCGATCGAGCCCCGGTTCGTGACCACCGAGCGTGACACATCGCTCGGCATGGTGCGCGACGAGGTGCACTGCCCGGTCGACGGCGCCCACCTGGGGCACGTCTTCGACGACGGCCCCGCCCCGACCGGCATGCGCTACTGCATCAACTCGGCGTCGCTCAGGTTCGTCCCGCGCAAGCAGTACGAGGCCTGGGTTGCGGCGCACGCCTTGAAGGTGGCCGCCAAGTAGGCCCTGACCTCGATGAACCCGCGCCTCCTCGCCCTCCTTAGCCTCACCCTAGCGATGACCACCCTCCCCACGATTGCCCGGGCCGACTCCGTCGTGCTCGGGGGCGGTTGCTTCTGGTGCATGGACGCCGCCTACAAGCTGCTCCCCGGCGTCACCCACATCACCTGCGGCTACGCGGGGGGGACCGTCAAGGACCCGACCTACGAGCAGGTCTGCACGGAGGAGACCGGCCACGCCGAGGTGGTGAAGGTCGATTACGACCCGGCCAAGGTCTCGCTCGAGCGCGTCCTGCAGTACTTCTGGGATGCGCACAATCCCACGCAGGTGGGGGGGCAGGGCAACGACATGGGGAGCCAGTACCGATCGATCATCCTCTACGCCGACGAGGCCCAGAAGGCCGCGGCCCTGAAGTCGCGGGCCGAGGCCCAGAAGTCCTATGACAGCCCGATCACGACCGAGATCGTGCCCCTGAAGCAGTTCTGGCCCGCGGAGGACTACCACCAGGACTACTTCGCCAAGAATCCGAACCAGGGATATTGCTCGGTGGTCATCCGCCCGAAGGTCAACAAGCTGAAGCACATGCTCGACAGCGGCAAGTAGGCGGCCCGCGCCTCGCCGCTGAATTGGTTTCCATTCGCCCGGCGATGGCGGATCATGTCCCGAAAGGACATGACCCTCAGAGGCACCTCTCCATGACGGCCGCGGCCCCAGGCGCCCCTTGGCCGACACGCGCTTCCGTGGTCCTCGCTTCGGCTCTCTTCGCCGCGTGGTGCCTCCTTCTCTGGCCCCAGTGGGCCACCGACCCGCAGCTGAGCCACGGCGTGGCCATGCCGCTCGTGGCGACGATCCTCGTCGTCGAGGCGCGTCGCGAGCGGCGCCCTCG
>CAIXHE010000135.1 GCA_903919205.1 uncultured Opitutaceae bacterium | reverse complement strand
CTTGATGATCTGGTCCAGGCCCACGAAGGCCCCGCCGCAGATGAAGAGGATGTTCGAGGTGTTGACCTGGATGTACTCCTGGTTCGGGTGCTTGCGGCCGCCCTGGGGAGGGACGTTGCACACCGTGCCCTCGAGGATCTTCAGCAGCGCCTGCTGGACGCCCTCGCCGGACACGTCCCGGGTGATCGACACGTTCTCGGTCGTGCGCCGGATCTTGTCGATCTCGTCGATGTAGATGATGCCGCACTCCGCGCGCTTCACGTCATAGCTCGCGTTCTGGAGCAGCCTGAGGACCACGTTCTCGACGTCCTCGCCGACGTAGCCCGCCTCGGTGAGGGTGGTCGCGTCCGAGATGGCGAAGGGCACGTCCAGGATCCTCGCGAGCGAGCGGGCGAGGAGCGTCTTGCCCGAGCCCGTGGGCCCGACGAGCAGGATGTTGCTCTTCTCGACCTCCACGTCGTTGAACTCCGGAGAAACAGCGGCGGGGTCGCGCGGCGACTGGCCGGAGTCGAAGTTTAGCCGCTTGTAGTGATTGTAGACCGCCACCGAGAGCACCTTCTTCGCGTGCTCCTGCCCGATCACGTAGTCGTCGAGCACCTTCTTGATGCCCGAGGGCTTGATCATCCGGAAGGCCGGCTTCACCTCGACGGCCGGCTGCTTCACCTCGCGGTCGATGATCGTCTTGCAGACGTTGACGCAGGAGTCGCAGATGTACACCCCCGGGCCGGCAATGATCTTCTTCACCTCCGCCTGCGACTTGCCGCAGAAGGAGCATAGGGTCATGCGCGAGGACTTGGCCATGGTCCTTGTGTGCCCGGGATCGTCTTAGGCGGCGCTTTTGACCACCAGGGTCTCCGCCTCGCGGGTGGAGGCGACCACGTGGTCCACGATGCCGTAGGCCTTGGCCTCATCGGCGCTCATATAGTAGTCGCGGTCGGAATCCTTGTCGACCTGCTCGGCCGCCTTGCCCGTGTGGCGGGCAATCACCTCGCTCAGCGTCTTGCGCCAGCGCAGGATCTCCTTTGCGGCGATCGCGATATCCGACGCCTGGCCGCCGGCGCCGCCCGAGGGCTGGTGGATCATCACGCGGCTGTTGGGGAGCGCGAAGCGCTTGCCCTTCGTGCCCGCCGCGAGGAGCACCGTGCTCATGCTGGCCGCCATGCCGATGCAGAACGTCTGCACATCGCACTGGAGGAAGTTCATGGTGTCGTAGATGGCCATGCCGCCCGTCACGACTCCCCCGGGGGAGTTGATGTAGAGGTGGATGTCCTTCTTGGCGTCCTCCATCTGGAGGTACAGGAGCTGGGCGATCACCAGGTTGGCGACCATGTCGTCGATCGGCGTGCCGATGAAGATGATCCGGTCCTTAAGGAGACGCGAATAGATGTCCATCGACCGCTCTCCGCGGCCGGTGTTCTCTAGGACGATGGGGACGTAGTAGCTCAAGGTTTTACTGCAGACAGCGTAGCCTTCGAGACTAGGAAATCAACCGACTTGTCGAAAATAATGGACTGCTGCACCGAGCGGAGGGCCTCGCGGTCCTTCGTCAGGTCCTTGATGATCTTGTCAGGCCGCTGGTTGGAGCGCGCGGCCTGGGTGCGGATGTAGACGTCGAAGTCGCGGTCGGTGACCTCGATCTTCTCGATCTCGGCGATCTTCGCGAGGATCAGCTGCACCTTGACGCGGCTGGCCGCGGCCTTGCGGGCCCCCTCGAAGAGCTCCTTCTTGTCCTTCTCGAACTGCTCGGCGGGGATGCCGCGGCGCATGTTCTCCTCTATGAACTGGCGCAGCACGCCCTGGGTCTCGGCCTCGACCAGGCTTGTCGGGGGCTCGAAGTTGACCTTCTCGGCCAGGGCCTGGGTGACCTGGTTGCGCTGGGCCGCGCGGTTGCGCTGCTCCTTCTGGAGCTTGAGGCTCGAGCGAACCTGGCTGCGCAGGCCCTCGAGGTCATCGACCCGGTGGGCCTTGAAGAACTCGGCGTTCAGCTCGGGCAGCACGCGCTCGCGCACCTCGAGGATCTCGACCGCGTACTCCACGGTCTTGCCGGCGAGGGCCGGGACCGGCTCGAAGCCCGCGGGGAAGGCGATGTTGACCGTCTTCTTGTCGCCCTTGGACACGCCGGAGAGCTGCTTGCCGAGGCCGGGGATGATTCCCTCGTTCGCGCCCTCGACCTCCTCCCAGGTCTGGGGGACCTTGGCGTAGAGCTGCTTGTCGGCCGCGATCTCGGCGACCGGCTTGCCGTCGAGGGTCCCCTCGTACGAGAGCTTCACGTAGTCGCCCTTGGCGGCAGCGTGCTCGGCCGGCTTGAAGTCCGCGGACTCCGAGCGCAGACCCTGGATCACGTTGTCGATCTCGGCGTCCGTCGGCTCGGCGGAGTCCACCGTCGTCGGAAGGCCCACGTAGTCCGGCAGCGTGAACTCGGGCCGGACGTCGACGGTGACCGTGATCGAGACGTCCGCCCCGGGCTCGATCGTTCCCTCCTCGACGCTGACCACGTTGAGCACGTCGAGCTTCTCCTTCTCGAGGGCGCCGCGGTAGGCCTTGGTGACCACCTTCTGCTTGAACTGCTCGGAGATCTCCTTCGCGAACCTCTTGCCCACGAGCGCGAGCGGCGCCTTGCCCGGCCGGAACCCCGGCAGCTGGGCGTGGCGGAGGTACTCCCCCACCACGGCTTGGTGCTCGGCGTCGACCTCGGTCTTGTCGAGGGTGACGACGATGTTCTTGCGGGACTCGGATACGGTGCTCAGTTGGACGTTCACGGGAGGGTGCTGCTGGGCTTTGCGAATAGGGTGAGGGGCCATCGTAGGTCACCCGGGGGGCGGGTCAATGCAGGATTGGCCTTCCGGTGAACCGGGCTTGCGGGCCGGCCCCGCCGGGCGTTTGTTGGGAGCGCAAGATGCACAGCCTTAGCCACATCCTCCGCGAGCACGGCCCCCTGCTCGTCCTGGACGCCGCCTCGTCCACGGTCCAGGTGGGCCTTCTCGGGGACGGGGAGCCCCGGTGGGCCTGCCGGCAGGCGGACGCAGGGGCGGGCCTCTTCCAGGGCCTGGAGGACCTCGGCGTGGACATTGACTCGGTTGGCGCTTTCGCCTTCTGCGCGGGGCCCGGCTCGATCCTGGGCGTGCGCTCGGCAGCCGCGGCGGTGCGCGCCTGGAACGTGCTCTCGGGGCGTCCCACCTTCGCCTACCTGAGCCTGGAGGTGGTCGCCCGGGCCCTCGCGGACCCGGACCTGTCCATCCTATGCGATGCCCGCCGGGGCCTCTGGCACCGCTACACCCTCGCGGGCGGCCTCGAGAGAGTGGCCGCAGCGTCTCTTTCCGGCCCAACGGCGACCCCGGAGGGATTCCGGCACTGGGAGCCCCTTCCCGCCGGCACCCGGACCGTGCCCTATGACCTCGGCCGCCTGCTTGGGATTCCCTCGGTCCTCGAGGCCCCGCTGCTGCGCCCGGCGGCCGAGCCCGACGCCTTCCTGCACCAGGAACCCGCCTACGCCGAGTGGGTGCCCCAGATCCACCGAGCCCCGTGACGACGCCAAACGCCTCCCTTCCGCTGCGCTGCTGGGCGGAGATCGACCTGGCTGCGCTCGAGCGCAACCTGCGGCTGATCCGCGGCTCTCTTCCTCCGCACATCCGCTACGTGGCGGTCGTGAAGGCGGACGCCTACGGCCACGGGCTCCAGCAGGTGGCCGCGCGCCTGATGCACGCCGGGGCCGATCTCTTCGCGGTGGCAAACATCGCCGAGGCCGCGCAACTGCGCGAGCTCGGGCCCGGCTGGCCGATCCTCGTGCTAAGCCCGCTGCTCCCCGACGAGGACCGCTTCGTGGCCGAGTACGACGTGGCCGCAACGGTGTCCTCCCGAGAGGAGGTGGACCGGCTCGAGGCCGCCGGCCGCCTCGCCGGGCGCCCGCTGCAGGTCCACCTGAAGATCGACACGGGCATGGGGCGCCTCGGGGTGTGGCACGAGCGGGCGGTGGCGCTCGCCTCCGCGATCGCGGAGGCCCCCCACCTGCGTCTGGCCGGTGTCTTCACGCATTTCGCAAGCCCGGACGACGATCCGGCGTTCACCGAGGAGCAAAGACGACGGTTCCTTTCCGCCCTCGCTGCCTGCGGGCTGCCGGGCGCGGACCCCGGGGCCCTCTATGTGCACGCAGACAACAGCGCCGGACTGGAGACCATGCCGGGGGCGAGCCCGTTCAACGCCGTGCGCATCGGGCTCCTGCAGTTCGGGATCCTACCCCACCCGGGCTCCTTTCTGAACCAGGTGCACACGGAGCCGGTCTTCAGCTTTCGCACCCGCGTCGGCCTGGTGAAGAGCCTGCCCGCCGGGAACACGGTGAGCTACGGGCGCACCCGCACGCTCGCAAGGGACTCGACCGTGGCCGTCCTCTGCGCAGGCTACGGCGACGGCATCGCCCGCGCGCTCAGCAACCGCGGCAGCGTGCTGATCCGCGGGGCCCGCTGCCCGATCCTCGGGCGCGTGACCATGGACCAGACGATCGTGGACGTGACCGACGTGCCCGGGGTCGCTTGCGGCGACGAGGCCGTGCTGGTGGGCAGCCAGGGATCCGACGAGATCTCGATCGGCGAGTTCAGCCGGTGGGCCGACACGATCCCCTGGGAGACCCTCTGCTCGGTGACCAAGCGCGTGCCGCGCATCTACAAGACGGCGCTCGGCACCTGAAGGCGGCCTACTTGCCGATGCCCGTGGCGCGGAAGCCCACGCTGCGCAGCTTGCCCAGGTCGAGGACGTTGCGCCCGTCGAAGAGGAACGCCGGCTTGGACATCGACTCGTAGATCCGGGCGAAGTCGAGCGTTTTGAACTCGTCCCACTCGGTCACGACGGCGACGGCATGGGCGCCCAGGGCCGCCTCATAGGCGCTGGAGACCACCGAGAGAAGCGGGTTGGCTGCGTCCTTGCCCAGCACGTCCCGGCGGATCTCGTCGGCGGGCACCTTCGGGTCGTACACCGTCACCCTCGCCTGCTCGGCAATCAGGTCGCGGCAGACCGAGATGGCCGGGGACTCACGGGTGTCGTTCGTGTCCTTCTTGAAGGCGAATCCGAGCACTGCTATCTTCTTGTCGGCAACTGAGTTGTAGAGGGTCTGCACAATCCTCGAGGCGAAGCGCCGCTTCTGCCAGTCGTTCATCTTGACGACGCCCTCCCAGTAGGACGCCACCTCGGGCAGCCCGAAGTGCTCGCACAGATAGACGAGGTTCAGGATGTCTTTCTGGAAGCACGAGCCTCCGAACCCCACAGAGGCCTTGAGGAACTTGGGCCCGATCCGCGAGTCGCGCCCGATCGCGTTGGCGACCTCGTCGATGTCGGCGCCCGTGGCCTCGCAGAGGGCCGAGATCGAGTTGATCGAGGAGATGCGCTGGGCGAGGAAGGCGTTGGCCACCAGCTTCGAGAGCTCCGCCGACCACAGGTTGGTCGTGATGATGCGCTCGCGCGGCACCCAGCGGGCGTAGACGTCGACGAGGGTCTTCACCGCGAGGTCACCCTCGGGGGTGCGCTCGCCGCCGATCAGCACCCGGTCGGGGCTCACGAGGTCGGCCACGGCCGTACCCTCCGCAAGGAACTCGGGGTTCGAGAGCACCTGGAAGGCGATCCCCCGGCTGTTCTCGGCCAGGATGTCCTTGATCGTCTCCGAGGTCTTCACGGGGATCGTGGACTTCTCGACGATGATCTTCGGGCCGCGCGCGCACTCGGCGATCGTGCGGGCGACCGACTCGATGAAGCGCAGGTCTGCGGCGCGCCCCGCCCCGACGCCGTAGCTCTTGGTGGGGGTGTTGACGGCCACGAACACGATGTCGGCCCCCTCGATGGCACCCTTCACGTCAGTCGAGAAGAACAGGTTGCGGCCGCGGGCCGTGCGGACCACCTCGTCGAGCCCCGGCTCGTAGATCGGGAGCGTGTCGGAGTTCCAGGCCGCGATGCGCGAGGCGCTCATGTCGACCACCCGCACCTCGATGTCGGGTGCCTTGAGCGCGATCATGGCCATGGTGGGGCCCCCGACGTAGCCAGCACCGATGCAACAGATCTTCATAGGGTTAGTCGACGATGTTGCTACAGCCCCAGCCGAATCCAAGCCGGAAACAAGCCCCGGGACCGGGAAACCGCCCACCCGCCGCTCAGGCCGGCGTCGGGGAGGGCGCGGGCCCGGCGCCCAGGTCCTCGGAGGGGGCCGCCTTGTCGGCCGCCTTCTTCTCCTCGGGCTTGTCCGCGGGCTTGCCGATGAAGGCGGCCGCGATCGGGGAGCGGATCTCGCCGAACTCCAGGATCTCGAGCACGTGCCTCCCCTCGAGCGTCTCGTGCTCGAGCAGGGCCTCGGCGATCTTGTCCAGGGCCGACCGGCGCTCGCTGATGATGGCCTTGGCCCGCTCGTACTGCTCGGAGATGATGCGCTGGATCTCGACGTCGATGCGCCGGGCGGTCTCCTCCGACACGTTCTCCGTGCGCTGGATGTCTCGCCCGAGGAAGACGGTGTCGTGGTTGCCGCCGTAGGCGATCGGCCCGAGGGGGCTCATGCCCCAGTCGCACACCATGTGGCGCGCGATGGTCGTGATCTGCACAATGTCGCCGGCGGCCCCGCTCGAGATGTCCCCGAGCACGAGCTCCTCCGCGATGCGGCCGCCCAGGCCCATGGCGATCTGGTTGAGCATGCGCTTCATCGCCTGGGTGAGCACGTCCTTCTTCGGAATGAACATGGTGCTGCCGAGGCTGCGGCCGCGGGGGATGATCGTCACCTTGTGCACCGGCAGGTGCCCGTCGTCGAGCACGGCCTGGACGAGCGCGTGGCCCGCCTCGTGGTACGCGGTCAATTTCTTCTCCTCGTCGTCCATCAGGCGGCGGCGCTCGCGGCCGAACTGCACCTTCTCTCGGGCATCCTCGACGTCCTGGTTCTCGACCTTCTTGCGGTTGCGCCGGGCGGCCAGGAGCGCCGCCTCGTTGAGCAGGTTCGCGAGCTCCGCGCCGGAGAGGCCGGGCGTGCCCCGGGCGATGACACCAAGGTCGATGTTGTCGGCCAGGTTGATCTTGCGCGCATGCACGCGAAGGATCTGCTCGCGGCCGATCATGTCGGGCAGGTCCACGTAGATCTGCCGGTCGAAGCGGCCCGGGCGCAGCAGCGCGCTGTCGAGCACGTCCGGGCGGTTGGTGGCGGCGATGATGATGACCCCCTCGGTCGTGTCGAAGCCGTCCATCTCGACCAGGAGCGAATTCAGGGTCTGCTCGCGCTCGTCGTTGCCGCCGCCGAGTCCGGCGCCGCGCTGGCGGCCCACCGCGTCGATCTCGTCGATGAAGATGAGGCAGGGGGCGCTCTTGCGTCCCTGCTCGAACATGTCGCGCACGCGCGAGGCGCCGACGCCGACGAACATCTCGACGAAGTCGGAGCCGGAGATGCTGAAGAACGGCACGTCGGCCTCGCCGGCCACGGCCTTGGCGAGGAGCGTCTTGCCGGTGCCCGGGGCGCCGACCATCAGGATGCCGCGCGGGATCCTCCCGCCCATCTTCGTGAACTTCTTCGGGTCCTTGAGGAACTCGACCACCTCGGAGACCTCCTCCTTGGCCTCGTCGCAGCCCGCAACGTCGGCGAAGGTGATCTTGTCGCGGTCGCGCGTCAGCAGCTTGGCCCGGCTCTTGCCGAAGTTGAGCGCGCCCCGGCCGGCCTGGCGCAGCTGGCGGCTGAAGAGGAAGTAGAGGAACCCGATGATGATGACGACCGGCAGCACGCTGAGGGCGAGCTGGGTGAGGACGGTGGTGTTCGGCTTCTCGACGAACTTGTTCGTCTTCTGGAGGCGCTCCATGTTGGCGTCCGTCAGGCGGCCCGCCGCGCGGAAGGAGGCGGTCTTCGCCCCGCGCTCGTTCTTGAGGGTGGCCTCGTTCAGGTCCCCGGTGATCAGCACCCAGTCGCGGCCCCCCGTTGGGTCGGTCTGGATCGTGGCCGTCTTGACCTCGTTCGCCTCAGCCTTCGTCACCACCTCGTAGATCGTCATCTGGGCGGGCGACACGGTGATTCCGGGCGACCAGTAAAGCAACGCAACTACCGCGATGGCTAGGGCGATCCAGAAGATCAGCACCTTCGGCTGGAAACGGTCGGGCGGGAGGGTCTTCAGCTGCCTGCGGGGTTTCTTGGGTTCGATGTCGGGCATCTAGTGGTGTTCTAAGTATGACTCCGGCATCAACCTTGTTGTTCCGGGGTTACAAGTCAATGAGGCGTCCTCGATTGTACGATCGGCTCGAAACGCAGGTAGCCTGAGCGGATCCTTGCAAATCCATGGCTCCCAAGGCTGTGCCGGGCGGGATCGCCGCGCTCGACGGCACCCAAAAGTAACTCAAAGCCCTGCCGCGATAGGGTTCCGGCACCCGGCTGGGCCAAAAGCCAGCGATGAAGCGCCCGCCGCACGACCGCGCGGGGCCGGCCCGAGAGCCGGCCCACGGCGAGGGCCCCGTCCCCGCTGAGCGGCGCCAGGTCGTCCACCATGGATTCCAGCGCCCGGTCGTCCTCCTCGAGGAGCTCGCGGGTCAGCGCGGCGCCCGAAAGGGCGTCCCTGCCCGAGGCGCGGACCCAGCGCGGGATCACGTCCCGGCGCAGGCGGTTCCTGAAGTGCGCCCGATGAGCGTTGCTCGAGTCCTCCCTCCAGGCGCCGCCCGCGCCGCGCAGGGCGCGGGCGATCTCCGCCTTCTTCAGGGCGAGGAGCGGGCGCAGGTGGACGCGACCCTCCCCGGCCCCGCGCGCCGACGGGAACCCGTGGACGGGCCTCGGCGCTGCGAGACCCGGCGCTCCGCTGCCGCGCGCCACCCGCATGAGAAGCGTCTCGGCAACGTCGTCCTGCTGGTGGCCGAGCCAGAGCACCCGCCGGCGCCGCCGCCCCATGGCCGAATCGATGAAGGCGAAGCGCGCCTCCCGGGCGCCCGCCTCGCCCGCAAGCCTGCGGCCGGGCTCGAGCGAACCCGCCGCCAGGCTGACCCCGAGCGAGCGGCATAGAGCGGCGCAGAAGCGCGCGTCGCCGGCCGACTCGCGGCCGCGCAGGCGGTGGTTGAAGTGGAAGGCGACAAGCCGCTTGCGGCGGGAGGGCCAGTGGGCCCAGACGAGGAGGAGCAGCGCCACCGAGTCGGCGCCGCCCGAGAGGGCGACCGACCAGGCCTCCCCGGCCGCCCTCGACTCGGCCCAGGCGACCACCGAGGGGTGGAGCGACGCGCGCGGCAGGAGCTCGGCGAGCCTCGCCGCCACGAGGGTCCAGTCGGCGGGCCGCTTAGGGGTCATGGGGGGCGCCTAGCCGAACGAGAGGTGCGACTTGCCGAAGTGCGGGACGAGCGCCTCGGGGATGCGCACCCGCCCGTCGGGCTCGAGGTTGTTCTCGAGGATCGCCGCCAGGACCCGCGGCACGGCGAGGCCGGAGCCGTTGAGCGTGTGCAGGAGCTCGGCGCGGCCGGTCTCCTTGGAGCGGTAGCGGATCTGGGCGCGGCGGGCCTGGAAGGCCTCGAAGTTGGAGCAGCTCGAGACCTCGAGCCAGCGCTTCTGGCCGGCGGCCCAGACCTCGAGGTCGTACTTCTTCGACTGGGCGAAGCCCAGGTCGCCGCCGCACATGAGGAGGACGCGGTACGGCAGGCCGAGCTTGCGCAGCAGCCCCTCGACATCGTCGCGCAGGCGGTCGAGCTCGTCGTAGCTCGAGGACGGGTGCACCCACTTCAGGAGCTCGACCTTGTCGAACTGGTGGAGCCGGTTGAGCCCGCGCACGTCCTTCCCGTAGCTGCCGGCCTCGCGGCGGAAGCAGGGCGTGTACGCGCAGCGGCGCACGGGGAGAGCCGACTCCTCGAGGATCTCCTCGCGGAAGAAGTTGGTGAGCGGCACCTCCGCCGTCGGCACGGCAAACAGCCGGTCGGGCGTCGTCTCGTACATTTGGCCCTCCTTGTCGGGCAGCTGCCCGGTGGCCGTGGCGCTGGCGGCGTTCACGAAGATGGGGGGCGAGACCTCGACGTAGCCGGCGCGGGCGTCCTCCTCCAGGAAGAAGTTGATCAGCGCGCGCACGAGGCGGGCACCCTCGCCGATGAAGAACGGGAAGCCCGCACCGGTCACCTTGGAGCCCCTCTCGAAGTCGAAGAGCCTGGAGAAGCCAGGGATATCCCAGTGGGCGACGGCCGAGGGCCCGGCCGAGGCCGGGTCGCCATGGCTCGAGAACACCACGTTCTCCTCGGGGGTGCGCCCCTCGGGCACGGAGGCGTGCGGCAGATTGGGGAGCGTCAGCATGGCTTCCCGGCACGCCTCCTCGGCGGCCTTCAGGCCCGCGTCCCTCTCCTTCACCTGCGCCGCGACGGCCTTCATCTCGGCCAGCTTGGCCAGGAACTCGGGCGATCCCTTGGGGAGCGTCGCCATGGCGGTGTTCGCGGCCTTCTGCAGGCCGCGCAGGCGCTCGACGTCCTGGAGCAGCGCCCTCCAGGCGGCGTCGGCGGAGAGCACCGCCTCCAGGTCCACGGAGAGGTGCTTCTTGGCGATCGCCGCGCGCACCAGGTCCGGGGATTCGCGAATCAGTTTGGGGTCGAGCATGGGAGGCAATCCTCTAGGGGAGGAGCCCGGGGCGTCAACGGCCGCGTAGCTTCTGCAGGCGGCTGAAGACGTCGCGCGCCGGCAGCAGCTTCAGGTCGCCGACCGGCGCCTGGATCACGTGATTGAGGGGCCCGCCGATTGGGTACGGGCCGAAGAGCCGGGGGTCGGTGGGCCCGAAGATGGCGAGGACGCGCACCCCGAGGGCCGCCGCCAGGTGCATCGGGCCGCTGTCGTTGCAGATCACCCACTCGGCCTTCTTCACGAGCGTCGGGAGCGACACCAGGCTCGTGTTGCCCGTCATGTTGAGGAACTGCGAGGCCGGGTAGGCGCCGCGGTCGGGCAGCACGGTGCTGCCCGCCCAGACCACCTTGCGGGTGCGGTCCTCGCGCAGCAGCATCTCGGTCAGCTGCTTGAAGCCGCCCCAGTTCTTGTCGGCGCGCCGGCTGTCGGGGAAGAGCACATAGGGCTTCGAGCCCCCCCGTCCGTCCGCGAACTTGAGGTTAAGGCTGTCGGCCTCGCGGAAGCGCAGGCTGCCCCTGAGCTCGGGCTTCGCCCCGAGAACCGGGGCAAACTGCAGCAGGATGTCCATGGCATGGCTCCGGCGGCCGTCCGGGGGGAGCGGCACCCGCTGGTTGTAGAAGAGGCCGGACCATTCCCGGGCGTCGGAGCGCCCCACCTTGTGCTTGGCGCGGGCCCTCGAGGTCATGAGGCCGGTGCGCAGGAGGCCCTGCATGTCGAATACGTAGTCGAACTTGGTCGTGCGGACCTCGCGCATCAGCTTGAGGAAGCCCTTCGTTCCGGCCTTCCTCTCGAACACATAGACCCGGTCCACCGCCTCGCACGCCCGCACGATCGGCGCGAACATCTCCCGCACCACCCAGGAGATGCGCAGGTCGTCCACCTGGGCCTTGAGCGAGGTGGCGACCTGGAGGGCCTGGACGATGTCGCCGAGCGACGAGGGTTTGATGATGAGGAGTTCGGTCATTGACGCGCGAGCATTACGTTCCATGGATTTTCCCGTCCAAGATCAAACGCCAAATCCTGCAAGCCCCCCGACCCTGAACGCTTGATCCCTTTTGCCCTGAACGTCATGGGTCGGCTGCTGGCCGCCACGCCCGAGCCCCTCCTGCGCGCGGCGGCCGCGCTGGGCGGGGAGATGATCCTCTGGCTGGCACCCCGGCGCCGCAGGGTGCTTCGCTCGAACCTCCACCACGCCTTCCCGGAGCGTCCGCGCGCCTGGCGCCGGGCCGTGGCCCGGGAGTGCTCCCGCAGGCTGGTCGAGACGGCCCTCCTCTCGCTCGCCGCCCCGTTCCTCTCCGAGCGTCGGATCCGCACGATCGCCCGCCTCGGGCCCTCGGTGGACGCCCTCGCGCGGGACCTCTCGGCCTCTCCCAGGCCGGTCGTCCTGGCCACCCTCCACCTCGCCCTCTGGGAGAGCCAGACCTGGCTCAAGCTGCTCAGCCCCACCCCGCTGCCCGAGTTCGGGATCATCTTCCGGCCCCTCGACAACCCGGGCTTGGACGCCTTCGTCAAGCGCACCCGGGAGCGCCACGGGATGCGGCTGCTCTCCCGCAAGCAGGGCTTCGCCGAGGCGCTGGCGATCCTGCGGGGACGCGGCTGCGTGGGCATCCTTTTCGACCAGAACGCGGGCATGCAGGGAGCCCTCGGCCTCCTGATGGGCCGGGTCTGCTCGTCGACCGAGCTGCCGGGGCTCCTGGCCTCGAAGTTCGGGGCCGAGCTGCGCACGTTCTACCCGCGGCGAACCGCGTTCTGGAGGGTCACCTTCGAGTCCGACCCGATCGCCTTCGACGGCACGGCCGCAGGCGGCACCCTCGCCCTCAACCGCTGGCTTGAGCGCGCGTTCGCCGACCCGGACCTGTGCGCGTCCTGGCTCTGGGCGCACGACCGCTGGCGGCACCAGGACGTGCCGCAGAGGCGCCTGCGCCTCGAGTCGAAGAGAAACCTCCTCCCCGACGACCTGCGGGCCCGGGGGCTCGAGTCCCCGCCGCGGCGCACCCGGGTCTGGATCCGGCTGCCGAACTGGCTCGGCGACGTGGCGATCGCCGCCCCGCTCGTGCGCGCGGTGCGGGCCTCGCGCCCCGATGCCGAGGTGACTCTTCTCGCAAAGGCCTCGTTCGTCCCTCTCCTCGAGTCCGCGGGCCTTGCCGACCGGGTGCGGGCGCTGCCTCCCCCCGGGCCGGGCTACCTCGCGCAGTTCCTGCGGCTGCGGGCGGAGTACCCCGACGTGTGGATTCTCCTCACCAACTCGGTGCGCGGTGACCTGGAGGCCTTCCTCTCGGGCTGTCCCCAGCGCTTCGGGATCGTGCGGCCGGGCCGCCGCCGGCCGCTCCTCACCCACGCCTACCGGCCCCCCGAGGGTTTCGAGGAGGCCCGCCACCACCAGCTCGAGCTCTGGGAGGGCTTCCTCCGGCACTTCGGGCTGGCCGAGCCCCCGGACCTCTCCCTCCTGCGAATCGCCGGGGTGGGGTCCGCCGTGCCTGCCGCCGGCGACGCGCCCATCGGGCTCATCCCGGGCTCCGAGAACACGCCCGCCAAGCGCTGGCCCGAGGCACACTGGCGCTCGCTGATCGCGGCGCTGCCGGCGGAGCGCTTCGTCCTGTTCGGGACCGCCGGCGACGCGCCGATCACGGCGCGCATCCTCGCCGGCTCGGACCCGGGGCGCGTCAGCGACCTGGCCGGGCGCACAAGCCTGCTCGACTACGCCCGGGCGCTGCTGGGCTGCCGGCTGCTCGTGACCAACGACACCGGCGGCATGCACCTTGCGAACGCGCTCGGGGTGCCCACCGTGGCGCTCTTCGGGCCGACAAACCCCGTGCGCACCGGCCCGCTCTTCGCGGCGCCGTACCGCATCCTCCAGCCCCCGGGCTGCCCGCCGACGGGCGGCGCCGCGCTCGCCGACCTGGCCCCGGAAACGGTGGTTTCGGCGGTGGCAGACTTGCCAAGCCGCTAGGGATGGGAACACTCCCGTCCAGCCGATGCCGCTCTTAGAAGTCACCGACCTGAGAACCCACTTCCACACGAGGAACGGCATCTACAGGGCGGTCGACGGGGTGAGCTTCACGCTCGAGCGCGGGGAGACCCTCGGGATCGTGGGAGAGTCCGGATCGGGCAAGTCGGTCACCTGCTACTCGATCATGGGGCTCGTCCCCCAGCCCCCGGGCCGCATCGTGAGCGGCACGGCCCTGTTCGACGGGGTGGACCTGCTGCACTGCAGCCCCAAGCAGGCCCGCTCGATCCGCGGCAAGCGCGTCTCGATGATCTTCCAGGACCCGATGACCTCGCTCAACCCCTACCTGCGGGTCTCCGAGCAGCTGATCGAGCCGCTCCTGATCCACGAGGCGCTCACCAAGCGCGAGGCCCTCGAGCGGGCGCTTCGCATGCTCGAGGCCGTGGGCATCAACGACGCCGCGCGCCGCATCCACTTCTACCCCCACGAGTTCTCCGGGGGCATGCGCCAGAGGGTGATGATCGCGATGGCGCTGATCACCCGCCCCGAGATCCTGATCGCGGACGAGCCCACCACGGCCCTCGACGTGACGGTCCAGGCGCAGATCCTCGAGCTCATCCGGCGACTCCAGCGCGAGCTCGGCATGGCGGTCGTCTTCGTGACCCACGACCTCGGTGTCGTGGCCGGCCTCTGCGACCAGGTCCAGGTCATGTACGCCGGGCGCATCGTCGAGACGGCCGACGCGCGCACGCTCTTCCACCGGCCCCTGCACCCCTATACGCGGGGCCTCCAGCGCTCGATTCCCGGGCTCCAGCCTAAGGGGACCGAGCTTTTCACGATCCCGGGGCTGCCTCCCGACGTCTCCAAGCCCGCGGCCGGGTGCGCCTTCGCGCCCCGATGCTCGCTCGCCGCGGGAACCTGCACCGCCGCCGAGCCGGCCCTGGTGGAGGCCTCCCCGGGCCACGCCCACGCCTGCACCCGCATGGCGCGGGGCGAGATCACGCCCGAGAGCCTCTAGCCCCCATGAACGACCCCATCCTTGAGCTGCGGGACGTGAAGACCCACTTCGCCGTCAACGAGGGCTTCCTCGTCAAGCGCCAGACCGGCTCCGTGCGGGCGGTCGACGGGGTCACGCTCTCCGTGCGCCAGGGGGAGGTGCTCGGGCTCGTCGGCGAGTCGGGCTGCGGGAAGTCGACCCTGGCTCGCACCATCCTGCAGCTCGTGCCCACCACCGGCGGCTCGGTGGTCCTGGGCGGTCGCAACCTCGGGGAGGCCTCACGGCGCGAGCTGCTCGAGTCCCGCCGGGACCTGCAGATGATCTTCCAGGACCCCTATGCGTCGCTCAACCCCCGCATGAGCGTCCACGCGACGCTGGCCGAGCCGCTCCTGGTGCACGGCATCTGCGGACCGTCCGAGGTCCAGGGCCGCGTCGACGAGCTCATGAGGACGGTGGGGCTCGCCCCGCGCTTCGCGCGCAAGTACCCCCACGAGTTCTCGGGCGGCCAGCGCCAGAGGATCGCGATCGCCCGTGCGCTCGCGCTGCGCCCCAAGGTGATCGTGGCCGACGAGCCGGTCTCGGCCCTCGACGTCTCGATCCAGGCCCAGATCCTCAACCTGCTCGCCAAGCTCTGCCGCGAGATGAACCTGGCGCTCATCTTCATCGCCCACGACCTGTCGGTCGTGCGCCACATCTCGGACCGCGTCGCGGTCATGTACCTCGGCAAGATCGTCGAGCTCGGGCCTGCGCTCGACGTGATCGACCGGCCGCGGCACCCGTACACCCGCGCCCTGGTGAGCGCGATCCCGGTGCCCGACCCGGACATCGAGCGCTCGAGGCAGCGCATCGTGCTCGCAGGGGACCCGCCGTCGCCGATCCACCCCCCTTCGGGCTGTGCCTTCCACCCTCGCTGCCCCTACGCGGTCGAGCGCTGCCGGCTCGAGGTCCCCGCGCTGGTCGCGCAGGCAGACGCCCGGGAGGCCGCCTGCATCCGGCTCGGCGAGATCGTGTGACGGTCCGGTTACAAAGCCGCGCCCGGCTCGGCTCCGGCCTATCGTCCCCTTGACCGGCCGGCGCGCCGGGGTGTACTCCACCGACGCATGCCGCAGCTCTCACGCCTCCCGATCCGCCGCGCCCGCGGGTACCTGGGGTATGCGCTGCTCGCGGCGTGCGCGGGCGCCGCGCGGGCCGACCTGGCCCCGAGTTCCCCCTTCCTTCCGGCGGGCGCCTCGGCGTCGGCGGCCGCGGGACCGGCCACGCCGGTCGAGCTTCGCGGGGTGATGTCCGCTCCGGAGGGCACCGCCTATTGCATCTACGAGCCCGCGCGCAAGCGCAGCACCTGGGTCGCCGTGAACGAGCCCGGGCACGACTTCACGGTGCGCTCGGCGGACGCCTCGGGCGACGGCGTCGAGGTGGACTTCCAGGGGCGCAGGCTCCACCTCGTGCTGCGGGCGCCGAAGGTCTCCTCCTCGGGTGCCGCCGTGACCGTCTTCGTCCCCGTACCGACGCCCCAGGCGGCGTCCGCGGCGGTCGCCCCGCCCCCCCCGGAGGATTCCACGGTGCAGGCGGCGCGCCAGCAGGCGATCGCCCGTCGCCTGCAGCACCAGATGGACATGAAGAACGTCCCGTCGGCACCTCCCCGGGAGCCCGGCGGCCGCTGACCGCGCGCCGGCCGCGTTGGGCGGCTAACGCGGCAGCCTCTCGAGTGCGTCGACCCTTTTGAAGAGCTCGGGCAGCCGGTGGCGCAGCACGGTGAGCTTCTGCTCCAGCAGGATGGGGAGGCTCGGCGTGCCCCAGACCGTCGTCTTCGGCGGGATGTCGTCCTTGACGCCGGACTGGGCCGCGATCATCGCGCCCGAGCCCACGGTCAGGTGCCCGGCCAGCCCGCACTGGCCCCCGATGACCACGTAGTCGCCGAGCGTGCAGCTGCCGGCGATGCCGACCTGGCCGCAGATGAGGCAGTGCCTGCCGATGATGACGTTGTGCCCCACTTGCACCAGGTTGTCGATCTTGGTGCCCTCCCCGATCGACGTCCGCTCGAAGCGGGAGCGGTCGATGGTGGAATTGGCGCCTATCTCGACGTCGTCGCCGATCACGACCGTCCCCACCTGGGGCACCTTCTCATGGCGCCCCCCCACCATCTCGTAGCCAAATCCGTCGGAACCGACCACGACGCCGGGCTGGAGCCTGACCCGGCGCCCGAGCGTGCACTCGGCCAAGACGCTCACCCCGGGCATGAACCAGCTGTCGTCGCCGACCCTCGTGCCGCGCCCGATGAAGGCGCGGGCCTCCAGGTGCACCCGCTCGCCGACGACCGCGCCGGCCTCGACGATGCAGAGGGGCCCCACCGTCGCCGACGCCGCCACCTGGGCCCCCGGCGAGACCAGGGCCGAGGGGTGGATGCCGGGGGCGGGCTTCGGCCAGAGCGCCTGCTCGAGGCGGGAGCACAGGCGGGCCAGGGCCACGGAGGGATTGTCGACGAACATCAGGACCTGGCCCTGCGCGGGAAGACCCCCGAAGTCGGCCGGCACGAGCACCAGCGAGGCGCGGGTCGTGCCCACGGCAGCCCGGTACTTCGCGTTGCCCAGGAAGCTCAGGTCCCCGGGTGCCGCCGTGCCGAGGGACGCGATGCCCCGGATGACCTCGGGCGTGGACCCGAGCGTCCGCAAAGGGCGCGTGATCGCCTCAATCTCTGCCTGCGTGAACGAGACCTGCATGGTGCCTACACAAAGAACCCCGCTTGCCCAAGGCAAGCGGGGTTCGGGCTGAAATGGGGGCCCCCGAGGGGCCCGCTCTTACTTGCTCGGCGAGATGCCGGGCACCGTGATCTTCGGCGAGTCCGTCGCGCCCGGGGAGGACGAGGCGGCCGCGGCCGGAGCGGTCGTGACGGCCGGGCGGTCCTTGTTCACCTCGGCGAGCACCTCGTCGGTGATGTCCAGGCTCGGCTCCGAATAGAGGACGGAGGAGACGCCCAGGAGCGTCGGGCCGGACTTGTCGAGCAGGAAGGTGGCGCCCTTCTTCTTGGCGATGTCAACGGAGGCCTTGCTGATCTCCTCGACCATCAGCTGGCGGAAGGTCTGGATGCGCTGCTGCATCGTCTGGCGGGTCGTCTGGATGAAGGCGTTTTGCTCCTGCTTCTTCTGCTGGATCTCCTCGCCCTTCTTCTGCATCTCGCCCTGGACCTTGGCCTTCGCCTCGGCGGTGGAGGCGGGGTTCTTGGACTGCTCGTCGAGCTCCTTGTACTGGTCCACGAGGGCGTTGCCCTCCTTGGTGATCGTGGCGAGCTGGGTCTGGGCCTTCTGCTCGTCGGCCTTGAACTTCTCCTGCTCGTCCTGGGTCTTGTAGTAGCCCTCGAGCACCTTCGCCACATCGACCGTCAGGATCTTGACGGTGGACTGGGCGTGTACCGCGCCCGAGGTCAGGGCGACGGCGGTTGCTGCGAGAATGGACTGAATCGTTTTCTTCATGGGTTAAATGTCAGAGGATGAAAGGGCCCTGATCCAATCGCAATTAGAAGCGGGTGCCAAACGAAAAATTGAACTGGCCGCCCTGTTTGTTGTAATGGTCTCCGCGGATGGGAATTCCGTAGTCGAGGCTGAGCGGAGAGCCGGCCACCATGAGCCTTAGGCCGATTCCGATGTCGTCGTTGTAGGAGCCCGGGTTGAAGTCGTAGGCCGGGGCGTTCACGAAGCCCGCGTCGTAGAACATGGCGAAGCGGATCGGGTCGACGATCTCGACCGAGTACTCGGCCGTGAACATGGCGTAGGTCTTTCCGCCGATCGGCTCCCCGAAGATGTCCCGGGGGCTCACCTCGTGGTAAGCGAAACCGCGAAGGTCCTGGGGGCCACCGAGATAGAACGCGTCGTAGTAGGGAAGCACCGCGAAGCCGCCGTAGTTGTTGATCACGCCGCCGCGCGCGACCAGCGTTAGGATCTGGGTCTGGGCGTCGAACACTTTGAAGTTCTGGGAACCGTGGAAGTCGAAGCTGTAGAAGCTGTCGGTGCCGCCCAGGGGGCCGCCGGCGAGCGTCGTGGTGAGCGACATGTAATTGCCCGAGGTCGGGTTGATGATCTTGTCGCGCGTGTCGCGCACCATCTGGAAGGAGAGGCTGGAGACGTTGTGGTTGCCGGAGTACTGCTGGATGACCGGCGAGGCCGAACTGCTCACGTTGTAGATGTCGATGACCTCGTACTGGTAGGTGAGGATGCCCTGGAGCAGGCCGAAGAGGGGCTTGCGCAGGTTGACCGAGCCGCCCTCCTGCAGCTCCTGGTAGTAGGTGCTCACGTAGGAGGACTGCTCGCGGAAGAGGTTGAAGCCGAACGCGAGCGTCCTCTGGAAGAGGTAGGGCTCCTCGAAGCTGATCACCGCCTCGTTGGAGAGCGAGCCGATCGACACCTTGATGCTGAACTTCTGCCCGTCGCCCTGGAAGAGCGAGCGGCTGTTGAAGAGGTCGAAGTTCGTCTGCTGGATCTGCGCGAAGACGGTCGCCCTCTCGAGCGAGCTGTAGCCCGCGCCGAAGGTGAACGTGCCCGTGCGGCCCTCCTTCACGGAAACGCGCATGTCCCTGCGGCCCGGTATGTTGGTGTCCTGCGGGGTGATGTCCACGTCGTCGAAGAAGCGCGTGTTGATCAGGCGGTTCTTGCTGATCTTCATGCGCACCGTGTCGAAGACGTCGCCCGGGCCGAGCACCAGCTCGCGGATGATGACCACACTCTTGGTCTTCGTGTTGCCCTCGACCTGGATCGACTCGACGTTGAACTTGTCGCTCTCGTCGATCTTAAACTCCAGGTCGATGTCGTTGGTCTTCAGGTTGGGCCTGCGGGTCACGCGAACGCGCGTGTCGAGGTACCCGTCCTTGCCGTAGTAGTCCTCGATGCGCTCGACGGCCTTGTCGATCTGCGACGGGGCGAAGACTGCGCCGGACTTGGCGTAGAGGGCCGCGACGCGCCTGAGCAGCACGGTCGAGTGGAGCTTGTTGCCGGTGATCGAGATCTCGCCGATCCGGTACTGGCGGCCCTCGGTGACCGCGATCGTGATCACGAGGCTGTCCGGCTTGGGATAGCTGAAGACGACCTTCTCCTCGGGGATCTCGACGTCCAGGTAGCCGTGCTCGCGGTAGAAGTCGCGCAGCTTGTCCAGGTCGTCCTGGAAGTCGTCGTCCTTGAATCGGCCCGAGTCGGTGAGCCAGGAGAGCCACCACCACTTCTTGGTCTCCATGATCTTGCGAAGGGCCTTCGCCTTCACGTGCGCGTTGCCGACGAATCGGATCTCGCGGATCTTCACCTTGCGGCCCTCTCGGATCTTGAAGGTGACGGTGCCGAGGCCGGTGGCCCGGTCCCGGCTGATCGTGTAGCTGATCGTGGCCTGGTTGAAGCCCTCCTTCTGGTAGTACTCCTTCAGCTTCTCGGAGTCCTCCTTCACCTGGCGCTCGTCGAGCGTGCTGTTGGGCGTCGTCTTCGCCTCCTTCTCCAGGCGGCGGGTCTTCAGCTGCTTGTTGCCCTCGAAGTGAACCGCGAACACGCGGTACTTCGGGGTGACCTCGATCACGAGGTTGAACGTGTTGGCCCCGACGGCCTCGCGCTTGATCTCGATGAACTCAAAGAGTCCCGTCTTGTAGAGGGCGCGGATGTCCCGATCGAGCATCGTCTCGTCCAGGTCGCCGCCCTCGCGGACCTGGATGTTGGCGCGCACCACCTGCTCGTTCACGTTGGCCGTGCCCACGAACTTGACCGTGACCGTCCCCACCTTGTAGGCGGGGGCCGAGGACGGCTGCCCTGTCTGGGCCCCCGCATGGCTGATACCCGCGCCCAGGAGCACGGAAACGACAACAAAAAGGCGTAGGACCCTGTTGATCACAGGGTTACTGGGTATAGTTTTCAAAACGTGTGATATCGCGAAGGAAAGTCAGCCGCAGTTCTCCTACCGGCCCGTTTCGTTGCTTGGCAACGATTAACTCCGCCGAATCGGCTGCTACCTGAAATTTCTCGTCGGCGTCCTTGGGTCGGGCAAGCATGAGCACTACGTCTGCATCCTGCTCGATCGATCCGGATTCCCGCAGGTCGGCTAGCTTGGGGGCGCGGTTCTCCTTCTCGGACGAGCGGTTCAGCTGACTTAATACAACGACCGGCACATCAAGTTCCTTCGCGAGCGCTTTTAATCCTCGGGAGGCCTCGGCCACCTGCTGCTCGCGGGGCACCTTGGCGTCGACCGGGCTGAGCAGCTGCAGGTAATCGACGATGATCAGGCCGAGCTTGTGGCGGGCGTGGACCCGGCGCGCCTTCGCACGCAACTGCATGATGGACAGGTTACTAGAGTCGTCGATGAAGAGCGGGGCTTTCGTGAACTCGTCGGCCGCCGACACCAGGCGCTGCTGCTCGTCGCCGTTCTTGGAGAGCAGCCCATCCCTCAGGGCCTGCATCTTGACCCGGGCGCGCGAGCAAAGCATGCGCAGGGCGAGCTGGGCGCCGCTCATTTCAAGCGAGAAGATGAGGGTCGTGTGGGGCTCGCCCTTCTTCGGCAGCACCACGGCCTCGGCGATGTTGAGCGCGAACGAGGTCTTTCCCATGGAGGGGCGCGCCGCCAGGACGATCATTTCCTGGCGCTGGAAGCCGAAGGTGAGGCGGTCGAGGTCGTGGAATCCCGAGGGGGCCCCGGTCATCTCGCCCTTCTTCATCATCATCTTGTGGACGACGTTCATCGCCTCCTTGAGCGGCTCGCGCATGGGCTTGGCGCCCTCGCTCACGCGGCTCTGGGTGACGGCGAAGATCCGGGCCTCGACCTGGTCCACGAACTCGTCGATGCCCCCGGTGAAGTTGAAGCAGTCCTCGACGGCCCCGGTGGCCGAGCGGATGATCTCGCGCAGCAGGCTCTGCTCGCGCACCCGCTCGATGAAATAGCCGGCCTGGGCGGTCGTCGGGATGCTGCCGCTCACCCGCGTCAGGAAGGCGTAGCCGCCCACCGCCTCCAGCTGCTTCGAGGTTTTAAGCTCCTCGCCGAGGACCGCCACGTCTATGGGGGCCTGGCGGTTGTACAGGCCGAGCAGCTTCTCGAAGACGATGCCGTGGGCCGGGACGTAGAAGGACTCGGGCGTCAGCCTCGCCTCCATGCAGCGCGCGACCACGTCCGCGCCGTCAATCAGGCAGCAGGAGATCAGGTACTCCTCCGCCTCGATGCTGTGCGGCATCCCGCGCCCGGCGGCGGTGGCCGCCGGTCGCTGGGGGTTGCTGGACTTTTCGTCGGCCATTCGGGGGGTCGGCCGGGAACCCCTGTTTCGGGGTGGCCCTCGACGATCGTTCGCGGGAAGGCGGCCTGGCGACTAGCGACGGGCCTCGGGCTTGCGGTTCTTCCTCTCCTCCTCGGCCTTCTCCTCGGCGGAGGGCTCGATCGGGTTCTCGGAGACCACGTCGAAGGGCAGCTCGACCGAGACGTCGGCGTGGAGCTTCACCTTGACGGTGTGCTTGCCGAGCGTCTTCACCGGGGTGTGCAGATGGATGCGCTTCTTGTCGATGGTGAAGCCGGCGGCGACCAGCTTCTCGTGCAGGTCGGCCGATGTGATTGCGCCGAACATCTTGCCGCCCTCGCCGGTCGTGACCGCGAAGGCCAAGGCCGTCTTCTCCAGCTTCTTAGCGAGGTCCTGGGCCCCGTTCAGCTCCTGGGCCTCGCGCTCGCCACGGCGCTTCTTGAGCGCCTCCACCTGCTTGCGGTTGGCCTTCGTGACGGGGACCGCCACGCTGCGCGGCAGCAGGAAATTGCGGGCGTAGCCGGCGCGGACCTTGACCTGGTCGCCTTCGCCGCCGAGGCCCTCGACGGGCTTAACAAGGAGTACTTCTGTGTGGGCCATGTGAATAAAGGGTTGGGAGGGATCTTTTCGTGGAAACCTCAATGAATCCCGCAGTGCGCAGGGGGTGTCAATGCAGTATTTCCCCCGCGGGAGCCGCGGGCGATCCAGGCCCCGCCGGCGTGGCCCGGCGCCCTCAGGCCGAGACGGCCGGCCTGCGGCGAACGGCGGCCGCAGCCAGGGCCGCGCAGCCCACGAGCAGCGCCCAGCTCGACGGCTCGGGGATGGCGGTGCCCGTGAAGGTCACGTCATCCAGGCGCCAGTTGCCCGAGGTGTTGTTGATGGCCGTGTTGGTCTTCAGGTTCACGTCGGAGGCGCCGGTCGACGCGTTCACGATGCGGACCGCGAAGTTCGGGTCGTTGTTCACGGCGCTGATTCCGCTGAAATTGGCGGTGATCCCGTTGAACCACGCGTCCACGGAGGAGGGGCTGCCGTGGAAGTAGGTCCCGTTCACCAGGGTCGAGACCGATGAGTTGGTGAGGATGCTGGCGCCCAGGCCGCCATAGCTGAGGGCGGCGTTGTTCCAGGTGACGCCGTCGGTCGTGTACTGCACCTGGAGGTTGGCCTCGGCCTGCACGGACATGGAAATGTCGAAGCTGAGGGAGATGTTCGACTCGCCCGCCGTGCTCACGTCGAACTGCGCGCCCTGCGTGCCGATCGCGGCCGCCGAGTTCCAGCCGTTCGTGCCGACGATCCGCCAGGTGCTGTTCGTCGAGGACGTGTTGCCCGCCGACGCATCCGTGCCCTGCAGGGTGTAGATGTTAGACGTGTCGGGCCCGGTGGCGCCGGCGGTCGAGTTCAGGCCGGTGCTCGACATGCCGAGGCTCACGGCCGTCGCCGTGCCGGTGGTGTCGACCGAAGGAGCCGGAGCCTGGTTCGAGCCGGTGGCCAGGTTGTCGAAGGTCCACTCGGTGATGACGCTCTGGGCCCTGCACGGGGAAGCGAGGGCGGCCAGCGAACCGACGGAGACGATGAGGGCGATTCGGGAGAGGTTCATGGTCGTGGACGCGGGGGAGAAAACCTGAGCGACATTTAGGAGAATTCTCCCGGCCGAGCCGTTGGCAAATCCTCAACTGTGAACTCGGGACGTCGGACGTGTTACGGGCCGGCGACGGCACCGCCCCGTCCTCCGGGCTGCGTGCTCCCCCAGGGACGGGGGCGGCCACAAAAAAGGCCCCTCGCTGGGAGGGGCCTTGTAAAGCGTGCGGGAATCGGCCGCGATCAGAAGGGAACGTCTTCGTCGACCGAGTCCTTGGGCGGGGCCGCCGGGCGCGCGGGCCCGCGCGAGGGGGCCCCGGCGTCGGGCTGGCTGCCCTCGCCGACCTCGGAGCCGGGACCCGCGCCGGGGGCGCCGTCGCCCCTGCCCCCGATGAACTGGAAGTTCTCGAGGACGACCTTCAGCTTGCTGCGCTTCTGGCCGGAGGTCTTGTCCTCCCACTGGTCAAACTTGAGGCGGCCCTCGACGAAGAGCGGTCGGCCCTTGGTGCAGTACTTGGAGATCACCTCGCCCTGCTTGCCCCAGGCCTCGATGTCGACGAAGGCGGTCTCCTCGCGCGTCTGGCCGCTCTCATCCTTCCAGGAGCGGCTGATCGCGAGCCCGAACTGGCAGATCGCCGTGCCCTTGGGCGTGACCCGCATCTCGGGGTCGCGCGTGAGGTTGCCCATCAGGTAGACCTTGTTGAAGTTCGCCATGGGGAAGAGCGGGTTCAGACCTCCTGAACGAACGTGCGGTAGACGCTGTTGTTGAGGCGCAGGCGCTCGCGAAGCTGGGCGGGGCCCTGCGGCGGGGCGCTGAAGTTGACGTGGACGTAGGCGGCGCCGGTCAGCTTGCGGTCGGTGACGCGGGCAAAGTCCTTCTTGCCTATGTTCTCGACTGCGGTGACGTCGCCCTCGATCGCGGCGATCTCCTTCTTCACGCCGTCGACGATCTGCTCGACGGTTTCCTGCTTGCCGCGGTTGTCGAGGATGAACGTGGCGCGGTAGTTGCGTTTGGCTGGCTTGCTCATGGGTGGTCTCTTCGGTTCAACTGGTTCATCGCACGGTCCGCTCCGCTGGTGATCAGCAGCTCGAGCCCTTGGATGAAGGCGTCGGTCTTGTGTGTTATCAGGTTGAGTTGTTCTTGTGTGAAGGGGGCGAGTACGAAGTCCTTGAGGTCCATCTCGGGCGGGGTGCGGGGCCCCACCCCCAGTCGGTAGCGGGCGAAGCCGTCACCCACGTGCTCCAGCAGGCTCGCGACGCCGTTGTGCCCGGCGTCGCTGCCGCTGACCGAGACCTTCACGAGACCCAGGTCGATCGTGAGGTCGTCGTAGACGGCGGCGACCGACTCCGGGGCGAAGCGGTGGTAGCGGGCGAGGGCACCCACCGCCGTGCCGCTCGCGTTCATGTACGTCTGCGGCTTGGCGAGGAGGACCGATCGGCCGGGGGCCAGGTCATGGCGGGCGACCACCGAGTCGAACTCGGGGGCCCGCCGCCAGGCGAGGCCGTGCTTCGACGCGTAGGCGTCGAGCACGATCCAGCCCAGGTTGTGGCGGGAGCGCTCGTACTCTCGGCCCGGGTTACCCAGGCCGGCGACGAGCGAGATGGACATGACTCAAAGAACGAACGGCGGGAGGCCCGCCGGTGGAAAGGACTACTTCTTGGCAGGCGCGGCCGGCTTGGCGCCGGCGGCCGGGGCGGCGGGCTTCGCGCCCGCGGCGGCGGCAGGCTTCGAGATCGG
>CAIXHE010000134.1 GCA_903919205.1 uncultured Opitutaceae bacterium | reverse complement strand
TGATACCCTCAATCACGACATCGGTCACGCGCCAAGCCCCTGCGTGGCGCTCCATCCGGTATTCCACCGCGTACGTTTCGCCATCATAGAGGAGACGCGTCGGGACATCGCACCTGTCCTCACTTTGCCTTTCGGGGGTGCCGTAGGTGATGCGTGGACGTTCATCGCCCCGAATTCGCGAAGCGTAGGTATGGACCACAAGGTCCCTAAATTCCCTGATCGAGCGCCGACGTTCGTCCTCGGAAAACTGCCGCCAGCCCGGGCCGATCGCGCGGCGCGTGATCGCGCCGAAGTCGAAGGCCTTCTCAAGGATGGGAAGCGCGCGTTCCTCAAGACCCGTGCCTCCCGAAACGGCCTTCTGCGGGTAGGCCGCATCGAGCACTTCGTCCAGGGTCTCGCGCAGCAGGACCTCGGGCTCCGAAGCCTGAGGCTGCGATCCGCCGTGTAGCTCGAGCGCCGAAAGCACCATCAGGAGCGCAGATACTCTGGTCAGCCGCCGGCTCTTCATTTGACGGCCTTTCCCTTCGCGCCATCAACATTTCCAAAGGCGAAGCGGCTGATGAGCGACTCGAGGTCGATCGCCGATTCGGTGTCCGTAATCAATCCGCCAGGCTTAAGGCTGCCCTCGTCGCCCCCGGGCGAGAGTGCGACGAATTTCTCCCCGATCAGGCCACTGGTGCGGATCGACGCGATCGTGTCCGTGGAAAGACGAAGGTCTTGGCGGACTCGCAGTCTCACGATCGCCGCGAACTTGTCATCGAGCGCGATCGAGTCGACGCGACCCACGTTCACGCCGGCAATGAGCACCGGGCTTCCCGCCTTGAGGCCGCCCACGTTCGAGAACTGGGCCCGGACCTCGTAGGTGTCCCCGCGCGGAAATTCATCCGCGACCACGCGTTCGAGGGCCCATGCGATCGCCGCAATTCCGGCAAGCACGAAGACCCCGGCGGCGATTTCGACGCGGTTGCGGCTCATGTGAGAAACCGCCCTGCGAGCGGCGTGACTCCGGTGATTCCCGCGACGTGCCGGGCCAGGGCGCCGGCGCTGTCGCGGAGGTCCGACACCATCGGATCCCGCGATGCCATGAAGGACTCGGGATCTCCCTCAAAGCGTATGTGTCCCTGATCCAGGAGTGCCACCCGATCGCTCGCCTCGAGCGCCTCCACGACGTCGTGGGTCACGATGACCGCGGTGAAACCGAGGTCTTGGCGCAACCGAACGATCAACTCGAACACCGCGTTCCGGCTGAGCGGGTCCAGACCGGCGGTCGGCTCGTCGAAGAGCACGATTTCCGGTTCGGTGACCAGCGCTCGCGCCAGGGCGACACGCTTCTGCATACCCCCTGAGAGCTGGCTGGGGTAGTGCCGGCCGAACGCACCCAAGCCTAGCCTGTCGAGCGCGCCTTCGGCCCGAGAGACGATCTCGTCGGGACTGAGGGACGTTGTCTGCGCAAGAGGCAGGGCCACGTTCTCAAACGCGGTCAGCGAGTCGAGCAGGGCGTTCCCCTGAAAGAGGAAGCTCGCCCGGGGCCCGGAGGGGGTACGCTGCCCTCCCGACGTTCCGGAGCTGCGGCCGTCGAGCAGGATTTGGCCGGCATCGGGCACGATCAGGCCGGCCAGGCACTTAAGGAATACCGACTTTCCCGCGCCGCTGCGGCCGAGCACGGATACAATGGTGCCGCGCGGCACCGAGAGATCGATTCGTGCGAGCACGACGTGGTCGCCGAAGGCCTTTCTAAGGCCGCTCACCTTAAGGAGGGGTCGACTGGATGATTTCATAGGAAAGCGGAGGTAATGAGCGCGTCGGCCGCGAGCACGGTGACGCATGCGAGAACGACGGCGCGCGTGGTGGACAGGCTGACCGAACGGGCACCTGAGACGCCCACGCGCAGGTGGGCGGTGTAACCCTGATGCATGCAGATCGCCACGGTGAGGACGCCGAACACGGCCGACTTCACCAGGCACTCGGCGAGGTCGCCGGAGCCGAGGGCGCCCTCGGCCGATGTCCTGTAGACCCCTGGATCGAGTCCCATCACCAGGCAGCCCGAGATGGCGCCTCCGATGATGCCGGAGGCGTTGAAGGCCAGGGTCAGGATGGGGTACACAAAGATCGACGCAATCAGCCGTGGTGCCGCCAGGAATCCGAGGGCGTTGATTCCCATGGTTCCCAGGGCGTCGATCTGTTCGCTGTTGCGCTGGATGCCCAGTTCCGCGGCGAGCGCCGAGCCGGACTGGCCAATAATCATCAGGGCCGCCAGGACCGGCCCGAGTTCGCGCACGAGGCTGAGGAGAACGAGGCTGCCGAGGACGCTCTCGGATCCAAGGCGCGCCAGGGTGTGGTAGCCTTCCAGCCCGAGCACGATGCCCGTGAAGAGGCCCACGATCGCCACCACGGGGAGGCACCGGATGCCGACCTCGTGCACGGCGCGAAGCGCGCGTCGAAAGAGTCCGCGGGTAGCCGGGATGGATCCCAGGACGCGGATGCCGAAGAGGGCGAGGTCGCCCACGCCTCCCACGAAGGACAGGGCCTCGTGCCCGATGTCTTCAAGGATCATGGCGCCAGGCTCCCGCTTTTGTCCGCGCCCTCGCGCCGGATCGGTTCTGAGCCGAGACAGTGAATTGCGGCGAGCGGACGCGGCCAGGCGTGGCGCCCAGTCGCCCGGCAAACTGCAGGGGTGTCGGGATTGGTGCTGTTTCCTGGATTCATGAGCGAAGGTCTGATTTTGCGCGCCCAACTTCGGCTCCGGCCGCCGCTCGGACTATCCGCGCGCAGGCCTTGATGGCGGCACTGCGTTCATCAATTTCCAGGTCCCCGGACAAAGTGGCCGAGATCTCGAGAAAGCGGTGCACCGCAAGAACCGTGATCTCCATGCCTGACTCCGTAAGATGGACACGCGGGGCCACGCCCTGGGTGCGATGGTATTCCAGCGACACCCATCCCCTCTCCTCCAGGAACCCGAGTACCTTTCGCATCACATCCAGATCGACCTCGGCATCATGGGCGAGGGCGTCGGGCGTGCAGGCGACGGGCTCAAGCGCATAGAGCGTCACGAGGGTGATGAATCTGCACTCGCAGCTCTCATGGTTACCCAGGTCGCGGCCCAGGGCGCCCCGAAGGGCGCGGCTCGCGGAGAGGATTGCGAGCGCGGTGAGACAGCTGTCGGGGTCGCCGATGCCCGAGTGGTAGGCGGTCCCTACCAGCAACCGCCGGTGCTGGATGTCCTGATTCACCACGGAGGCGCCGGGACCGCCAAGCCGGGAATCATTCCCGTTTGCGCCGGGCAGCCCCGGAGACCTGACTCTCGATGATTTCGATGCGGGCCGTATCTTGGACATGCTCACAGGATACAGCCGGCCGGAAGTATCGGGAAATACTCCCGCGGGCCTCTGCTTATGCCCAAAAGGCATAAGACCGCTCTCGCACCGCAAGCTTCAGGTCCGGCTCCGGCTCCGGCGAAAATGGTCCGCAGGAGGAAGGGGCGCGGCAGCTATCTTGGCGCGCAAGAGTTCAAGAAAAGCAGGGAGGCACGAGGCCGACTTCAGCTTGGACCAGACCGCATACATCTCGAACGGCTCGCAATCCGTAGGAAGGTAACGGGTACCCTCGGGGGCTACGGGAAGGAAGAGCTCCGGGATCAGGCCGATGCCCTCCCCTGTGGCAATGAAGGCCAGCATTCCGGGCAGCGACTTGGCCGTCCTGACGAATTTCGGTGAAAATTGGGCGGGGCGTACAATCTGACGTACCAGAGTCTTGAAGCCGGGAACCTCCTGGTCGTCGATCGCGATCCAGCGCTCCTCCTTCAGATCGCGCAGCCGCACCGAGGGCCGGTCGGCGAGGGGATTGCTCTGATGGACGATCGCCTTGAGGGTCGATCTGTGGATGAGGCCGTGCTCGATGTCGGATCCGGGAATCTTGCTTATTCCCGGAACGAAGCCGACGTCGATCTCGCCCTCGCGAACGGCGTGCGTGTGCTCGTGGCCGGGAAGCTCCACAAAATCGACGGTGATGTTGTGATGAAGCTCGATGAGCCCGCGTGCCGCTGCCGTAATCGGAAGGGCCGAGGCGTTCCAGTCGGTCCCGATTCGGAACGTGAGCCGACTCGCCTTCGCCACTTGGGACGCCCCAGTCACGGCGAGATCGAGCTGGATGAGGAGCTTTTCGGCCTGTTGCCGGAAATACCGCCCGGCCTCGGTCAGCCGCACTCGCGTCGTCGTGCGCACAAATAGTTTGAAGCCGAGTTCTTGCTCGAGGTCATGAATCTGCCGGCTGAGCGCCGGTTGTGCCACGCGCATCCGCTCGGCGGCCCGGCTGAAGTTGAGCGTATCGGCAACGGCCACGAAATAACGCAGATGCCGCAAGTCCATCGGGGATCATGGTAATGCGGTTCTTGCCCGCGCGCAAGGGCACGCTTATAATGCCCGCGCTTCACTGAAGTGCTCACGGCTCTCGAGCCAGCTGGAGCGTTGGGTTTTCGCTATTAATTGTCAGCACTTACACTTTGCATTGTCGGGAACCAACCTGAACGCAGCCTCAGACGGCCAGCTGCGGCCTCTTGGGGTCGGGCCAGTCGAGGTGGAAGAACTTCCCGCGCGGCTGGTCGAGCCTCTCGTACGTGTGCGCCCCAAAGTAATCCCGCTGAGCCTGGAGCAGGTTGGCGGGCAGGCGGGCCGAGCGGTAGCCGTCGTAGTAGGCGAGCGAGGCGCTGAAGGTCGGCGTCGGCACGCCGCATTCGGCGGCGAGCGCGATCACCTTGCGCCAGTTCGCCTGGGCGCTCTTGAACGTCTTGTTGAAGTACGGATCGAGGAGCAGGTTCGCGAGATCGGGGTTTCTCGCGTACGCCTCGGTGATCTTCTGCAGGAACGCCGCGCGGATGATGCAGCCGCCGCGCCAGATCTTGGCGATCTCGCCGAAGTTGAGCGACCAGTTGTACTCCTTCTGGGCCGTGCGCATGAGCTGGAAGCCCTGCGCATAGCTGCAGATCTTGGAGCAGTAGAGGGCGTCGTGGATCGCGGCCACGAGCGCCTTCTTGGAGCCACGGTACTTCTTGGAGGGCCCCTTCAGGATCTTCGAGGCCGCCACGCGCTCCTCCTTGATCGCGGAGAGGCACCGGGCGAAGACCGCCTCGGCGATCGTCGGGGCGGGAACACCCATGTCGAGCGCGTTGACCGAAGTCCACTTGCCGGTGCCCTTCTGGCCTGCGGTGTCGAGCACCACGTCAACGAACGGCTTGCGGGTCACCGGGTCCTTCTGCTTCAGGATGTCGGCCGTGATCTCGACCAGGAAGCTGTCGAGGATGCCCGTGTCCCACTCCGTGAAGATCGCGCTCATCTCGGCGGGCTTGAGGCCCAGCAGGCCCTTCAATAGCGCGTACGCCTCGCAGATCATCTGCATGTCGCCGTACTCGATGCCGTTGTGCACCATCTTGACGTAGTGCCCGGCGCCGTTCGCGCCGATGTAGGTCGTGCAGGGCACGCCGCCCACGACGGGATGCCCGGGGGTCGCACCCATGAGGGGCTTGCCGGTCTTCTCGTCCACCTTGGCCGCGATCGCCTCCCAGATGGGTTTCAGCTCGAGCCACGCCTTCGGGTCGCCGCCCGGCATGAGCGACGGGCCGAAGCGCGCGCCCTCCTCGCCGCCGGAGACGCCGCTTCCTATGAAGCGCAGCCCCTTTTCACCGTAGGCCTTCTCGCGGCGGATCGTGTCGGTCCAGAGCGAGTTTCCGCCGTCGATCACGATGTCTCCCGGAGAGAGGAACGGCGTCAGGCTGTCGATCACGGCGTCGGTGCCCTTGCCGGCCTGCACGAGGAGGATGATCTTCCTCGGGGTGGCGATCGACGCCACGAATTCCTGGATGGTTTTCGAACCCACGACCCCGCCGGGGGTGTTGGGGTTCTCGGCGACGAACTTGTCGGTCTTTTCCGTCGTGCGGTTGTAGACCGAGATCTGGAAGCCGTGGTCGGCGATGTTGAGGGCGAGGTTCTGGCCCATAACGGCCAGCCCAACGAGTCCGATGTCGGAAAATGGTTTAGCCATAGGGCCGCTAATCTCCCCTACCCTCGGTCGGAAACCAAGCAGTTTCTCGCCGGCTATTTCTTCTGGTCGGGGGTCGAGGCCTGCTTGTTCTCGTAGGCACCCGCGCTCGGGAAGAAGGGCGCAATCCGGTTTACGAGGGGCGTCAGGAACGCCGGCTCCGTGCGATTGTAAATCCAGTTGAAGAAGAAGATTCCGCCCCCGACAAAGAGCACGCCCCCGAGCACGAACTTATTTACCGCCAAGACCTTGCGGAGCACGATCACGACGATGATGAGACCGACGATGACGAGGCCTAGCTTGGCCCAGAATGCCGGCGGGATCTTCCCAAGCTTGTCGAGGGTGGTGGCGGCCGCGGCGAGGACGAGGGGGGAGGAGACCATGCTGGGGGACTTCCGTAGCGACGGGACACGCCGGTGTCCAGCCGAAGCCGCGCGGGCGGGCCGGGGTCAGGGCCCGGCACCCGGCGCGTGCGGCCCACGGGTGGCACAGTTGATCCACTCGGTGGCGCCGCCCGCGTAGTGCTCCTTCTTCCAAATCGGCACCCGCGCCTTGGTCTCGTCGATGATGTAGCGGCAGGCCTCGAAGGCGGGGCCGCGGTGGGCCGAGCAGACGCCCACCCAGACGGCCAGGTCGCCGGGCACCAAGTGCCCCGTGCGGTGCACGCACGCGGCACCAAGGATCGCGAAGCGCTCGCGCGCCTCGGCGAGAATCCGCTCGCCCTCGGTTCTCGCGAGAGGGCCGTAGGCCTCGTAGTCGAGCGCGTCGACCCGGCTTCCCTCGCTGTGGTTGCGCACGCGCCCCTCGAAGGACACGCACGCGCCCGCGCGCACGTCCGCCAGCCCCCGCATGAGGGCCGCCGGGTCCAGGGGAGTGTCGGTCAGCGTGAAGCTCACGGGCCTAGCCGCCTGCGACGGGCGGAATGAAGACGAGCGTGTCGCCGTCCCGAAGCTCGGCGTCCCAGGACCCGAAGGCCTCGTTGATCGCCACCCTCAGGCGGTCCTGGGGGAGCGTGAAGCGGTGGAGCTTCCGCAGGTCCCGGTAGAGCTCGCCGGGGCTCCCCGCACCGGTGGTGACGCTCTCCTCGGACACGCCGCGCTGCTCGCGCAGCAGCGCGAAATACTGGATGCGGACGGTCTTCACGCCGCGCGGTAGGGCTTCTTGCCGCCGGTTTTCTCGAGGAGCCGGATCTCCCGAATCACGATGCCGTGCGATACAGACTTGCCCATGTCGTAGAGTGTCAGCGCGGCGATCGTCGCCCCGGTAAGGGCCTCCATCTCGACGCCGGTGCGGCCCGTGGTGCGGGCCCTGCAGTGGATCTCGACCTCGCGGGACTCCCCGGCGATCGCCGCGCCCGCCTCGATCTCGATCTTGCAGTCGTCGAGGGGCAGCGGATGGCAGAGCGGGATCAGGTCCGCCGTGCGCTTCGCCCCCATGATCCCCGCCAGGATTGCCGCCTGGAAGACGGATCCCTTCGGCGTGGCGAGGTCCCCGCCCTCGAGGCGGCTCGCGAGCGCCGGCGGCAGCACCACCACGGCCACGGCGTGCGCGGTGCGCACGGTCTGAGCCTTGCCGCCCACGTCGACCATCTGGGGACGGTGGCGGGCATCGAGGTGGGAGAGGCGTCTCGCGGGGGACATGGAACCCAACCTTGCCCGGTACCGGCTCCGGTTCAACCGTAACCCTGCGGTCATATCCAGGGCCAGTACGAGGCGACGTAGCCCGCGGGAAACTCGTCCTGCGAGGCGGGCAGCTCGACGAACCCGTCCGTGCCGAGGAGCCCCGCAAAGTCGCCCGAGCCGCCCACGGCCGCGGGCGTGGCCAACAGCTCGGCGGCCGGCCCGCTCGAGAGCCTCACCGGCATCAGGTAGGCGAGCGCCGGCTTGAAGGTCACGCTCTCGGCGAGCGCCACCGAGAGGCGGGGCTTGGGCCGCATCCCACCCGCGTGGTCGATCGCAGGGATCACGTAGCGGTGGAGGCACGTGTAGGCGGACACCGGGTTTCCCGGCAGCGCGAAGACCGGCGTCATGCGGCCGCTCAGACCGAACCAGAAGGGCTTGCCCGGGCGCTGAGCCACGCCGCGGAACACCTTGCGCACGCCCTGGCGCTCGAGCTCGGAGGGCAGGAAGTCGAACTTGCCCTTCGAGACGCCGCCGGTGATCAGCACGATGTCGTACTCCGCCAGGATGTGCCAGAGCATGTGCTCGATCTCGTGGCGGATGTCCCTCAGGTGGAAGCGGTCGGCCCGCGGGTAGCCCGCCATGATGAGCGAGGCCCGGATCGAGTGGTCGTTGCTGCGCCGGATCTGGTGCGCGGCGACCAGCGCGTCGACCTCGACCAGCTCGTCGCCCGTGGAGACCACCGCCACCTTGGGCGAGTGGGTCACGGTGAGGGCCGGGTGGCCGCAGGAGGCCGCCACTGCGATCTCGCGCCCCGTGAGCCGCACCCCTGCGCGCACGACCACCTCGCCCGTGCCGTGGTCCGAACCGCGGCGATGCACATAGGAGCCCGGGCTCGGAGCCTCGGCCCCGGGCTCGAGCGTCATGGAGGCTCCGTCGCGGGCCGTTTGCTCGTAGGGCACCACGCAGTCCGCGCCCTCGGGAAGCACCGCGCCCGTCATGATCTCGATGCAGGCGTCCGCCTGCGGCCCGAGCGTGAAGGGCCTCATGCCGGCCGCCTGCACGGACTCGATCCGGTAGGTGCGCACCCCTGCGGCGACCGACGACGACCGGAGCGCGAACCCGTCCATCGTCACCCGGTCGAAGGGCGGCAGGTCGCGGTCGGCGCGCAGGTCCATCCTGAGCACCCGCCCGTGCGCCTCGGCGATCGAGCAGTCCTCCTTGTGCAGGAGGGGCATCGTGTCGAAAATGAGCCTTTCGGCGCCGGCGGGGGTGAGCACGGCCGGGAATGTACATCATAAATGGCTTCTCGCGAAATGCAGAATTCTCCGTCTTTTTAGGCGGTTCGATGCCCTCGTCACCCGACACCCTTGGCCGGCCCCTGCGCGACCTGCGCATCTCCGTGACCGACCGGTGCAACTTCCGCTGCCCGTACTGCATGCCGAAGGAGGCCTTCGGGCCCGGGCACGCCTTTCTCTCCGACGAGCGCATCATGAGCCGCGACGAGCTGGTGCGGATCGCCCGGGCCTTCGTGCGCAAGGGGGCGGGGAAGATCCGGCTCACCGGGGGAGAGCCGCTGCTGCGTCCCGACCTGCCCTCGATCATCTCGGCCATCAAGGAGGGCTCGGGTGCCACCGAGGTGGCGCTCACGACCAACGGATGGCTGCTCGAGCGCCAGGCGGCGGCCCTCCGGCAGGCGGGCCTCGACCGGATCAACGTCTCGGTGGACTCGATCGACGACGCCACGGCCGGCCGCATGAACGGCCTTGGATTCAAGGTGGCGCGGGTCCTCGCCGGGATCGAGGCCGCCGCGGGCGCCGGTCTGCCCGTCAAGGTGAACTGCGTCCTGCAGCGCGGGGTGAACGACGGCGAGATCCTAGCCCTCTGCGAGTACTTCCGCGAGCGGGGGCACACGCTGCGGTTCATCGAGTACATGGACGTGGGCACGACGAACCACTGGTCCGGCTCCCAGGTGGTGCCTGCCAAGGAGATCGTCGAGCGCGTCTCCGCGCGCTGGCCCCTCCTGCCGGTGGGCCCCGCGTACCGCGGCGAGGTGGCCGCCCGCTACCGCTACGCCGACGGCCGGGGCGAGATCGGCATCGTCGGCTCCGTCACCGAGCCCTTCTGCAGGGACTGCAACCGGGCCCGGCTCTCGGCCGACGGGAAGCTCTTCACGTGCCTCTTCGCCTCCGCGGGCCACGACGTCCTTGCACGGCTGCGTTCCGGGGCGAGTGACGACGAGCTCGACGCCTTCATCGGGGGCGTGTGGTCGGCACGCAGGGACCGCTACAGCGAGGAGCGCGCCCGGGCGCAGGGCGGCCGCGAGAAGATCGAGATGAGCTACATCGGCGGCTAGCCGGCGCCACGCCTAGCCCCGGACGCGCTCCAGGATCGCCAGCAGGGCGGCGAAGTCCTCGTCGCGGGTGCGGCTCTCGATCACGTAGTCGAACTTGTGGGCCTCGCGCAGCTCGGCCTCGGCGGTCTCCATGCGCCGGGCGATCTCGGCCTCGTCGTCCTTGCCGCGGGCGCGCATGCGCGCAAGCAGGCGGTCGTGGTCGACCACGATGAAGATGGTCGTCATGGAGCGGTGCAGAAGGGGGTTCGCGCCGGCGATCCGCCTCAGGCTCTCGACGCCCTGCACGTCCACGCTCATCACGAGGTACTTTCCCTCGGCGAGCGGGTCGAGGACGCTCGAGGCGAGCGTCCCGTATCGCCGGTCCCCGTGCACCCAGGCCCATTCGAGGAACTCCCCCTTGGACACGCGCCGGTCGAACTCCTCGGGCGAGAAGAAGTGGTAGTGCACGCCGTTCACCTCGCCCTGCCTCGGCGAGCGGGTGGTGCTCGTGATCACGCGCGTGAAGCCCAGGTGCGCGTCCACCAGCCGGTCGCAGAGCGTGCTCTTGCCCGACCCGGCCGGGCCGGCCAGCACGAGGAGCACGGGGCCCTTGGCCCCGGGCGGGGCGGGATCGGGGGTCATCGGAGCGTGAAGGCCACGCAGCAGAGCAGGAGCCCGTAGGCGAGAAGGAGGCCGCCCAGCCCTCGGAAGCGCGCCGGCCTCGCGAAGAGCCAGCCGAAGAAGTCCCGCAGCCGCCACGGCTGGGCGCCGAGCCAGATGGCGGCCGCGATCGCCACATAGACGAGGGTCACCATGAACAGGCGCGCGGGCCGGTCGTACTGCATGTAGGCCGCGTCGAGGAAGGGCATGGCGCCTATCAGCACGAGGGCGCTGGCGCCGCGTACGCCGAGGAAGTCCGGCACGCACGTGAACGAAAGCGCCGCGATCGCGGCGAAGCCGATGAAGAGCCACAGGCGGTACTCGCCGAAGTCGGCGTTCGAGAGGTGGGAGACGTTGAAGAGGAACCAGGCCGCGGCGGCGGTGAAGACCCCGTAGCCGACCGGCGCAGACCGGGGGAAGGCCTTCAGGGCGGCGACGGCGGTGGAAAGCCCGAGGAGGAGCGGCGCGCCGAAGGCGATCAGCAGGAGGCCGGGAATCAGGGTGGCGGTGAAGAGCGACATGGCGGGGGACTCAGAGTGACGCGCCGGCACCCGCGCTTTGCAAGCCGGCACCGGCCGGCACCAGGGTGCCGTAGAGCGTGCTCACCGACGCGCGGGTGATCTCGACCTGTACCAGGCTGCCGACCAGGCGCGGCGCCCCCTCGAACACGGTCACGCGGTTGCCCCGCGTGCGCCCGCTGTAGCGCTCGCCGGTCTTGTCCGGACCCTCGACCAGGACCTCCTGCACGGTCCCGACCAGGGACTGGCTGCGGCGCAGCGAGCCCGCCTGCATGATCTCGAGCAGGATGCGGTTGCGCTCCTCGCGGACCTCCTCGGGGACCGGGTCCGGCATCGTCGCGGCCGGGGTGCCCGTGCGCACCGAGTACTTGAAGATGTAGGCCATGTCGTAGTCCACGGAGCGGCAGAGCTCGCAGGTGTCCTCGAAGTCCGCGTCGGTCTCGCCGGGGAAGCCCACGATCACGTCGGTCGAGAAGGCCATGGCGGGCTGGGCTGCGCGCAGGCAGGCGACGATCTCCAGGTAGCGCTCGCGCGTGTAGGGCCTGCGCATCGCCCGCAGGATGCGGTTGCTGCCGGACTGCACCGGCAGGTGCACGTACTCGCCGAGCTTGGGGAGGCGCGCGAAGGCGTCGGCCAGGTCCTGCCTGAAGCCCCGGGGGTGCGGGGAGGTGAAGCGGATGCGCTCGACGCCCGGGACCGCGTGCACGCGCTCCAGCAGCTGAACGAACGGGCAGACGCCGCCGGTGTGCGGGTAGTCGCGGCGGCCGTAGCTGGTCACGATCTGGCCGAGGAGCGTGATCTCGCGGGTTCCCCGGGCGGCCAGCTGCTCGCATTCGGCCACGATGTCGTCCATCGGGCGCGACCGCTCGTCGCCGCGCGTCGTGGGCACGATGCAGAAGGCGCAGTCCATGTTGCAGCCCTGCTGGATGGACACGAACGCGGACACCCGGCGATCCGGGACCTCGAGGTGGTCCCGGATCGTGTTCTGGGAGCCGGCCTCCTCGGCCGTGTCGATGATCGCCTGGCCGATGGGGGCCCCCGCCTCTCGCGCCGCACGCAGGTTGTCCAGGTACTCCGGGACGCGGTGGAACTTCTGGGTGCCGACGATCAGGTCCACGTCGGGCAGGCGGTCGAGGAGCGAGGCCCCGCGGTTCTGCGCCATGCACCCGAGGATGCCGAGGACGAAGTCCGGGTTGCGCCGCTTCTGCGCGAGCATGTTGGTCGCCTTGCCGATGGCCTTCTGCTCGGCCGCGTCGCGCACGCTGCAGGTGTTGAGCAGGAGCACGTCGCAGTCCTCCTCGCTCTCGACGATGCGGTAGCCCCGGGCGCGCAGCATGGCCGCAACGGCCTCGCTGTCGCGCTCGTTCATCTGGCACCCGTAGGTCTTGATGTGGACCCGGTTCATCGGTGGGAGGGGACACCTAACAGCCTCTGAAAAGGGGGGTCAAACGGGAATTGCCCCCGGGGCGCGGGGCGGGAAGCCTCGGGCGCCATGGACCGCGCCCAGCTCGTCGCCCACCTGCGCTCCCTGCGGAGCGGGGCGAATGCGGCCGGGCAGCGCCGATTCGGGATCGCGCCCAGGGGCGAGCACCTGGGGATCGCGATCCCGGTGCTGCGCCAGATCGCCCGGGACCACCGCCGCGACCACGCCCTGGCGCTCGGCCTCTGGGCGAGCGGCATCCACGAGGCCCGGATCCTGGCGGCCTACGTCGACGACCCGGAACGGGTGACCGGCCGCCAGATGGACGCGTGGGCCCGGGACTTCGACTCCTGGGACGTGTGCGACCAGGTCTGCGGTAACCTGTTTGACCGCACCCCCCACGCCCCCGCGAAGGCCGAGGCCTGGAGCGCACGGAGGGCCGAGTTCGTGAAGCGGGCCGGCTTCACGCTCATGGCCTGCCTCGCCTGGCATCGGGACGACCTCCCCGACCGGCTCTTCCTCGGGTTCCTTCCCCTCATCCGGCGGGAGGCCGCCGACGGGCGCAACTTCGTGCGCAAGGCCGCGAACTGGGCGCTGCGGCAGATCGGCAAGCGCAGCCCCGCCCTGCGCCGGGCCGCCGTGGCCGAGGCCCGGCGCATCCGCCGCATCGACGCCGCGTCCGCCCGATGGATCGCCGCGGACGCTCTGCGGGAGCTCGGGGGCTAGAAGCCTCGAATTCTGTTCGCCACCGCTGGGACGGTCGCTTTGCTCGCACTCATGGGATTCTTCGACCGCCTGGCCGGAAAAGCACCGACGCCCGCCCCCGCCGCCGCAAGCGGGGCGCCCGCCGCGCCCGAGTACGCCGCCTCGCCGGTCTCGCCCAAGCTGGTCCTCGCCCGCGAGAGGCTCGACGCGAAGGACCTCGAGGGCGCCCTCGCGATCTATGAGGAGGTGCTCGCCTCCTCGGGCGACCGCGCGGACGTGCTCGTGACCATCTCGGGCGACCTTGGGTCCACCGGGAACATCCGGCCGATCATCGAGCTGGTGGCGCCTCGCTACGACGCCCTCCGCCACGGCCCGGCCACGGGACTCAACCTCCTGCAGGCTTACCTGTCCGCGGGCGAGGCCGACTCCGCCCAGCACGTGCTCGACATCCTCTTCTCCCTGAACCGGCCCGAGCTCGAGGACCGGCTGCATGGGTTCTCGAACGCCGTCGCGGAGCTGCTGAGCGAGGGCACCGTGCAGGGCGCCCCCGTGTACGACTCGCACCCGGAGGCGCAGGCGCCCCGCCAGGAGGCGGGCCTCGCCCTGGTCACGATCAGCCGGCCGATCTGGTCCTACGGCCTCGAGCAGGTGCCCGACCTCCTCCCGAAGAAGGAGGGCAAGCTGCGCCGCGTGGCGTTCACGCAGCTCTCGCTCGCGGGCGTCTACCCGGACCCGGCGGCGGCGATGAAGCTGCCCGGCGACGAGCTCGCGCGGCTCTCGCGCTCGGTCCCGCTCTGGCTGTCCGAGACGTTCCTCTTCTCGCCCCTGTATACCTCGGTCGCCGCCCTCAGCGTCATGCACGACGCCGACGGCTCGAAGTACCCGGCGGTGCTGCCCGCGGAGTGGAGCGTCGAGAACCTGCGCAAGCTGGCGGACTCGACCGAGGGCGGGCTCGACTACATCTTCACCGGTGCGCTCAAGCGCGAGGGCGAGGAGTTCGTGCTCACCCTGAAGGTCTGGGAGGTGAGGAAGTTCCGGGAGCGCAAGCAGCTGTCGGTGCGCTGGACCGCGGCGACGGCCGACGCCGAGCTGGCCAAGCTGCACGAGTACCTGCGGGCGTTCATGGAGTGGGCCCCCTACCCCGCAGGCGCGGGCCTGCCCTACGCGCCCTCTCCGTCCCCCTCCGCGTGGCTGGAGGGGACCGCCACGCTGCTCGACCTCTTCTATGTGGAGAAGGGCCTGATGCCGCGCGGCCTTTTGGCCCCGCTGCCGCCGGTCTTCGACCTCTTCGCGCCCCACGCGTTCAGCCCGCCGAGCGCCTCCCTTACCTGGATTTCGCTCAGGCTGCGCTCCCAGGCGCTCGGGCTGTCCCCGGCCCTGGCGGAGGTGCTCCTCAGCTCGCATCCGGCCGTGGCGAAGGCCAAGGCGCTCCTCGGGGCCTGAGGCCCCTCCCCCGGGGCCCGCGCACCGAACGGCATGCCTTCACCCACCTCCGACCTGCGCATCCGCGCGACGAGGGCCCTGCCGGCGCCGGCGGCCCTCGAGGCCGAGTTCCCGCTGGACGAGGCGGGCGCGGCCGCGATCGCGGCCGCCCGCCGGCAGGTCGCCGCCATCCTCGCGGGCCGTGACGACCGGCTGCTCGTCGTCGTGGGTCCGTGCTCCATCCACGACCCCGCGGCTGCGCTCGAGTACGCGGAGCTCCTGCGCGCGGCGGCCGAGCGGCACCGCGAGAGCCTCCTGGTCGCGATGCGGGTGTACTTCGAGAAGCCGCGCACCGTGATGGGCTGGAAGGGCCTGGTCAACGACCCTGACCTCGACGGCACCTTCGCGATCGGCAAGGGCCTGCGCCTGGCGCGCAAGCTGATGCGCGACGTGACCGCGCTCGGCCTGCCGGTCGCGACCGAGTTCCTGGACACGACGCTCGGCCAGTACTTCGCCGACCTGGTGAGCTGGGGCGCCATCGGGGCGCGCACCGTCGAGAGCCAGGTGCACCGTGAGCTCGCCTCGGGCCTCTCGATGCCGGTCGGCTTCAAGAACCGCACCGACGGAGACGTGCAGGTGGCCGTCGACGCGATCCGCTCGGCTCGCAACGCCCACTGGTTCCCTTCCCTGGCCCGGGACGGGTCGCCCGCCATCATGCAGACGACCGGCAACGAGGACGCCCACCTCGTGCTCAGGGGCGGCTCGCGCGGACCCAACTATTCGGCGGAGGCCGTCCGGGCGGCGGCCGACCTGCTCGGGCGCAACGGGCTCGCCGAGCGGCTGATGGTGGACTGCAGCCACGCGAACAGCGGCAAGGACGCCGAGCGCCAGGTGGCGGTCGCCGCCGATCTGGCGGGTCGGATCGCCGCGGGCGAACGCCCGGTCGCGGCGGTCATGATCGAGAGCAACCTGGTCGGCGGCTCGCAGGACTACCGGGCCGTCCCGCTCGTCCACGGACGCAGCGTCACGGACGCATGCCTGTCCTGGGAGCGCACCGCGCCCCTCCTCGCGCAGCTGGCCGAGGCCGCGGCCGCTCGCCGAGCCTCCTGACTTCAGGAGGCGGCCGGCGGCTCCTGGGGCGGTGTCTCCGCCGGGGCCTGGGGGGCAGGCTCCTGGACCGCCTCGGGGGCGGCTTCCGGGGAACCGGCGCCGTCGTCGGGGCCCTTCTTCTTCGGCCGGCGGCGATTCCTGCCGTCGTCGTCCGCGTACTTGGACGCCTTGGCATTCAGCCAGAGCTCGCCCTTGGCGTTGCGGTTGAGCCAGAAGATCTCGCCGGCGTGCTCTCCGAACACCGGCTTCTCGCGCGACTTCTCCGGGACCTGGAGGCCGGAGGACGTGAGGGCCAGGAGCAGCTCGTCGCTCGACTTGCCCAGTTCGGCGGCGAGCCGGTCGACCGGGGCGGCCACGCCGCCCGACTTCGTCTCCTTCAGGAGGAGCCTGAGCGCGGCGAACACGTTGCCCGGGGCCGGAGCGGGGGCCTCGGGGGCGCCGGAAGGGGCCTCGGAGGAGCCCGATGGGGCGGACTCGGCGGCCGGGGCGCCCTCGGCGCGGCGCTCGCGGGCGTTGATCCAGATGCCGCCGCGGCTGTCCTTGTTGAGGAACCAGGTCTCCTCGCCGATCTCGACGAAGACCGGCGGCTCGTTCGGGCCCGTCTCGGCGTTGAGGCCCATGGCCTGGAACGCCTGCACGAGCGAGGCCTCGCTCGTGCGGAGGGCGCGGGAGAGGAAGCTCATGCTGCCCGAGCCGCCGGGCTCGCGGCGGTTCTTGCGCATGTGGGGGCGGATGCGGTCCAGGAGCTCGGGACCCCCGGGCAGCGGCGCGGCGGGCGCCGAGGAATCCTGCGGGGGCTCGTTCCTCGGCGGGCGCTGGCGTCGGGGCTCCTGCTGCGGGGCGGCCGGCGCCTCGGCGGGGGCTCCCGAGGGGGCCCCTGCCTCCTCGGGCTGCACGCGCTCGGCCTTGACGGTGCGGAACACGGGGCGCGGCTTCTCCTTCGTGTTGATCCAGAGCTCGCCGCGACGGTTCACGTTCACCCAGAAAAGATCGCCGTCGTAGTCGACGTAGGTGACCGGGGCGTCCTCGTCCTCGGGGATCTCGAGCCCGCACTCCTTCAGGGCACCCAGGACGTCGTCCTCGGAGATGTCCCACTTCTTCGCCAGGTAGTCGACGCCCACCGACATGCCGGGGCCCCGCTGGTTGCGGCGCAGGTGGGGGCGAAGCGCCTCGAAGAACGTGGGCAGGTCCTCCTCGGAGCCCAGCTTGTCCCAGTCCTCCTCCGGCGTGTCCGCGGCGTCGGGGTCCGAGTCGTTCTCGGTGTCGCGCAGGCGGCGCAGGCCGTCCACCTCGCGGCCGGCCTCGGCAACCGGGGCCTCGGCCTCCGGCGCCGCGGCCACCGCGGTGGCGCTGCGGAACTTGGCCTCGAACTCGATGCGGAGCTTCTCCGCCTCGGCCTTGGCCGCGGCGGCGACTGCGTCGCCGAGGGTCCAGTCGCGCTGCGTGGAGCGCCGGGCCAGGCCCGAGAAGGCGAGCGGGTTGTCGGGCTGCCCCCTGAATTCGATGATCTCCCACTCGTCGGTACCGAGCTGGTTGAGATATGATTCGAGCAGCGCAGGCGTGGCGAAGCCCCCTTTGCCGCTCGAGATGACCTTATATTCCCAGACTGCCATAATGTATCGTGAAGAGAACCCATCCCAAATGACAGCCATAATTCCGAGCCAATTCTTGGCGTCCGCCCAAATTGCATGCGGCCACGGTTTGCGCTCCACGGGTAAAAATGCCAGATCCGGGCCAGGATGCAGCGCATCGACCAACTCCTGGCCAGCCTGGGCTACGGCTCCCGACGCGAGGTACGCGACTGGATCGAGGGGGGCCGCGTCCAGGCCGGCGGGGTTGCTGCCCGGGACCCGTCCACCCGGGTGGATCCCAGCCAGGTGCTCGTGGATGGCGAGCCTCTCGATCACCCCGGGGAACTCCTGGTCATGCTCCACAAGCCCGCGGGGCGCGTCTGCTCGCACGATCCCGGCGAGGGGCCGAGCGTCTATGGCCTGCTGCCGGAGCGCTGGCAGCGGCGCAATCCGCCGGTCGCGAGCGTGGGGCGGCTCGACAAGGAGACCACCGGTCTCCTGCTGCTCACCGACCGCAGCGCGCTCGTCCACCGCCTCACGTCACCCAAGCACAAGGTGGCCAAAGTGTACCGCGCCACGCTGGATCGCGACCTGCCGGCGGGAATCGAGGAGGTCTTCGCGGGGGGGGCATGCCTGCTCGAGGGCGAGACCACGCCCTGCGCACCGGCCACGCTCCGGCGCATCGGACCCCGGGAGGCAGAGGTCACGCTGACCGAGGGCCGCTACCATCAAGTCCGAAGGATGTTCGCGAGCCAGGGCTGCGGAGTGACCGACCTTCACCGCAGCCGCCTCGGGCACCTCGAACTCGGCGACCTGCCGGTCGGCTGCTGGAGAGAATTACCCATCAACACGTTCGATACGAAGTAGGGGGTCGCGAGCCGGCGCCTCGAACGAGGAAGCCGATTTCCGGCGCCGGGGGCTTGCAAAACTAGATGATTAGGTGCCTAATCATCTCCTTCAGCCTATGAATCCAGCAGGAAACGACAGCACCCGGGCCCCCGAGGCGGCTCCCGCGAGCCCCGGCGGGTCAGGCACGCGCAACACGATCGTCGGGATCGTCGCCGCCCTCGGCGTCCTCGCCGCGGCCGTCTATGGGGTCCACCGGTGGGCCTTCCTGCGGGGGCACGAGGAAACCGACGATGCCCAGGTGGAAGGCGACATCAGCCCTGTGCTGCCCAGGGTCTCCGGGTATGTCACCTCCGTCCTCGTGAAGGACAACGAGCATGTAGTTGCCGGACAACCTCTTGTGATCATCGACTCCCGCGACCTCGACCTGAGGGACGCCGAGGCCGAGGCGGCGCTACAGAGCGCCAACGCCGACCGCATGACGGCGGAGGCGTCGCTTGCGGCGACGCGCGCCGCGGACGCAACGGCCGGGGCAAACGTGGCCACCGCGCTCGTGCGCCAGCGCAAGGCGAGGCACGACCTCGAGCGGGACGGCAACCTCTTCAAGACCGGGGCGATCACCGACAGCCAGCTGAGCGATACCCAGGCCGCCGCGGACACCGCGGATGCCCTGCTCGCCGCCTCCCAGAGCGAGGCCCGCAGCGCGCGCTCCCTCGTGGACGTGGCAAGCGCCCGCGTCGCGGCCGCGAAGACCCAGGCCGCAGAGAAGGCGGCAGCCCTCGAGTACGCCCGGCTTCAGAAGTCCTACTCGACCGTGCCCGCGCCCATCAGCGGGCTGGTCTCGCGCAAGAACGTGGAGCCCGGACAGCTGGTGCAGGTGGGCCAGAACCTCCTGTCCATCGCGTCCGACACGGACGTGTGGGTGGTCGGCAACTTCAAGGAGACCCAGCTGACCGACATGAAGGCCGGCCAGCCGGCCGAATTTGAGGCGGACAGCTACCCGGGCGTGACGTTCAAGGGCAAAGTCGACTCGATATCCGGGGCCACAGGAGCCCGCTTCGCCCTCCTGCCCCCGGACAACGCCTCGGGCAACTTCGTCAAGGTGACCCAGCGCATCCCGGTCAAGGTCGTGCTCGCGCAGGAGCCGGATGCCGCCCACCCGCTGCGGCCGGGCATGAGCGTCGACGTGGCGGTGCAGGTGCGCTGACCGGCGGGATCCCCATGGCCGAATACGGGCTACGCAAGCTGATCATCACGTTCACGGTGATCGCCGCGGCGATCATCGAGCTGATCGACACGTCGATCGTGAACGTGGCGCTCAATGACATCAGCGGCAACCTGGGGGCCACCCTCGAGGACGTCGCGTGGGTGATCACCGCCTATGCGATCGCCAACGTGATCATCATCCCGATGACCAGCTTCCTCTCGGCCCGGTTCGGCCGGCGCCGGTACTACATCGGCTCGATCCTGCTCTTCACGTTCGCGTCGGTGGCCTGCGGCAGCGCGCACAACCTCTGGGAACTCGTGGCCTTCCGCTTCCTGCAGGGGATCGGCGGCGGCGCCCTCCTCTCCACCTCCCAGACCATCCTCTTCGAGACCTACACGGTGGCCCAGCGGGGCTTCGCCTCCGCGCTCTTCGCCGTCGGCATCTTCGTGGGCCCCACGATAGGGCCGACCCTCGGCGGCTGGATCATCGACAACCATTCCTGGCCCTGGATCTTCTACATCAACCTGCCGATCGGGCTGACGGCGGCGTTCCTCTCGTGGGTCTACGTGCGCGAGCCGGCGCAGGCCCGGAACGCCGAGACGATCGACTGGCTCGGGATCGGGCTGCTCGTGGTCGGGCTGGGCGCGCTCCAGACGGTGCTCGAGCGCGGGGAGACCGAGGACTGGTTCTCCAAGCGCTACATCGTGGTGCTCTCGGCCGTGGCGGCGGTGGCGCTCGCATCCTTCGTCGTCTGGGAGCTCGTGACGGACCACCCGGTGGTCGACCTGCGGGTCCTCAAGAGCCGCAGCCTCTCGATTGCGGCGGGCCTCACCTTCGTCACGGGATTCATGCTCTTCGCCACCGTCTTCATCGTCCCGGTCTTCACGCAGCGCCTCCTCGGCTACACCGCGCTGCAGACCGGCATGCTGTTCCTGCCGGGCGTGCTGGTGGCGCTGTTTTTCCTGCCGGTCATGGGCAGGATCCTCTCGCTCGGGTTCCCGCCGCAGTACATGGTGATCGCGGGGTTTTCGATCATCGCCTGCTTCGCCCTGACGTTGTCGACGTTCAACCTGGCCACGGGCTCCAGCGACTTCTTCTGGCCGATCATCCTGCGGGCGGTGGGGCTCAGCCTCGTGACGGTCCCGCTGATCCAGCTGGCCGTCTCGGGGCTCCGGCCCCGCGACATCCCGCAGGGCGTGGCGCTCAACAACATGATGCGTCAGATGGGGGGCTCGTTCGGCGTGGCCTTCATCAACACCTTCCTCGACCACCGCTACGCTGCGCACCGGATGGACGTCGTCAGCCGCCTGGCGGCGGGCGACCCGGCCACCGAGGCGCGCCTCTCCCAGATCACGCAGCTCCTGCTCGCCAAGGGCTCGACCGCGCTCGACGCGGCGCAGAAGGCCCTGGGCCTGCTCGAGGCGACGGTCCAGCGGCAGTCCAACCTGCTCAGCTACCTGGATGCCTATCGCCTGGTTGGTTTCCTGTCGCTCGCGTGCGTGCCTCTGGTACTGTTCGTGGGGAGCCGGGGCACCGTAAGCAAGGCCGCCGCCGCGGCGGCTTCCGAGTCCCACTGAGCCCCCCCTTTTGCCATGAAACACTTCGTCGCACACCTGACGGCCCTGATCGCCCTGTCCTCCGCAGCCCTCGCGCAGGCGCCCGCGCCCGGTCCGATCACGCTCAGCCAGGCGATCGACACCGTGCTCGCGCGCTACCCGACCATCGCCGGCGCCCAGGCGGAGATCGACGCGGCGCGCGCGCGCACGCTCGAGGCCAACGCGGACCGTCTCCCGCAGGTGTCCGGGCACGCGGGCTACACGTACAACTCCCTCCGCCCGTTCGTTTCGATTGATTTACCCGGGGGACCGCACGGCTCGATCTACGAGAGCGTGCAGGACGCCTACCAGACCTCGGTCACGGCCCGCCAGCTTCTGACCGACTTTGGTCGGACGGACCGCCTGGTCGAGCTCGCGAGGTCGGGGCAGATCACCGCCCAGGACGCGCTCGAGTCCGTCAAGCACCAGCTCGGCTACCAGACGATCCAGTCCTTCTACGGCGTCATCCTGCTGCGGAGCTCCGCCAGCGTGGCCCGCGAGGAGATCGCCGCGCTCGAGGAGGCACTGCGCATCAGCCAGCGCAAGTTCGACGCGGGGAGCGCCACGAAGTTCGACGTTCTGACGACCCAGGTGCGCCTCTCGAACGCGCGCAACCACCTGACCGACACGCTCGCCGCGCTCGAGAAGCAGGAGAACGGCCTGCGTCAGCTGCTGGGCTACGAACCCCATGCGCCGCTCGACGTCTCGGGCGGACTCGACGCGGACGCCCCCGCCCTTCCGGAGTCCCAAGCCATCGCCGAGGGCCTGGTCAACCGGCCCGAGATGAGGCTCGCCCGCGACGACGAGCAGACGGCGCGCCTCCGCCTTGAGGCCGCCCAGCGCGGCAGCCGCCCCACCGTCTCCGCCGACGTGGGCGGCGGATTGGCGAACGGCTTCGTGCCGAGCCTGTACGACAACAAGGGCTACCTGACGGCGGGGCTTTCCGTCGACGTGCCGATCTTCACCGGAAGGCGGATCACCGGCGACCGGCTCGAGGCGGACGCCGGGGTGCGCTCCGCGCAGGCCCGTGAGCGCGAGCTTAGGGAGACCATCACCACCGACGTGTCCAACGCCCATGCCGACCTGGCCGCGGCCCGGGCGAGACTCGGCAGCGCGGACACCCTGGTCGCGCAGGCCCGGGAGGCCCTGGAGCTTGCCCAGACCCGCTACTCGAACGGTGTGATCACGAACTACGAGCTGCTCGACGCGCAGAGCGCCCTGCGCTCGGCCGAGCTCACCCGCCTGCAGGCGCGCTACGACTGCGTGCTGGCGAGGCAGGCCGTGGCCAGGGCCGCAGGCCTTCCGCCCCGGCCCTGAACCGAGAGGCCGCGGTTGACGCGGGGGTACCGGCCTGATGGCCTTGGCCGATGTACACGATCATCGGAGGCGACGGCCGTGAGTACGGCCCGGTGAGCGCAGACCAAGTCCGGGGCTGGATTGCCGGGGGTCGCGCCAACCTGGACACCAAGATCAAGGAGGCGGGCACGGAGGCATGGAAGCGCGTGGCCGATTTTCCCGAGCTGTCCGGCGCCCCGACGGGCTTTGTGCCCGCATCCGCGCCACCGCTCTCGTCCCCGGCCTCCGCGCCCGTCGGCGGCGTCGCCGGCGAGCTGGACATCTCGTCCTGCTTCGAGCGCAGCTGGGCGCTGCTCAAGTCCGCGTTCTGGCCGATCGTCGGGGTTTCGTTCCTGATGAGCGTGGTCCTCGGCGCCTCGCTGATTGTCCGCTCCCACGGGCTCGGCCTGATCGGAATGATCCTGAGCGGCCCGCTCAACGGCGGCCTTTACCTCTATTTCCTGCGCAGGATCCGCGGACAGCCCGCGACGCTGGGCAACGCGTTCTCGGGCTTCGGAGCGCCCTTCATCGCGCTCGTGCTGTGCAGCATCGTCGTGACCGTGCTGGTCGTGCTAGGGTTCTTCCTGCTGATCATTCCCGGGGTCTACCTGGCCGTGGCCTATGTCTTCAGCTACGCGGTCGCGGCGGACAAGGGGCTTGGGTTCTGGGAAGCCATGGAGACCAGCCGGAAGGCCGTCACGGCGCAGTGGTGGCGCGTGTTCGGCCTCATGCTGCTGTCCGGGCTCTTCATCATCCTCGGCATCGCGGCGCTCGGCGTCGGCGTGCTGATCGCGATCCCGTTCGTCACCGGGGCGTACGCGTACGCCTACGAGGACATGATCGGCAGCCGGAAATAGCCCGCGCCGTCAGGCCTTCTTCTGCTTGAAGATCAGGGTGTCGACTGCGAACCGGCCCGGGCCGAAGCAGAACACGAGCGTGGCGGCGTAGAGGAAGAGAAACGGGTCCGCGCCCAGCAAGTCGTCGGGCTTAGAAAAGAGCGTGGCGAACACCTCGCGGTGCGCCGTGCCGAGCGCGACGCACATGACGCACATGAGCGCCAGCGAGGAGACCCTTGAGAAGAGCCCCAGGAGCAGGAGGATCCCGCCTGCGAACTCGGTCGAGGAGGCCATGATCGCGTTCAGCTTGGGAAGCGGGATGTTCAGGCTGTCGAAGTAGGCCGCGGTCTTG
>CAIXHE010000133.1 GCA_903919205.1 uncultured Opitutaceae bacterium | reverse complement strand
GGCGGCTGGATGACTTCGCGGAGCTTGCCGAAGTTGATGCGTTCAGAGGTGGTGCTGCGGTCGGCCATGGAAATTCCCGTTGGGATTAGTGACGCAATGAATCAAAGCGCCGCCCCGGACATGGGCGGCTGCGATACAAACATGTTAACAAATGGAAAAAAGGCAAAGGACAGGCCGCGCGCACGCGCGGCCTGTCCCGATAGCTGACGGTGCTTTAAGTGGGTGATCGCCAAAGCGATAATGCCCGTTTACTTGAGCTCGACCTTGGCGCCGGCGGCCTCGAGTTTCTTCTTGATCTCCTCGGCCTCGGCCTTGTTGACGCCCTCCTTGACGGGCTTCGGGGCACCCTCGACGAGGTCCTTGGCCTCCTTGAGGCCCAGGCCCGTGATGGCGCGCACTTCCTTGATGGCGCCGATCTTGTTCGCGCCGGCCTCGACGAGGACGACGGTGAACTCGGTCTTCTCCTCGGCGGGGGCGGCGGCGGCGCCGGCGGCGGCGGGAGCAGCGGCGGCGGCAACGGGGGCCGCGGCGGACACGCCCCACTTGGTCTCGAGGTCCTTAACAAGGGCCGAGATCTCAAGGACGGTCTGGCTCGAGAGCCACTGGATTACTTGATCTTTGGTGATGTCGCTCATGGTGGTATCTTCTGCCTCAGGATAGCAGCCCGAGTTGTCGGGCGAGTTTAAGGGACGTATCCCCTAGCCTGCTGCGTATTTTTTGGATTTCTTCGCGGGCCTTGGCGGACGCCGAGGCCCCCTGGGAAAAGGGTTGGGTTTAAGGTGGGACTTAGGCCTGGCCCGAGCGGACCTTGGCCTGGAGGACGTTGACGATCCCCTGCGGGACCGCGTTGACGACGCGCACGAAGGCGCCGGCCGGCGTGTTGAGCAGCCCGAGCAGCTGGGCGCGCAGGATCTCGAGGGAGGGCATGTCGGCCAGGCGGCCGATGTCGGCGGGAGACAGGAGCTTCTTGCTGAGGACGCCCGCCTTGACCTCGACCTTCTGCTTGTCCTTGAAGAACTGCTTCAGGACCTTGGCGACGCCCGCGGAGTTCTTGCCGCCGACGACAATCGCGGTCGGGCCCGTGAGGGCGCCGTCGATCGAGGGCAGGCCCAGGGACTGGGCCGCCACCCGTAGGGAGCTGTTCTTGACGACGTGGAACTCGGCCTTCTCGGCGGCGAGCTTGCCGCGCAGTTCGGCGGCGTCGGACACCGTCATCCCGTTGAAATTCGCCAGGATGACGTAGTCGGACTTGTTGAGATGGGTGGTGACCTCGTCGATGAGGTATTTCTTCTCGGCTCTCATGGTGGTGTCTCCGGGTTTAGTATTTGCCGAAATCGCTCGAGGCGATCCGCACGGCGGGGCTCATTGAGGAGGAGACGGCTACCGACTTGATGTAGTGTCCCTTGAAGGAGGCGGGCTTGGCCTTGCCCACGGCGTCGATGACGGCCTGGGCGTTCTCGAGGATCTGCGCGCTCGTGAAGGAGCGCTTGCCGATCCCGACGCCGATGTTGCAGGTCTTGTCCATCTTGAACTCCACGCGGCCGGCCTTGACGGCCTTGATGCCGGCGACGATGTCGTCGGTCACCGTGCCGCTCTTCGGGTTCGGCATGAGGCCCTTGGGCCCCAGGACGCGGGCGATCGTGCGCACGGTCTTCATGGCCTCGGTCGTCGCGATCGCGACGTCGAAGTCGAGCCAGCCCTCGTTGATCTTGGCCATCAGGTCCTGCAGGCCCGCGTGGTCCGCGCCCGCGGCGAGCGCCGCGGCCACGTTGTCCGTGAACACGAGGACGCGCACCTTCTTGCCCGAGCCGTTGGGCAGGGGCGTGGTGCCGCGGATCATCTGGTCGCCGGCGGTGGGGTCGACACCGAGGCGGAAGGACAATTCGACGGTCTCGTCGAACTTGGCCTTCGGGAACTTGCCCAGGATCTCGACGGCCTCGGCCAGGGGATAATCCTTGGCGAGGTCGGCCGCCTGGACGGCGCTGCGATAACGTTTGCTGTGTTTTTCCATGTGGTGCTCCTTGCGGTGCATGCGTCCCTGTTGGGACTCCCGCTTCAAAAGGGGACGGTATCCGTTAGTCGACGACCTCGATGCCCATGTTGCGGGCGGTGCCGGCGATGATGCGGATGCCCGCCTCGTCGTTGTTGGCGTTCAGGTCCTTCTGCTTCAGCTTGTAGATCTCGAGCAGCTGCTTGCGGCTCACCTTGCCGACCTTGTCCTGGTTCGGGCGGGCGGAGCCGCTGGCGATGTTGGCCGCCTTCTTGAGGAGGACCGACGCCGGGGGCGACTTGAGGATGAACGTGAAGCTCTTGTCGGAGTAGACCGTGATGATGACCGGCAGGATCATCCCGTTCTGGTCCTTGGTCTTCGCGTTGAACTCCTTGCAGAACGCCATGATGTTGACGCCCTGGGCGCCCAGTGCGGGGCCGACCGGGGGGGCGGGGTTAGCCGCGCCCGCGGGGAGCTGGAGTCGGATGTAGCCTTGGATTTTCTTGGCCATTGTAAAAGGTGTGAGTTGTGGGTCGCCCCGGGGGTTTACTCGGTGCTCCTCTGGACCTGCCAGTATTCAAGCTCGACCGGCGTGAACCGGCCGAAGATGGAGACGGAGATCTTCAGCTTGCCGCGGTCCGGGTCGATCTCGTCGATGCGGCCGTTCAGGTTGGCGAACGGGCCGTCGTTGATCTTGACCTCCTCGCCCACCGTGTACTGCACCTTCGGCACTTCCTTGCCGTTGGCGGCCTCGATGCGCGCCCGGATCTCGTCGATCTCGGCCTGGCGCAGCGCCGCGGGGTGCTCGCCGCCGACAAACCCGATGACGCCCGCGACCTCCTTCACGAAGTACCAGGGCTTGTTGATCAGGTTCTTCGACTCGTCGTAGAGGCGGATCTGGATGAAGACGTAGCCCGGGTAGAGCTTGCGGACCTTGGAGCTCTTCTTGCCGTTCTTCACCTCGGAGACGACCTCGGTGGGCAGCAGCACCTCGAAGATGGCGTCGTCAAGCTCCTCCGCCGCCTTGAACCGCTCGATGTAGGTCTTCACCTTGTTCTCCTGGCCGGAGAGCGTGTGGAGGGCGAACCACTGGGCCCCCGCGGGGGCTGACGTTTGGGCGGGCATGTGGGTTTAGCGGCTCGCCAGGGACGTGAAGAGGTCCACCACCTGGTAGAGCGAGAAGTCGCTGATGCTCGTGAAAATGCCGAGGAGGGCACTGGCGACGATCACCACGACGGTCGAGTCGCGCAGCTCCGTGCGGGTCGGCCAGCTCGCCTTCTGGAGCTCGCCCACCATCTCGCTGACGAAGACGCGAGTGCTTTGGAACGGGTTTTTCATGAACAGCGTTGGGAATCCTAAAGTGGCAGGGGCGGAGGGAATCGAACCCCCAACCAACGGTTTTGGAGACCGCTACTCTACCAATTGAGCTACACCCCTATAGTCGTGGAATTGTTTAGACGACAACGCCGAGGTCCCCGTTTCGGAACCTCGGCGAGCCG
>CAIXHE010000132.1 GCA_903919205.1 uncultured Opitutaceae bacterium | reverse complement strand
GTGCGGGTTGAAGCCCTTGCGCGCGGAGCGCTGCACCACGCTGAAGGTGCCGAAGCCGACCAGGTGGACCTCCCCGTCGCGCTTGAGCCCCCGCTTGATCGCGCTCAGCACCGACTCCGCCGCGCGCTCGGCGGCCGCCCTGGAGGTGCCCTCACCGAGCAAGCTCTGCACCTCGTTAACCAGGTCGGCCTTGTTCATGGGTTGGAACGCCGGAGGCAATGGGATGGACGGGGGGCGGTCAAATGCAAACCGGCATCAGCCGACACGCACGCTCTCCTCGCCCGACTCGGAGAGCGAGAAGCCGGTGCCAGGTTGCGCCGAGCCCACCTGCACAAGGGCGAGCCCGGTGTAGCCCCCGCCGGCCTCCTCCGGGACCGCGGACCTGAGCTCCCCCTCCCTCCTTCCGGAGCGCCAGAGGCCCGCGGGAAGCGTCGGGAGCGGGCCGGATCCCCGAACCCAAGCGAGCGCCCGGCGCACCCTCCCCAGCGCGCGCACCCGGGCCATCACCTCCTGACCTAGGTAACAGCCCTTTGAATACGAGATGGCCTCGCCGTCCAGGCCGCCCTCGTTGGGCAGGTCGGAGGCGCCGATGTCCCCCGGCACGGACGGGATGCGCTCGGCGATGCGCAGCCTCTCGGCGTCGAGCGGGCCCGCGCGCTCGGCACCGGCGAGGGCGGCCTCCACGGCCGGCGCGTCGGCGGAGGGGTATAGCCATTCCCAGTTCGGGGAGCGCGAGCGCCGGCCCGGGAAGAGCAGGCCGGGCCCCGCCGGCAGGCGTCCCTCCCAGGGAGCACCGATCAGGGCCACCCCCCGCCAGGCCGCGGTCACGTCCTCGAGCGCCACGTCGTCCGCCACCAGGTGGGCGCCGAGATGGCCGGCGATCGCCGTAGCAGCTGATCCGATACTCGCGATCCAGAAGACACCCGGCGCCGCGTCCGCGAGCACATGGCTGTCCCCGACGACCCGGCCCTTGCGGTCGAGCCAGAGACCGTACACGCTTCCGCCCGGCACGATCTTTTGCAAGTCATTGGTGAACTGGCCCTGTAGAAACGTGGCTGCGTCCGGACCCTCGACCCGGATGACGCAGGCCGGCTCATAGGGCAGGAACGCACCCTTTTTGGCCGTAAAAATAGTCATCTATAAGATACTTATGATAACGCGGTTAGGATGCAAGAATCAGAAAGGTTGGCGACATTCCTTGACGCTCCGGGCGAACGGGATATCCCTAGAAACGTAAGACTTTTCCACTTCTCCCGCCTAGCGGGAGTTTTGGGGTAAATAAGAAAGCAAAGGCGGGCCGTCTAGGGGTAGGCGGCCCGCCACTTTTTTTGCCCGAATTCGGCGGTCGGACCCGACCGGGGCGCCAAAATCCCTTGCCGCCCGCTGAGATGCAGGCTTTTACACGAGGTCCCGCATGCAACGCACCTCGGATATCAATGTCGTAGAGACCCGCCCCCTGCCCTCCCCCCAGCACCTGCTGGCGGAGGTGGCCAGGACCGAGGCCCAGTCCGAGTTCGTGACCCGCTCGCGCCAGGACATCCACCGGCTGATCTTCACCGACGACCGGCGGCTGCTGATGCTGGTCGGGCCCTGCTCGATCCACGACGTGGACGCCGGGCGCGAATACGCCGGCCGGCTGGCGGCCCTCGCGAGGGAGGTCTCCGACCGGGTCATGATCGTCATGAGGGTCTATTTTGAGAAGCCTCGCACCACGGTCGGCTGGAAGGGCCTGATCATGGACCCCCGCCTCGACGGCTCGAACGACATCGCCTCCGGGCTGAGGATCGCGAGGGGTTTCCTGCGGGACGTGCTCGACCTCGGGCTGCCCACGGCCACCGAGCTGCTCGACCCGATCACGCCGCAGTACATCGCCGACCTGGTGTGCTGGTCGGCCATCGGGGCGCGCACGGCCGAATCCCAGACCCACCGCCAGATGGCCTCGGGCCTGTCGATGCCGATCGGCTTCAAGAACGGCACGGACGGCTCGGTGCAGACCGCGATCAACGCGATCCGCGCGGCCTCCCAGCCGCAGACCTTCCTCGGCATCAACCTCGAGGGCTCGGCTTCCGCGGTCGTGACCGCGGGAAACCCCAACTGCCACATCGTCCTGCGCGGGGGCTCGCAGGGCCCGAACTACTCGGCCGAGCACATCGCCTCCACCGAGCGCAAGCTCGAGGCGGCGGGCCTCAACAAGTCGATCCTGGTGGACTGCTCGCACGACAACTCCGCCAAGGACCCCTCCCGGCAGCCCGAGGTCATGCGCGAGCTGCTGGCGCAGATCGCCGCGGGGAACACCTCGATCATGGGCGCCATGATCGAGAGCAACCTGCAGGCGGGCAGCCAGAAGTTCCCGCAGGCGCTCCCGCAGCTGCGGCGCGGCGTCTCCATCACCGACGGGTGCATCGGATGGGACACGACCGAGGCGCTTGTACGCGAGGTCCACGCGGCCCTCGCCAGACGCTTCCCGTAAGGCGCGACAACGGCCGGCGGGGCCCCTGATTTCCGTCGTGCTCTCGGGGGCGGCGGCTGCTAGCCTGCCGTTCCCATGAAATCCCCCATTCGCGTAGCGGTCACCGGCGCCGCCGGACAGATCGGATACTCACTCCTCTTCCGCATCGCCTCCGGGTCGATGTTCGGGCCCGAGCAGCCCGTCATCCTCCAGCTGATCGAGGTGGAGCCGGCCCTCCCGGCGCTCGGGGGCGTCGTGATGGAGCTCCAGGATTGCGCGTTCCCGCTGCTGAAGGGCGTCGTCGCGACGGCCTCCCTAGAGGAGGGCTTCAGGGGCGCCGACTGGGCTCTCCTCGTCGGCTCCGTCCCGCGCAAGGCGGGAATGGAGCGAAAGGACCTGCTCGGGATCAACGGCAAGATCTTCACCGGCCAGGGCCAGGCGATCGCCAAGCACGCCTCGCCGGGCGTGCGCGTGCTCGTGGTCGGCAACCCCTGCAACACCAACTGCCTGATCGCGATGAACAACGCCCCCTCGGTCCCCCGCGACCGCTGGTTCGCGATGACCATGCTCGACCAGAACCGCGCGGTCACCCAGCTCGCGATCAAGGCGGGCGTCGACACGACCGCCGTCTCGAACCTGGCCATCTGGGGAAACCACAGCTCGACCATGTATCCCGATTTCCACAACGCGCGCATCGGCGGGCAGGCCGCGGTGGACTCGATCCCCGACGAGACCTGGTTCAAGGAGACGTTCCTGCCCACGGTCCAGCAGCGCGGCGCCGCGATCATCAAGGCGCGCGGGCTCAGCTCCGCCGCCTCGGCCGCGAACGCGGTCGTCGACACGGTGCGCAACCTGACGACGCCCACCCCGGCGGGCGGGTGGTTCAGCGTGGCGGTCTGCTCGGACGGGTCCTACGGGATCGAGAAGGGCCTCATCTTCTCCTTCCCCATGCGCAGCGACGGCTCCAAGTGGGAGATCGTGCAGGGCGTCCACCTGAGCGACTTCGCCCGGGAGCGCATCGCCGCGACCGAGCGGGAGCTGAAGGAGGAGAAGGCCCTCGTCTCCGAGCTGCTGCCCGCCTAGGGGTACGGCTCAGATCCGCGACTGGATCGCCCGGGCGAGCTCCAGGGCGCCGGCTACGTCGTCGCCCTGCACCGTGAAGTGCCCCATCTTGCGCCCCGCGCGGGGCTCCGGCTTGCCGTAGAGGTGGAGGCGGGCCCGGGGCTCGGAGAGCACGGCCGACCAGTTGGGCTCGACGGGCCCGCGGCCGTCCCTCCACCAGGCGTCGCCGAGGATGTTCACCATGACGACCGGGTTGCGGGCGCTCACGGGACCGAGGGGCAGCCCGCAGACGGCCCGCACGTGCTGCTCGAACTGGCTCGTGCCGCATGCGTCCAGCGTCCAGTGGCCCGAGTTGTGGGGCCGCGGCGCCAGCTCGTTCACGAGGAGCGAGCCGTCCGCCAGCTCGAACATCTCCACGGCCAGGAGCCCGACGACCCCGAGCGCCTCGGCGATCCGCACGGCGAGGCCGCGGGCGGCCGCCTCCACCGCGGGCGAGATGCGCGCCGGCACGATCGACGCGTCGAGGATGTGGTTCGCGTGGAGGTTCTCGGAGGCCGGGTACGCCCGGGTCTCGCCCGATGCCGTGCGGGCGCAGATGACGGAGAGCTCGCGCACGAACGGCACCCACTGCTCGACCACGCAGCGCCTTCCCCGGAAGATCGCGCTCGCCCGCTCGAGGTCCTCGGTCCCCGACAGCCTCATCTGGCCCTTGCCGTCGTAGCCGAAGTCCGCGGTCTTGACGACGCAGGGCAGGCCGAGCTCGGAGACGGCCGCCCCAATGTCGCCCGCCAGCGCCTCGGCGTAGAGGGCGTGCGGGATGCCCCGGGACCTGAGCCAGGCCTTCTCCCTCCACCGGTTCTGGCACGTGCGCAGGACGGAGGGGGACGGCAGCACCGGCACGGTGCCCGCCAGCTCCTCCAGGGGCCCCGTCGGGATGTTCTCAAACTCGTAGGTGACCACATCGACGGAGCCGGCGAAGGCCCGGAGCGCGGGGAGGTCGTCGTACCCGGCGGTGGTCTCCAGGTCGGCCGCCGCTCCGGCGGGCGACGGCCCCGAGGGCTCGTAGACGTGCACCCGGTAGCCGAGGCCCTGGGCCGCGTGGGCGATCATCCGGCCCAGCTGGCCGCCGCCCAGCACGCCGATCGCTTTTCCGGGGGCGATCACGGGAGCCGCGCGCGCAGCACCTTGCGGGTCTGGGAGGCGCGGAAGGCCGAGAGGGCCCGCGCGACCGAGGGGTCCGACTGCGCGAGGATCGCGGCGGCAAAGAGCCCCGCGTTCACGGCGCCGGCCTTGCCGATCGCGAAGGTGGCCACCGGGATGCCGGCCGGCATCTGGGCGATCGAGCACAAGGAGTCGAGGCCCCTGAGCGCCCGGCTCTCGACCGGCACCCCGAGCACGGGCAGCGCCGTCAGCGAGGCCGCCATCCCCGGCAGGTGGGCGGCCCCCCCGGCCCCGGCGATCACGACCCGCAGGCCCCGGGCCTGCGCCGTGGAGGCGTACTCAAACAGCAGGCGCGGGGTGCGGTGCGCGCTCACCACGCGCCTCTCGAAGGCGACACCGAGCGAGTCCAGCGTCTCGGCCGCGTGCCGCATCGTCTCCCAGTCGGAGGTGCTCCCCATGATGAGCCCCACCTGGGGGGCCCGGGAGCGGGGCTTTCTGCGGCCTTGGGCGTTCGTGGGCATCGGGGGGTCGCCGACTACCTTGCAACGCCCCCCGGCCGAAACTCAATCGCCTTCTATCAGACCAGGGAGACCGCCTTTGGGAGGCGAACGACCACCGTGCCCGCGATCTTGTCGTGCCAGGCCTGCCTCTCGCGGTCGAAGGCGATCCAGATGAACCCGAGGCCGATGAAGATCAGCGAGAGGAAGCAGCCGAGCCCGCGGACGATCGCGGTCGTCCAGTCGAACTCGCGGCCGTCGTGGCGGACCACCTTGAGCCCGAAGATGATGTCCCCGACCGTCGCCCCGCGCAGCTTCCAGAGGAGCGCGCCGTACACGGCCAGGGCCGGCAGGAAGAACGAGTGCGAGCGCACCACGATCGCGACCAGCACCGCGTCCACCAGGAGGGCGAGGATGCGGATCCAGAACCCGGCACGCGGCAGCGCGGCCTCGGAGGCGTGGGACAGCGGGGCGGGCGCAGGCGGGACCGCGATCCCGGCCGGGATGACCGGGGGTACCGGCGCGTCCAGAGGAGGAGGCTGGGCGGCGGCAGGCTCCGCGGGAGCCGGCTCCGCAGCAGCGGCCGGCGGGGTCGCCGAAAGGGGCTGAGCCGCCACGGGGGCGTCTGCCGCCGGGGCCGGGGAGGCCGGCGCGGGTACGGGTGCGGGTGCGACCGGTGCGGCGGCCGCGGGAATCGAGGGACCCGCCTGGCTCGAGTGCAGCGTGAAGACGGTCGTGACCGCGGCGGAGTAGCCGATCCAGCCCACGAACAGGAAGAGCAGGATGCCGACCACCGGCACGAGCAGCAGGGCGACGAAGAGCGCCAGGCCGAGCGCCACCGCGGACACCGGGTGGGTCTGCCTGCCCGCCATCGAGCGGCCGACCAGGGCGAAGATGCCCGCCTTGCCGAAGACGATCGCCGCCAGGATGGCGAGCGGCATCCCGAGCACGGCGACCGGGATCCCCACGATCGTGACGAGCAGCAGCACGAAGATGAGCGGCAGCGCCATGATCGAGAGGAAGCCGACCAGCAGCGTCAGGCCCGGGCGCTTCTCGAGCGTGTCGGCGCAGCGGGTCACTCCGGACGGGAAGATCCAGGCCAGGAGGATGTAAATGCCCGCGAGGACCAGCGTGATCATCCACACCGCGACCACGTGGGGAGCGAAGGTGAGCAGGCGGCCGTGGCGCAGCCCGTGCTCGAACCAGGCGCTCGCGTCCTCGTTCTCGTAGATCTCGGCGCCGACCGCCTGGTTGACGATCTTGCCGCCGACGTAGGCGCTGGGATCACGGTCCAAGTGGCCGCCCACCGTCACCACGTCGCCCTCGACACGGGCCTTCGGGCCGAGCTTGAGCGACCCGAGCACCGCGACGGCGTTGCCGCTCACCGTGCCGTTGATCGTGGAGGAGCCCATGACCGTGACGGCGTTGCCGTCCACGGTGCCGTCCACCTTGAGGGGCCCCATGACGGCCACCGCGTTGCCCTCGCAATGCTCACCGGCGAGGACGCTCACCGGGCCCATCACGCCGACCATGTCGTCCGGGTCGGTGCTGTGGTGGTGGTGACGGCCCTGAGCGTGTTCCTCCTGGGCCTCGTCGGCGGCCTTGGCGGGGGCCACCTCGTGGAGGGGAGCCTCCGGGGCGGAGGCCTCGGGGCCGGCCCAGCCGGAGGCGGGCGCCGCATTCGGGGCGGAGGCCGCGGCTGCGGTGGGGGTCGGGGCCGCATCGGGCTTGGCCGCCACCGGGGTCGGCGACGGGGCCGGATCCTGGGCGAGGAGGCCGGGGCGCACGCCAACCAGCGCTAGAAGCACGAGGAAAAGGGGGAGTCTGTACGTGGGTTTCATTAAAATGGGGGGTTTAGAGGGAGGCGCTGGCGCTGTGAAGGGCGCGGTAGGTGGCGGCACCGATCGCGACCAGGAGCCCGTAGGCCGCCGCGACGAAGATGCCGATCGAGTAGAGCCATACGGCTGAGACCGAGCTTCCAAGGGTCGTGATGCGCAGCTGGGCCGAGGCAAAGAGCTCACGCGCCAGGATCAGCCAGCCGAAGCGCTGGCCGAGGGCCGCCGGCGTCACCTGGGCGCCGTAGTTGTGGAAGAGGAGGATTAGGGCCGAAACGAGCAGGCCCGCGCACACGGCGGAGACCACGAAGAACGCCGCGCGCACGGACTGGGGCCAGTGCGCGAACGACTTCTTCCACCACGGCAGGGCGGCGCGGCGCGCGATCTCGGCGAGCACGCGGGACTCCAGCCCCGCCGGGGCGCGGCGGTCCGGGACCGAGCGCAGCACGCGGTGGAGGGAGGCCTCAAGGGGATCGTGGGAATCGGGGTTCATGTCAGGAAAGGGTTGGGGCGGCTGCGGCGCCGGCAGGCGAGCGGGAGAGGTGCTTGGCGAGGGCGGCGCGGGCGCGCAGGATGTCGGTCTTCACCTTCGCGAGCGACACGCCGAGGCGGCGCGCGATCTCGTCATACGGGAGCTCCTCATAGTGGAAGAGGACCAGCGGGATCCTCTGGTGGTCGGGAAGGCGGGACAGCGCCTCGTCGACCCAGGCGCGGCGTTCGTCGGCGTCGACGCCGTCGAAAAACGTGTCCGGGGCGGCGAAGTCGACGGGCGGGGCGTCGTCCTCGTCGGACGACGAGCCGCCCATCTCGGAGAAGAAGCGCCACCGGTTGCGGTAGCGCTGGAGGTGGTTGATCGAGAGGTTGGTCGCCACCGTCTTCAGCCAGCCGCCCGCCGTCGGGCTCGTGGCGAGCATGTCGAAGTGCTCGTGGGCCTTGATGAACACCTCCTGCGAGATGTCCTCCGCCTGGGCATCATTGCGCACGAGCCGCGCCGAGGTGGTAAAGACCATGTCCTGATATTTACGCATGAAGGTCGTAAAGTCTGCAGGCGGGCCTAGCCCGTGGGATTGGTTTTGCACTGGAGGTTCATCGTTCATGTGCAAAACACCCGGGGGTGCCATAAAGTCGCAGAAAACCCTCCAACAAAAAAGCCCGCTCTTTCGAACGCGCCCGCGCCGCAAAAGATCCCGGCCCTAGAGTATGTAACCCTCTTCCCCGTGCTCGGTTACATCGAGACCCTGCCGCTCCACCTCGGGGGAGGCGCGCAGCCCGATGACCGACCTGAGGGCATAGGCGATCGCGGTCGTGAACCCGACGGCGAGGGCCGCCGAGACCCCCATGGCGACCAGCTGCTCCTTCCAAAGGCCGCCATGGGCGACCAGCAGGTCCAGCCCGTTTGCGTGGGCGGCGGCGCCCGCCGACGTCAGGGCCGGGTTCACCGCGGGGTCGGCCAGGAGGCCGGTGACAAAGGCCCCGAGGGTGCCTCCCACCGCGTGCACGCCGAACGTGTCGAGCGCGTCGTCGTAGCCGAACACCGCCTTCAGCTTCACGCAGAAGACGAACGGGATGATCCCGGAGAGCAGCCCGATCACCACCGCACCGGTCGCGTTCACGTAGCCCGCCGCGGGTGTGATCACCACGAGCCCCGCGACGGCGCCCGAGCAGAACCCGAGGATGGAGGCGTGGTCCCTGACGATGCGCTCAAGCACGCCCCACGTGAAGGAGCCGACGGCCGCGGCCAGCGTGGTCGTCATGAAGGCGTTGGCGGCGATCGCGTCGGCACCGAGGGCGGACCCGGCGTTGAAGCCGTACCAGCCGACCCACAGCATCGAGGTGCCCGCCATGCAGAGCACCAGGTTGTGGGGCGGCATCCGCTCGCGACCGAAGCCGATGCGCGGGCCTACGAGCAGGCAGAGGATGAGCGCCGACCAGCCGGAGGACATGTGCACGACCGTTCCCCCCGCGAAGTCGATCGCACGGACCTTCGCCGCGGGGTTGCCTGCCCCGTTCATCAGTCCGTCCGGGCCCCAGACCATGTGCGCGAGCGGGAAGTACACGAAGAGCATCCACACCGCCACGAAGGCCAGCACCGCCGAGAACTTCATGCGCTCGGCGATCGCCCCGACGATCAGCGCCGGCGTGATGATCGCGAACATCAGCTGGTACATCGCGAACACGTTGTGCGACACCCACGGCCCGAAATCCAGGTTGGGAGCCGACCCGACGCCCCGCAGGAAGGCATACCTGAGGCCGCCCAGGTAGGGCGTGCCCGGGGCGAACACGAGGCTGTAGCCCACCGCCCACCAGAGCAGGGTCACCAGGCCCGTGATGCCCAGGCACTGCGCGAGCACCGAGAGGACGTTCTTTCGCCGCACGAGGCCCCCGTAGAAAAGCGCCAGGCCCGGGAGCGTCATGAAGAGGACCAGGGCCGCGCTGGTCATCATCCAGGCGTTGTGCCCCGGCCCCGGACCCGGAACGCGGGAGGCGACGTTCGGGGTGCGCCCGGCGTTGTTCACATAGGCCTCCAGGTCGGCAACCCGTTGCTCTAGATTTGGTTGAGGGTTCGCGGGAGTCGCTTCCTCCGCGCGGCACGCCGTCGGGCTACCGAGCAGGCAAAGGGCCGCGAGCGCGGCAAGAAGCCAAAGGGTGCATCGGGGGGATTGGATCATGGGAGGAAGGGTCGCGCCGGGCCGGGGACCACTTACCGTGGCGATTAGGCCCGTTAAAATCCATCTCACGGCGAGCGGTGCCCTTGCAAACACTTCCCGTGTCACGAAACCTTGCAGGGGCACATCTACCCCCCCGAGCCGCATGACCCACGAACCCCGCTTCCTTGTACCCGATCCTGGCGTTGAGGCTGCGGCCAAGAGGATCGGGGAATCCCTCTTCAAGCGGATGGAGGCGCATCCGTCACCCGGGATCCTCTCCAAGAAGGGGGCCTATGCGCGCATCATGGAGTGGTCCATGAAGGACCCCGCGTTCAAGGCCCAGCTGTTCCGCTTCGTGGACGTGCTGCCCTCCCTCACCTCCTCCTCCGAGATCGTGCGGCACCTGAGGGAGTACCTCGGAGACAAGGCCGTGGAGCTCAGCCCTGCCCTGAAGACCGGGCTGGCGGCGGCCTCCTTCGCGCCGGGCCTGGTCGCGGGCCCGGTGAAGGCCAACGTGACGTCGATGGCCGGCCAGTTCGTGGCCGGCGCGACGCCGGAGGACCTGGTGAAGCAGTTCCGCAAGAACGCCGCCGCGGGGATCGCGACCACGATCGACCTGCTGGGCGAGACGGTGGTGAGCGCGGCGGAGGCCGAGGTCTTCCTCGAGCGCAACCTTGAGGTCCTCAACACGATCGCCCGGGCCCTCGAGAAGGAGCCCACCCCGTGCTTCAGCGACATCGGCCCCAAGGGACCGCTGCCCCGCCTCAACCTTTCGGTCAAGGTCTCCGCGCTTACGCCGGAGGTCCACCCCGCGGACCCGGAAAGCTCGATCGCGGCGCTGAAGGAGCGGCTGCGCCCGATCCTGCGCAGGGCAGCCGAGATCGGGGCCTTCATCAACTTCGACATGGAGAGCTACGCGCTGAAGGACCTCACCCTGGCGCTCTTCAAGTCCATCCTGGCCGAGGACGAGTTCAGCGAGCGCCCGTCGGTCGGCATCGCGCTCCAGGCCTACCTGCGCGACTGCGAGGCGGACATCCTGGGCCTGGTCGCATGGGCCCGGCTCGCGTCCCGGCCGATCGTGATCCGCCTGGTAAAGGGCGCCTACTGGGATTACGAGACCACGCTCTCGGGCCAGCGCGGCTGGCCCGTGCCGGTCTGGTCGCGCAAGCCCGAGAGCGACGCGAACTACGAGAAGCTCACGGTCCTCCTCCTCCAGAACGCGGACATCGTGAGCGCGGCCTTCGCCTCCCACAACGTGCGCTCCTGCGCCCACGCGATCGCGCAGGCGGAGCGGCTGGGCGTCGACCCCCGGGCGTACGAGTTCCAGGCCCTCTACGGCATGGCGGACGAGCTGAAGGCGGCGCTCGTCGCGAGCGGACGGCGCGTGCGCGAGTACTGCCCCGTCGGCGACCTGCTTCCGGGCATGGCCTACCTGGTGCGGCGCCTGCTCGAGAACACCTCGAACGAGGGCTTCCTGCGGGCGAAGGACGCCGGCGATGCCTCGCGCGACGTGCTGCTGCGCAACCCGGTCGAGCTCCTCGTGGACGCAGCCCCCGCGCCGGCGCCCGCCCCTGGCTTCACCAACGCGCCGAACACGGACTTCAACCGCGAGCCGAACCGCGCCCGGATGCGCTCCGCCCTCGCCTCGGCCGCCCGCTCGCTCGGCGCCAAACGTCCCCTCGTCATCGCGGGCAAGCGCATCCTCGAACGGGAGATGGTGGCCTCGGTGAACCCGGCCCGGCCCTCGCAGGTGCTAGGCCACTGGGCCCGCGCCACCGTCGCCGACGCCGACGCGGCGGTGTCCGCCGCCCGAGCGGCGTGGCCGGCCTGGTCCGCCCGTCCGGCGGCCGAGCGCGCCGCCGTGCTCGACCGCGCCGCGGACCTGATCGAGGCGCGGCGCTTCGAGCTGAACGCGCTCGAGGTGCTCGAGGCGGCGAAGCCGTGGGTCGAGGCCGACGCGGACATTTCGGAGGCAATCGACTTCTGCCGCTACTACGCGGCCGAGATGCGCGAGCTCGCGAGGCCCCGCGTGACGCAGGCGGTGCCCGGCGAGCGCGACGTGCTGCTGTGGACCTCCCGCGGCGTGGGCGTCGCGATCGCCCCGTGGAACTTCCCGCTCGCGATCCTGGCGGGCCTCACGGTGGCGCCGCTCGTCGCCGGCAACGCCGTCATCATGAAGCCGGCCGAGCAGACGACGCTGATCGCCGCCGCGCTGATGGACATCCTGACCGAGGCGGGAGCCCCCGCGGGGGTCCTGCAGTTCCTGCCCGGCAGGGGCGAGGACGTCGGCGCCCACCTGGTGGCCCACCCCGGCATCGACTTTGTCGCCTTCACCGGATCGCGCGCCGTCGGCTGCAGGATCTGGGAGGCGGCGGCGCGCACGCAGCCGGGCCAGGCGAACCTGAAGAAGGTCGTCTGCGAGATGGGCGGCAAGAACGCCCTGATCATCGACAACGACGCGGACCTGGACGAGGCGATACCGGCGGCGCTGTACAGCGCGTTCGGGTTCTCCGGGCAGAAGTGCTCGGCGCTCTCCAGGCTGATCGTGCTCGAGGAGGTCTACGACCGGTTCGTCGAGCGCTTCGTCTCGGCCTGCTCGTCCATCCCGGTCGGCGACCCCGCGGAGCCGGGCACGCTCGTCGGGCCGGTCATCGACGCCGAGGCGCGCGACAAGATCCTCGGCATCATCGAGCGCGGCCGCTCCGAGGCGAAGCTGGCCTTCCAGGCGACGCTTCCGGGGGGGCTCGCCGAGGGCGGCACCTACGTGCCCCCCACGGTCTTCGTGGACGTCCCGCCCTCGGCCTCGGTGGCGCGCGACGAGATCTTCGGCCCGGTGGTCGCGATCCTCAGGGCCCGCGACCTGGACGAGGCGTTCCGCATCGCGATGGACGTCGACTACGCCCTCACGGGGGGCCTGTTCTCGCGCAGCCCGAGCGCGCTCGAGCGCGCGCAGCGCGAGTACCTGGTGGGCAACCTCTACCTGAACCGCGGCATCACGGGTGCCATCGTCGAGCGCCACCCCTTCGGGGGCTTCCGCATGTCCGGCGGGGGCACCAAGGCCGGGGGCAAGGGCTACCTCGAGAACTTCCTCTTCCCGCGCGCGGTGGCCGAGAACATCATGCGGCGCGGCTTCACGCCGCCCGCCGAGGCGTGACGGCCGCCGCTCACGACTCCGTGTAGAGCCTGTAGAGCACCTGGGTGCCGAATTCCTCCCAGCCCTTCGCGGCGACCTGGTCGTAGAGCTTGCGCGCGCAGTCGAGCCCGGGGAGCGCGAGCCCGAGCTCCTCGGCGGAGGCAATCGCGATGCCGATGTCCTTGCGCAGGTGCTTCACGTAGAAGCCCGGCGCGTAGTCGCCGCGGAGCACGCGCGGCCCGAGGTTGGTCATCGCCCAGCTGCCGGCGGCCCCGCCGCTGATGCTGCCATGCACCTTGGCCGGGTCGAGTCCGGCCCGCTTCGCGTAGGCCAGGGCTTCCACCCACGCCACCATGCCGACCGCGCAGGCGATCTGGTTGGCCATCTTGCAGTGCTGGCCCGAGCCCGCGGGACCCTGGAGCGCAAGGTTCTTGCCCATGACGGAGAGGAGCGGCAGCGCACGCTCGTAGGCCGCGGGCTCGCCCCCGACCATGATCACGAGCCGGGCCTCGCGGGCGCCGATGTCGCCTCCCGAGACCGGGGCGTCCAGGGCGTCGAGGCCGCGGGCCGCGGCCGCGGCGGCGATGCGGCGCGCGAGCACCGGGCTCGAGGTGGTCATGTCGATCAGGAGGGCGCCCGGGCGGGCCCGCTCCACGATGCCGCCCGCGCCGAGGTAGGTCTCCTCGACGTCGCGCGGGAAGCCGAGCATCGTGACGACCGCGTCGGCCTCGGCGGCCGCCGCGCCCGCGCTCTCGTGCCAGTGGGCGCCCGCATCGAGGAGGGCCTGAGCCTTCTCGCGGGTGCGGTTGTAGACATGGATCGGGTGGCCCGCGGCGAGCAGGTGGCCCGCCATGCTGCGGCCCATGACGCCGGTCCCGATGAAGGCGACGCTGGAGGGGGCGGTCATCGCGCGCCTCACCACTTGGTCGAGGTGTCCTCGATCAGCTGCTGGAGCATCGGGAAGTGAAGCTCCCCGTAGTTCAAGGCGTAGCGCATCTTCCCCGCGCGGAAGACCCAAGTCGTGGGGATCCACGAGACGGGCAGCCCCAGCACCTCCGTGACCTTGTCCCCGGCCTTTCTCGGCCCGTTGGGGTGGAGCAGCAGCTGGAAATTGGGCTCGGAGCCGATGCCGTATTTCTGGAGCGCCTCGCGGCCGTCCTCGGCGTTCCACGTCGTGACGAACACGAAGTTCACGCCCGGGTTGGCCTCGATCAGGCGGCTCCAGCCGCCGCTCGTGAGCTCGTTCTTGCAGTTCGGGCACCAGGGCGCCCAGAAATGGATCACGGTGACCTTGGTCGAGGCGGCGGCCGCGGCGATCTGCGCGTCGAAGGGCTGCGGGGCCGCGACCTGGGGGGCGGCGACCTGCGCGACGGCCGGGCTCGCGAGGGCGAGCAAGGCGAGCAGGACTGGGAGGGAGGGTCGGGACATCCCGGCACGATGGCACATTTCGGGCCGATTGCGAAGCCTAGGCGATCCCGAACCACGAAAGCCCGGCGCCGATCCACAGCGGGCACGTGATCAGGCTGACGGCCGTCGTCGAGAGCACGACCTGCACGGCGGTCAGCGGCTGCCCCCCGTAGTGGCGCGCCATGATGATCGGGAAGACGGCCGCAGGCATCGCCGCCTCGACGACCAGCACCCGCTTGAGCTCAATCGGGCACGGCAGCCAGCGCGCGAAGGCGAGCATCAGGATCGGGAGGACGGCCAGCCGGACGATGCACGAGGTGATCGCGATGTTCGGGTGCAGCAGCTTGGAGGGCTCGTCGAGATAGTCCGCCAGGCTGACCCCCGTCAGGACGACGCCGAGCGGCACCGCGCACGCCCCCAGGGAGTGGGCCATGGAGCGCACGAAGTCGGGCACGTAGTCGGACGCCCCGCCCGCGTTGATGGCGATCGCGACCACGAGCGTGATCAGCATCGGGGAGACGATCCTCCTCCATCCCTCGCGGGGCGAGGCGCCGGTCAGCACCATCATGCCCACCGACCAGAGGGCGAGGTCGACGCCCATGTTGTGGACGAGCACGACGCCCTGCGTGCGCTCGCCCCAGATCCCTAGGACGATCGGCAGCGGCAGGTAGCTGTAGTTGCCCACGCCGGTGGACAGCGCGAAGGTCCTGAGCCCGGTGCCCGCAACCAGGCCGATGCGCCGCGCCGCAAGGTAGGAGACGCCGATGCCGAGGCTCGCCATCAGGAACCCGGCAAGGGGCGGCAGCAGCAGGTTGCCCGGTTTGCGCAGCACCGCGTTGCCCACGATCGAGTCGAAGACGAGGCACGGCATGCACAGGTACACGGTCAGGCGAAGCATGCTCGCCTCGGCGGCGCCCTCGATCCAGTGCCGCCGCCGCAGCGCGACGCCGACCCCGATCAACGCGAAGACCGGAAGAATGAGTTTGAAGAGCGCCCAGACCGTCATTTTCGCGTGCGAGCGATGACGCTTTCATGCGGGAACGCACGCGAAAAAAGGGCCCGCGCGGGGCCGCGGCCGCTCAGTTGGACGGGGCCGCGGGCTCGGCGGGGGGCGGCGTCTGGGCCCCGGCGCCCTGCGCCCTGTGGCCGCCCCACTGGGGCTTGAGCGTGTCGAAGATCGCCTGCTGGGCGGGGGTGAGGGCCGCCCGGATGCTCTCGCGGGTCGCGCCCGCGATCTCGCGCATCTGCGCGCGCTTGGCCTGCGGGTCGAGGGAGTCGTCGGCGCGCAGGGCCTTCTCCTTGGCGCGGCCGGCGTCGATGAGGGCGCCGACCGTCTTCACTTGATCTACCGATAGGCCAAGCTTGGCCGTCAGTTCGGCCAGCACGTAGCCCCCTCGCCTGTGGCCAGCGGGAGCGGCGCCCTCGGCGGGGCTGGTCGCGGGTGGGGCCGGGGCCGGCGCGGGGGCGGCGTCGTCGGCGCGGGAGGCCAGGGGCACGAGGAAAAAAACAAGGCAGAGCGGGCGTAGGGCGCGAAGATTCATGCCAGATAAGACGTTGGGGGCGCGCCTTCGTTACGCAATCCTTGCCGAAGGTCTTGCCCCGGGGGAAATCCCGGGGCAGCGTGGCCGCAATGATTGAGGTAGAGGCGCTTACCAAACGCTACGGCTCCTTCACGGCCGTCCAGGACCTGTCCTTCACGGTCCGGCCTGGCGAGGTGCTGGGCCTCGTGGGACCCAACGGAGCGGGCAAGACGTCGACTCTGCGTTGCCTGGCGGGCATCATCCCCATGACGTCCGGGACTGTGCGGGTGGCCGGCCGCGACCTCGCGTCGGACCCGGTGGCCGCCAAGCGGGAACTCGCGTTCTTTCCCGACGAGCCGAGGCTTTTCGACTACCTGACGGTCCGCCAGCACCTCGCCTTCGTGGCGCGCATCTACGGGGTGGCCGACCACGAGGCCCTCGGGCGCGGCCTCCTCGAGGAGCTCGAGCTCCTCGAGAAGGCGGACGTGCTGCCCGGAGAGCTCTCGCGCGGGATGAAGCAGAAGCTCGTGATCGCGTGCGGGCTGCTGCACTCGCCGAGGGTCATGTTCTTCGACGAGCCCCTGACCGGTCTCGACCCCCTGGGCATCCGCCGCATGAAGGACTCGATCATGCGCCGCGCCCGCGAGGGGGCCGCCGTGGTGCTCAGCTCGCACCTGCTGCACCTCCTCGAGGAGGTCTGCACGCACGTGCTCATCCTGAAGAAGGGCCGGAAGGTCTCCGGGGGCACGCTCGCCGAGGTCGCCGCGCAGTTCAGCAACGGGGAGCCGAGCGTGAGCCTGGAGGAGATCTTCATCCGGGCCACCGGCGGCTCCGAGAACTGAACGGGGGGATCGATGGTCCGCGCGCTCCTCTATCTCCGGCTGCAGTCCCTGCGCAACTTCGTCCTCCACCGCATCCGGCGCCTGCGCGAGCCGAAGTACCTGATTGGCACCGCGGCGGCGGCGGCCTACCTCTACTTCGCGGTGCTGCGCCGCTCCCTGGCCGGCGTGAAGGCGGTGGCCTCCGCCCCGGTCGCCGCGGGCGTGGGTGCCGCGGTGGTCTGCACCGCCCTCGGCGCCCTGGGCCTTGTCATCGTGGCGTACCGCTGGATTTTCCCGCCGCAGAAGGCGGGCCTGCGCTTCAGCGAGGCGGAGATCGCGTTCCTCTTCCCGGCGCCCGTCACGCGGCGGGCGCTGATTCATTATCACCTGCTGAGCGCGCAGGCCGCGATCCTCTTCACATCGGTGCTGACCTCGCTTTTCCTGAACCGGATGACGGTGGCCGGCGGCAACCGGCTGCTCGGCGCGGCGGGCTGGTGGGTCATCCTGTCCGTCTTCGAGCTGGTCCTGCTGGGAACGAACCTCCTGCTGGCGCGCCTGCGGGAGTCGAGCCCCCGGTTCCTGCTGTGGCGCGCGGCCGCGGTGGCGGCCATCCTCGCCTATGCCGCGGCCGTCGCGTGGTCGGCCGGCCGCTTCCTGTCCACGGGAGGGCACTTTCTGGGCGAGCCCGGGATCGACCTGGTCGCGCAGTTCGGGGCCTCGTCGCCGTTCCGGTGGCTCGCGCTGCCCTTCCGGGTGGTGTTCGGTCCCTCCCTCGCCTCCAGCCCGCGCGATTTCGCGGTCGCCCTCGTGCCGGCGCTCGCGGTGATCGCGCTCCTTTACGCCTGGGTGAGCCGATCGCAGGCGCATTTTGAGGAGGGGACGATCGCGCTCGCCGAGCGCCGAGCCGCCCTGCGCGCCGCGGCGCAGCGGGGGGAGCTGCCCCAGGTGCGTCGATCGAAGCCGAAGCCCAGCACCGGCCCCTTCCGCCTCGAGCCCAAGGGGCCACCTGAGATCGCCTTCCTCTGGAAGAACCTGCTCTCGATGCAGGGCTCGCTCGTGAGCCGCAGGCTTGTCGTCATCGCGATCGGGATCGGGATTGGCCTGAGCCTGTCGATCGGTCCCGTGCTCAGCTGGAAGGCGCGCGCGTCGGGATTCGACGTGTACGGTCCGATGATCGTCGTGTTCTGCGGCATGACCGCGGCGTACACGCTGATCCTGGGCCCGCAGATCGCGCGGCAGGACCTCCGTACCGACCTCGCGAACGCGGACCTGCTGAAGACCTACCCGATGGAGGGCTGGAGGCTCGTCCTGGGTGAGCTGCTGGCGCCCACCGTGGTGCTGACGGGGGTGCTCTGGTGCGCGATCCTGGGGGCCGCCCTGGCGGTGGACGCCGGGGGCAGGCTTGGATGGCTGACGCCGGGCACCCGGGTGGCCCTCGCGCTCTCCCTCGCCCTCGCGGCCCCGGTGCTCTGCGTGATCCAGCTCATCGTCCCGAACGCCATCCTGCTGCTCCTGCCCGGCTGGCAGCCGGCGGGCCGCTCGCGCGGCGGCGGCATCGAGCAGTTCGGCCAGCGCCTGATCTTCGCGGTCGTGCAGCTGCTGATCGCCCTCCTGGTAGTCGTTCCGGCGGCGGCCTTCGCAGCCCTCGTCGTGTTCTGCGCGCAGTGGTTGGTCGGGATCGGGACAGCCTCACTCCTCGCAGCCGCCGTGGTGGTGCCCTTGCTTTCGGGCATCGCGGCCGTGGGCCTCTGGTTCCTCGGCCACCGTTTCGAGCGCTTCGACCTGTCGCTCGAGGTTCGATGAAGCTGTCCCGGCTGGTCCAGATCGCCTCGGACACCGTGGCCTCGACGCAGCGCGAGCTGCCCGCCGAGGTGCGGACGGCGGCCCGGTCGGTTCCGGTCCGCTTCGAGCCTGCGCCCGACAAGGACGTGCTCGCCGACGGCTTCGAGCCGGACCTCCTCGGTCTCTTCTCGGGGCCCGCCCTGGGCGAGGAACCGGACCCCGGCGACCCCATGCCCCCGCAGATCTTCCTCTATATGGCCAACCTGTGGGATTTCGCGGGCGAGGACGTGGAGGCCTTCCGTTCCGAGGTCCGCCTCACCTACCTGCACGAGCTGGGGCATTTCCTCGGCTGGGACGAGGACGACGTCGCCTCAAGGGGCCTCGAGTAGCGCCTTGGGGGGCACGGTCCGACCGGGGGAACCGGCGCGAATCGGCGCTTTCCAATTAACCAGCGCCCTGTTTTAACCATCCCGCCGGCCCCCGTGCCGGAATTTCCCAACTTACTCGACACCAGCCATGAAGAAACTGCTCGTCCTCTCCCTACTTGCGATCGTCGGCGCCGCCCAGCTGCGCGCGAGCGACGCCAACACGCCGCGCGGCGACCTGGTCGTGCGGGTCGAGTCCTGCGAGGCGATCCTACGGGAATTCCAGGCCAGCCCGTCCACCGCGATCCCGCCCCAGGTCTGGCAGAAGGCCCGCGGCCTCATCATCCTGAACCAGTTCAAGGCGGGCCTGGTGTTCGGCGTGAAGACCGGCTACGGCATCCTCATGGTGAAGAAGCCGAGCGGCCGCTGGAGCCTTCCCGTGCTGATCGACGCGAGCGAGGCGAGCTTCGGCCTGCAGCTCGGCGCCAAGAGCGTCGAGACGGTGTTCATCCTCACCGACGACGCGACCCCGAGGCTCCTCTTCTCGAACCAGTTCAACATCGGCGTCGACGCCAAGGCCGTCGCCGGCCCGAGCGCGGTCGCCTACGAGAACGACGCAAGGCCGACGTTCGTGGCGCCCGTCCTCGCGTACTCGCGCACGGTCGGCCTCTATGCCGGCGCGACGGTCAAGGGAGGCCGCGTCTCGCGCAACGACGCAGCCAACTTCAACCTCTACGCCACGAGCTACACGATGCCCGAGCTTCTCTACAGCGACTGGGTCTCCGCGCCCGCCGAGGTGCAGCCGCTCATAGCCTACGTGCAGCAGCTGTCTCCCTGATCCAGCGCACCAGGGCCTCGAGGGCCGCGCTGGCCGCGCGCTCCTGGACCTCCGTGCGCGTGTGGCCCCCGAAGACCCCGCGACCACTGGCGACCAGGAAGTGCCCGTCGCGGCGCCGGAACGCGAACGCCCAGCATGCGAAGGGGTCGCTGACGCCCCACTCTTCGGAGGGCTCGGCGTAGCCGGTCGTCGCCGCACCCACGTCCGAGCCGAAGAGGACGCACACCCCGCGCGCCATCTGCTCGGCGACCCTCGCGGACACGCAGTTGCAGGACGCGGCCTCGACCGGGTCCACCCCCAGGTGGCGCACCTTCTGGTCGAGCGTGTAGGCCGTGATGCCCCCGAGGTAGAACTCCGAGGCGCCCGAGATCGCCCCCACGTGGGCCTGCAGGCGGCCCGAGGTGATGCTCTCCGCCACCGCGAGCGTCAGTCTCGGGTGTCCCGTCATCAGGGCCTTCAGCTCGCTCATGGGGGAAGCGTATATGAGCGGCGCGGCGCGTGGCGAACCGATAACCTCGGGGCCCCTAGTCGATCTCGATGCCCACGGGGCAGTGGTCGCTGCCCATCACCTCGGGGCTGATCCAGGCCGCGCGCAGCGCCGGGCGAAGCTTGTGGGACGCCACAAAGTAGTCGACGCGCCACCCGATGTTGCGCGCGCGGCAGTCCCCCATCTGGCTCCACCACGAGTAGTGGCCGGGCCCCTTCTCGAATTCGCGGAAGGTGTCGACAAACCCGCGGTCGAGCAGGCGACCGAAGCTCTTCCTCTCTTCGTCCGTGAAGCCGGCGTTGCGCCGGTTGGACTTGGGGTTGGCGAGGTCGATCTCGGTGTGGGCGACGTTCAGGTCCCCGCAGAAGACCGCCGGCTTGCCCTTGGCCTGGAGACGCTTCAGGTACGCGCGGAAGGCCGGGTCCCACTTGCCGACCCGGTAGTCGAGGCGCGTGAGCCCGCGCTGGGAGTTCGGCTGGTAGACGTTCACGAGCCAGAAGTCCGGGAACTCCAGCGCGAGGACGCGGCCCTCCTTGTCGTGGGCTGCGACCCCGATGCCCCTCCTCACCGAGGCGGCCTTGACGCGCGTGAGCACGGCGGTGCCGCTGTAGCCCTTCTTCTCGGCGGGGTGCCAGTGGACCTCGAAGCCGCCGGGCCAGGACACGTGCTGCACGTCGCCCGGGTGGGCCTTCACCTCCTGCAGGCACACGACATCGGCCCCGCAGGACTCGAGGTAGCCGAGCAGGCCCTTGCGGATCGCCGCGCGCACGCCGTTCACGTTCCAGGAGATGATCTTCATCGATTCGCCGGGACCGTATCGGATGGGGGCGGCCGAAAAAAGCGGATTCGGCAACGAGGCGATGACACGCTTGCCCGACGCTTCCGGTTGCGTTGTGGGCGACGACACCAAGAATGGGCGCTCCCATGCCGGTCTTCGAGCACATACCCCTGGGCGCGCCCATACCCGACAGCCCCCACGCGGTCTCGTGCAGCCTGCCGACCATGGAGTCCGTGCGCGGGTACGAGGAGAAAAGGCCCGAGGTGGTCGGCCTGCTGAAGACCGGCTACCCGCGGTTCGTGGTGCACCCCTTCGCCCGCCGGCTGGCCGCGGAGCTCGCCTCGCGGGGCGGCCTCGCCGGGCGCACCCTCTGGCTCACGAGCTCGCGACGCATGGCCGGGGAGCTCCTGGCGCACGTCTCGGCCGCGGCGCCGGACCTCGGCCTCACCCCGTTCGAGGCAGGGGGCGTACACGGTGTCAGCCACCCGGACTCCCCCGACGTCGCGCAGCGGTGCAAGCTCTACCTGCAGCACGTCGGCGGGTTCCTCTCGTCGCGGGAGGCCGAGGACCGGCTCGCGGAGATGGGGGCGGGCCCCGCCCCGGCGCCCGAGGCCCTCTTCGAGGGGGACGCGGAGTCGGAGGTGCGCAGGCATCTGGGCCCCATGCTCTCGGAGGCCTCGGCCGCGGATCTCTTCCTGACCAACAGCGGCATGAACGCCGTGTTCTCGGCCTTCAGCGCGGTGAACGACGTCCAGGCCGCCCGGGGCCGTACCGCCTGGGTCCAACTCGGCTGGCTCTACCTCGACACGATCGCCATCCTCAAGAAATTCACGCCGTCGGCCGCGGACTACGTCCACGTGCGCAGCGTGACGGACCTGGCGGCGATCCGCGAACTCTTCGAGCGACGGGGCCACGAGATCGCGGGCGTGCTGGCCGAGATCCCGTCCAACCCCCTCGTGCAGACACCCGACCTGGCCGCGCTCGCCCGCCTCTGCCGATCCCACGGCGTGCGCCTGGTGCTCGACCCCTCCCTGGGGTCGGTCTTCAGCATCGACGCGCTGCCCCATGCGGACCTCCTGGCGACGAGCCTCACCAAGTACACGGGAGGCGACGGCGACCTCATCGCGGGCGCGGTCGCCGTCAACCCCCGCTCCCCGGACGCCGGGGCGCTGCGCCGGTCGGTGGCCTCGCGGCACGAGGCGCCCTACGCGCGCGACCTCCGCCGCCTCGCCGCCCAGGTGGGGCACACCCGCTCCCTACTCGATAGGATCGAGGAGGGCACGCCCAGGGTGGCCGCGTTCCTAGGCTCGCATCCGCGGGTGAGGAGTGTGCACTGGGCGCTGGAGGGCGCTTCGCGCGAGCACTACCTGGAGATCGCCCGGTCGCCGCGGGCGACCGGGGGCATGATCTCCTTCTCGCTGCGGGGCCCCCTCGAGCCCTTCTACGACCGGCTGAGGCTCCCCAAGGGGCCCAGCTTCGGCATGCGCACGACCCTGATCTGCCCGTTCATGTACCTCGCGCACTACGACCTGGTGACCACGGACGAGGGACGGGCGCAGCTGGAGGCCAACGGGCTGGATCCCGACCTCCTGCGGCTCTGCGTGGGCACCGAGCCGGCGGAGGACATCATCGAGGCGCTGCGCGAGGCTCTTGGCTAGGCTCGGGTGAGCGCGAAGAAGCGGTAGGCGAGCAAGGTCGAGGCCGCCGCGAGGCCGAGCGCGAGGCCCAGCCAGATGCCCGAGGGCCCGAGCGAGGTGTGGAAGCAGAGTGCATAGGCGATCGGCAGGGCGATCACCCAGTAGGCGACGAACGTGATCACGGTCGGCACCTTCACGTCGGTGAGCGCGCGCAGGGCCCCGGAATGGATCACCTGGCCGCCGTCGAAGAACTGGAAGACCGCCGCGATCACGATCAGCACGGTGGCCAGGGAGACCACCCCCGGGTCGACGACGAAGAGGGTGGCCACGTCCCTACCAAACCGGAGGAAGAACGCGGTGAAGGCGACCGAGAGGGCCGCCCCGGCGGCCGCCGCGCCCACCCACATGGGCCGGAGGCGGTCGTGTTCCCCGGCGCCCACGGCCGCGCTCAGGCGCATCCCGAGCGCGATGGATATGCCGAGCGGGATCATGAACGTCATCGCGGCGCACGACAGGGCGATCTGGTGGGCGGCGAGCGGCACGGCGCCGAGCCAGCCCATCATCACGGTCGCCATGGCGAACGCCCCGGTCTCGAAGGCCAGGCTCACCGACGTCGGCAGGCCGATCGAGAGCATCTTCATCAGCCGCCCCCATGAGATGGGCGCAAACCAGCGCCGCGGCCAAGCCTCGCGCATCGCGGGGTCGAAGCGCAGCCAGACGTAGATGACGGCGGAGCTGAGGATGCGCGCCAGGAGCGTGGCGATCCCGGCGCCCGCGAGTCCCAGGGGCGGCGACCCCAGGTTGCCGTAGATGAACACCCAGTTGAGGAAGATGTTGAGGGCCACGCTCGCCAGCACGACGATCACGGGGACCCACGGCCGGCCCATCGACTCCGCGAACTGGCGCAGCGCGAGGTACGCGAGCACCGGCAGCAGCGACGCGCCTATAAGGTAGAAGAAGGGGTTCACGGCGGCGATCACCTCGGGCGGCTGCCCAAACCAGTTGAGGTGCCGCCCGATAAGGACCATGAGGGAGACCTCGGCCACGCCGGCCGCGAGGGCAAGCACCAGGCCGTGCCGCAGGTATTCGCCGGCCTCGGGGTGCCGGCCGGCCCCGCGCGCCCGCGAGGCGAACACCGCGACCGGCGTCAGCATCCCCACGCCCACGATGAAGAACACGTTGAAGACGCCCCCGCCGAAGGCCGAGGCCGCGAGGGGCACCGTGCCCGTCCGGCCGATCATCACGCTGTCCACAAGCCCCATCAGCATCTGGCTGATCTGGCCAATGGTGATCGGGATGGCCAGCATGAGCGTGGCCCGTGACTCCCTGAGTACGGCGTGCATCGCCGAGAGTTATTGCGAGGGCGGCCCCGATGTCCAATGCTACCTGCGTTGACCCTGAAAAGCGCGCGTTCCGCAGCGATCGGGCTGGCCGCCACCGCGGCGGTGCTGGGGATGTATGTCTCCCAGACCCGGGTCCGGCGCGGCGCCCCCGAGGTGCCGATCGAGGACGGCAAGACGATCGACTTCTCGGGAGGGTCACCCGTCGTGCGCAGCCGGGCTGCGGACAAGGCCTCGATGGATGCCGCGCTCAGGCAGATCGACGAGGCCACGCGGGACACGACGGTCCAGGCGCCGCCGCCGGACAGGAAGTGAGGATCCGCTCAGCGGGCCTCGCGAACCTCGATCGTGTAGGTCACCGCACTGGGGTCCGCGGCGGCGAGGCGAACGACCTCCGTGGCACCCGGGCCGATCTGAAGGGACCTCCAGGCGCCGCCCTGCGTCGCCGGAAGGCCCTTGCCGTCCAGGAACACGCTGCGGATCTGGACGCGAAACGGGCGGGTCTGGCGGTTCCTGAGGTTGGCGACCACCTCGAGCCTCCCGTCGGCGAGGAGGCCCGCCTGAAGGCCCGTGCAATCGACGGCGGCCTCCGAGGCCGGGTCGAGGGCGGCGAAGCGGTGGGTGTTGCTCAGCGTGAACTTGGTCGAGTCCTGCGGGGCCAGCGGGCCGTGGGTCGTCGAGCACCCGGCCGCCGCTAGGGCGAGGAGCGCCGCTGCAAGGGCGGTGGGGCGGTTCGGGTTCATGGCTTCGCGAGAGTAGCTAGGGCTCAGACCCCGGACGCGCGAGCATGTTCGCTCGGGTTTGGGGCACCGGGCTTGCGCAACCGGAGCCCCGCGTCAAGGATCCGGGCCGCCCCACCCCATGAGCCGCTGTGTCCTAGCCCTCGACCAGGGCACGACCTCCTCCCGAGCGATCCTCTTCGACCCGCGGGGCCGCGCGATCGCATCGGCCCAGGAGGAGTTTGCGCAGCACTTCCCCAGGCCGGGGTGGGTCGAGCACGACCCCGAGGACCTATGGGAGACGACCCGGCGCGTGGCCCTCGCGGCCCTGCGCAGGGCGGGGATCTCGCGCGGGGACGTGGCCGCCGTGGGCATCGCGAACCAGCGAGAGACGACCGTGCTGTGGGACCGGCGCACGGGGCGCGCCCTCCACCGCGCGCTTGTCTGGCAGGACCGGCGCACGGCCGGCGCGTGCGCCTCCCTCGAGAGGCGGGGCCTCGGCCCGCTCTTCCGCAGGCGCACCGGCCTGGTCCTGGAC
>CAIXHE010000131.1 GCA_903919205.1 uncultured Opitutaceae bacterium | reverse complement strand
GTCATTTTCTTCTTTTGCTCGTGGCTGGCGTCAAGCGCCGAGCCTAGCTTTAATCGTTCCAGCGTAGAGCGATACAAGCTCGTATGGAGAGTGTCCTTGTAGCTGTTCCAAAGGTCGGCCGAGGTGCCGCGGGCGTCGCAGAAAGTGTGGACGTAGAGGTACCTGAGACGTTCGGGGTCTCCGGCAAGTTCTGCAAAGGCTTCCGTGGTTTTCGGATCATCGACATCCCGCTTCTGCCAGAATCGTGCCATCGCGAGATGATTTTTGATTACAAACGTGACTAAATCCTTCCCGGCGGGGGAGACGCCGAAACGATCCAGCAGGGGCCCCGCCAGCCGGACCCCTGATTCCGCATGTCCCTGGATGCCTTCAGACTTACCAATGTCGTGAAGGAGCAGGGTCAGGTACAGAAGAGCCGGATCCTCCATGTCGTGGAGGGCCTCGCGGTACTTCTCGCTGATCGGCTCGGCATCGGTGAAAATCCGGTCCAATTCCCGGATCGCGGCCAGGGTATGGACGTCGGCCGTATACCGGTGGTAGTACTCGTGTTGGACCAGGCAGGTGAGGGCATCGAACTCGGGGATGAATTTCCCCAGGACCCCGAGCTCGTGCATGCGCGACAGGGCCGGGTACACCGCCCCCAGGTCCGACAGGATCGACCGGAAGCAGACGCTGGCGTCGTGCGAGGCGCGGATCGGTTCGATCAGGTCCAGCGAGTCGCGGATCAGTTCGGCCAGGTGGAAGTCCAGCTGGCAGTCCAGCTGCTGGCAGTGCCGGAAAACCCGGATCAGGCGGACGGGGTCATCCAGGAAGACCCGAGGGGTCTCCGCCGCCAGGTCCCGGCCGCGCAGGATGAAGCCGTCGATCCGCTTGCTTTTGGTGAAGCGGCCGGCCCGGACCTGCTCCCTGATCGAGGTCTTCGCCCCCTTGCTGTCCCGGCCGATCGACAGGGCCAGCCGGCTCTCGACTACCTTGGACGTCTGGTAGATCGCCTGCGCGCAGCGGTAGTACTGCTGCATGAACTTTTCGACCCGCTCCAGCATGTCCTCCTGGGTGAAACCCAGGGACTGCGCGATCTTGGGCTGGGAGTCCAGGCGCAGGACGTCGGTCGGGCGCGGGCTCGCGAAGTGCAGCTCGTTGCGGACGCGCAGGAGGAAGTCGTACGCGCGCTGGAATTCCGCGGCCTCCTCGGGTTTTAGGTAGTGTTGGGTCGCCAGGTCGTCGGCCGTCATCACGCCCAGCTTCACGCGGGCCATCCAGAGGGTGTTTTGGTAATCACGCAGGCCGCCGACGCCGTTCTTGATGTCGGGCTCCTGGTTGAAAACGGTGTCCCCGAACTTGGCGCGGCGCTGGGCCTGGTCCTCCAAGCGGGCGGCGATGTAGGCCTTCGGGTCCTCGCCCTTGTAGTAGGTGCGGTAGGCCTGGTCGAATGACTCGAACAGGGCGAGCGAGCCGGCGATGAAGCGCTCCTCGAGGAGTGCGGTCTTCGTCTGGATGTCCCGCTTGGCCTCGACGAAAACGTCGTCGACCGTGCGGGTGGAGTGGCCGACCTTGAGGCCCAGGTCCCACAGGACGTAGAGGATCTCCTGGGTCAGGTGTTCCTGGTAGGGGACAATCGCTGTGGCCTTGGTCTTCGTCGGGTAAAGGAACATGACGTCGATGTCGCTCCAGGGGGACAGCTCCCGGCGGCCATAGCCGCCCAGGGCCACGAGCGCCACGGCACTCGGCCGGGGCTTGCCGGTCGCGTTGTAGGAGGCATCGGCGACTGCAAAGAGGCGGCCGAGCATCAGGTCGATCATCCCCGCCCGCTCGTGGGCCACCTCGGTCCCGGATCCGCCCTGCTCGTGGCGCAACTTCAGATCCTCCATCTCCTCCTTCAGGAACAACTTGCAAAGCGACACCCGTTCGGCGACAGAGGAACTCCAGTCGAACGTTAGCCGTTCTTTTGCATGCTGTTCGAGGGTTTCGGGCATCGGACTGGATAGCGTGGAGGTGTCCCACGCGTTGGCAAATCGTGAAAATGGGAATCTTGCCTCCCGCCCCCCGCCTTGGTTAGGTGACCGTCTTCATGCCCGAAATCACAAAGAGTTACGAACCGCGCGAGGTGGAGAAGAAGTGGTACGCTGCCTGGATGCAGGCGCAGGCCTTCGCCGGCCATGCGGACGCCGCGGGCGAGCCGTACTCGATTGTGATCCCGCCCCCGAACGTGACGGGGGTGCTGACCATGGGCCACGTGCTGAACGCCACGATCCAGGACATCCTGATCCGCCGGGCTCGCCTGGAGGGAAAAAACGCCCTGTGGATCCCCGGGACCGACCATGCCGGCATCGCCACCCAGACCGTGGTTGAGCGCCAGCTGCGGAAGGACAAGAAGACCCGCCACGACTTTGGCCGGGAAAAGTTTCTGGAGAAGGTGTGGGAATGGCGCGCGGAGAAGGGCGGCATCATCTTGAACCAGCTGCAGGCCCTCGGGGCCTCCTGTGATTGGGACCGCACGCAGTTCACGATGGACCCGAAGTACTCGGACGCCGTGCTCAAGACCTTCGTCGACCTTTTTGATCGGGGAAACATCTACCGGGGCAAGCGGATGGTGAACTGGTGCCCCGCGTCTCTGACTGCCCTGTCCGACGAGGAAGTGATCATGAAGCCGGTCACGGGGACGATCTACAAGGTGCAGTACGAGCTGACGGCGAAGCCCGGCCACTTCATCCAGGTGTCGACCACCCGGCCCGAGACCATCCCCGGCGACGTCGCGATCGCGGTGCATCCCGAGGATCCACGCTATACTGATCTCATCGGCCAGACCGTCTGGCGGCCGATCAACCGGACAGCGATTCCGATTATCGGCGACCTGGCGGTCGACCGCGAGTTCGGCTCGGGTGCCCTCAAGATCACCCCGGCTCACGATAAGGTGGATTTCGAGGTGGGGCTGCGCCACAAGCTGCCGATCATTGACGTTCTGAACGCCGATGGCTCGCTGAACGAGCTGGGCGGGCCGGACCTGGCCGGGATGGACCGCTTTGCCGCCCGCAAGAAGGCCGCGGAACTGCTGAAAGCCTCGGGCAACCTGGTGGGTGAGGAGGCCTACCACAACAACGTGGGCTATTCCGAACGGGCCGATGTGCCGATCGAGCCGCGCCTCACTTGGCAGTGGTGGCTGCGCTACCCGAAGGTGGAGGAGGCGAAGAGTGCCGTCCGCGACGGTTTGATCAAGTTTTACCCGGAGCGCTGGAGCAAGGTGTACCTCCACTGGCTGGAGAACATCCAGGACTGGTGCATCAGCCGCCAGCTCTGGTGGGGCCACCGTATTCCCGTCTGGTACGCCAAGGGGATCGACAAGGAAAAGCTAACGGAGAGTGATCTGAGGGATCCGAAGAAGATCCATGTGTCGCTCAAGGGGCCGGCCGATCCCGAGAACTGGATCCAGGAGGACGACGTCCTCGACACGTGGGCCTCGTCGTGGCTCTGGCCGTTCGCCACCCTGGGCTGGCCGAACCCCGAGGAGATGGCGCAGGCCGGCTTCGAGACGTTCTACCCGACGGCGACCCTGGTCACCGGTCCGGACATCATCTTCTTCTGGGTCGCCCGCATGATCATGGCCGGCCTCGAGTTCGTCCGCCCGGGCGAGCCGATCGAGCGGCGCATCCCATTCAACAACGTCTACTTCACCGGCATCATCCGCGACGCCCAGGGCCGCAAGATGTCGAAGTCCCTCGGCAACTCGCCGGACCCGCTCGACCTGATCGACACCTACGGCGCCGACGGGCTGCGCTTCGGCATCGTCTCCATCGCCCCCCAGGGCCAGGACATCCGCTTCCAGGAGGACCGCATCGAGAGCGGCAAGAACTTCTGCAACAAGCTCTGGAACGCCTGCCGCTTCCGCCAGATGAGCGGGCCGGCCGGCGACAACAGCTCGCTCGCGACGATCCTGCCCCGCCTGGACGCCCGGCTCTTCGACGCCGACGACCACGCGATCCTGCAGCGCCTGCTGACGACCATCCGCGAGGTCGACCGGTGCTTCTACGAGTTCGAGTTCAGCGCGGCGGCGCAGGCCCTCTACGGGTTCTTCTGGAACGACTTCTGCGACTGGTATGTCGAGGTCTCGAAGTCGAAGCTCCAGGCCGAGGACACCCGGGCCAATTGCCTCGCGATCCAGGACTTCGTGCTGCGCCAGCTGCTCGTGATGCTGCACCCCTTCATCCCGTTCATCACCGAGGAGCTCTGGCTGCAGCTCGGCTACGGCGGCCCCGAGGCCCGATCGATCTCCTACGTCCACGTGGACGACGCCTCGCAGTCGGCCTCCTCGCTGACCCTCCTCGGGGTGCGACCCGACGTCACCAAGGCCGCCTTGGTGGAGCGCATGAAGGTGTTCGTCTCCCAGGCCCGCGCCCTCAAGGCCGAGCGCGGGGTGGCGAGCCGCAGGGACGTCCGCTTCATCGTGAAGTGCGACGACGCCGCCTGGGCGACGGTCTCCGAGAACTACGCCAAGCTCCTGCGCATGGCCGGCGCCTCGGAGATCGCCCGCCGGGACGACGTGGACGGCACCTCCGCCGCGGTGACGCCGCTCGGCACGGTGGCGCTCGACCTGGCCTCCACCGTCGACCCCGCGGCCGAGCGGGCGCGCCTCGCGAAGGAACTCGAGGCCCTGGGCAAGCACATCGCCGGCACCGAGGCCCGCCTCGCGAACACGGCCTTCGTCAGCAAGGCGCCCCCCGCGGTCCTGGAGGGCGCCAGGAAGCAGCTCGCCGACCAGCAGGCCAAGCGCGCCGAGCTGGAGAGGCTGCTCAGGTCCCTGGGCTGACGCCTCGCCTCGGGGCGCGATGCGGGCTTGCCCGCCGCCTCTGGGCTGCGCTTATATCTCCGCTTCATGAAGAAAGCCCTCATCACTGGAATCACGGGCCAGGACGGCTCCTATCTGGCCGAGCTGCTCCTGGAGAAGGGCTACGAGGTGCACGGAATCATCCGCAGGGCCTCCACCTTCAACACGAGCCGCATAGACCACCTCTACAGCGATCCCCACGTGAACGGGGTGCGCCTGTTCCTGCACTACGGCGACCTGGCCGACTCGGTCCAGATGGTGAAGCTCCTCTACGAGCTCCAGCCCGACGAGATCTACAACCTGGGGGCCCAGTCGCACGTGCGGGTGTCCTTCGACATCCCCGAGTACACCGGCGACGTCGACGCCCTCGGCGCGCAGCGCATCCTCGAGGCGATCCGCGAGGCGGGGCTCGTGAAGAAGGTCCGCTATTACCAGGCCTCCAGCTCGGAGATGTTCGGCAAGGTCCAGCAGGTGCCCCAGACCGAGGTGACCCCGTTCTGGCCCCGCTCGCCCTACGGCTGCGCCAAGGCCTACGCCTATTACCTGACGGTCAACTACCGCGAGAGCTACAACCTCCACGCCAGCAACGGGATCCTCTTCAACCACGAGTCGCCCCGCCGCGGCGAGACCTTCGTTACGAGGAAGATCACCCGTGCGGCCACGCGCATCAAGGTCGGCCTCCAGCAGTCCCTCTACCTCGGCAACCTGGACGCCCAGCGCGACTGGGGCTACGCCAAGGAATACGTCGAGATGATGTGGCTCATGCTCCAGCAGGAGAAGCCCGACGACTACGTGGTCGCGACGAACGAGACGCACAGCGTGCGCGACTTCTGCCGCGAGGCCTTCGGGCACGTGGGCCTCGACTGGGAGAAGTACGTGCAGCACGACTCGCGCTACGAGCGGCCGGCCGAGGTGGAGCTCCTGATCGGCAACCCGGCCAAGGCCGAGAAGCAGCTCGGCTGGAAGCCCAGGGTCCGCTTCAAGGAGCTGGTGAAGATCATGGTCGAGCACGACCTCGAACTCGCCAAGCGCGAGTCCCAGATCTCGAAGCTCCCGAGCCCGTGAGCCGAATCTACATCGCAGGCCACACCGGCATGGTGGGCTCGGCGCTGGTGCGCCGCCTGTCCCGCGAGCCCGGCGCGGAGCTGCTCCTTCGCAGCCGCTCGCAGCTCGACCTGACCGACGCGCGCGCGGTGGGCGACTTCCTCGCCGCCGAGAAGCCCGACGTCGCCGTGATCGCCGCCGCACGGGTCGGGGGCATCCACGCGAACGCGACCTACCCGGCGGCGTTCCTGCACGAGAACCTGGCCATCGCCTCGGGCGCCGTCGACGGCGCCTGGAAGGCGGGCGTCAAGCGGCTCCTCTTCCTCGGCAGCTCGTGCATCTATCCCAAGCACGCGGCCCAGCCGATGACCGAGGACTGCCTGCTCACCGGGCCGCTCGAGCCGACCAACGAGGCCTACGCCGTGGCGAAGATCGCCGGCCTCAAGCTCTGCCAGTTCTACCGCAAGCAGCACGGGGTCCTGTTCCACTCGGCGATGCCCACCAACCTCTACGGGCCCGGCGACAACTACCATCCCCGCAACTCCCACGTGCTGCCGGCCCTGATCCGCCGCTTCCACGAGGCCCGCGAGGCCGGGCTGCCCGAGGTGGTCGCCTGGGGAACGGGCACCCCGCGCCGCGAGTTCCTGCACGTCGACGACCTGGCCGACGCCTGCGCGTTCCTGCTCGGCCAGGAGAACCCGCCCGACTGGATCAACGTGGGCACCGGCACCGACGTCTCGATCCGCGAGCTGACCGAGCTGGTGGCCGAGACGATCGGCTACCGGGGCCGCATCACCTGGGACTCGAAGATGCCCGACGGCACGCCGCGCAAGCTCCTCGACGTGTCGCGGATGGCCTCGCTCGGATGGAGCGCGCGCATCGGCCTGCGCGAGGGCGTGGCCGCGGCCTACAAGAGCTTCCTCGCCGAGAAGGCGGCCGGCATCCTGCGCGAGTAGCGCCTTCCCCCCGTGCCCGACGACGTGCCAGAGGCGAACGCCGAGATCGACGACGGGGGGCACCGCAAGTCCTTCTGGGGCCACCTGGCGGACCTTCGCACGGCCCTCGTGCGCTCGGGCATCGCGATCTGCGTCGCGCTTGTCGCCTGCCTGTTCCTGAGCCCGTGGCTCGTGAAGGTGCTCGAGGAGCCCCTGCGCCACATCCACATGTTCGAGAAGCCGAAGCCGACCGTGACGCTCGAGATCGGCTCGGCGAAGCTCGGCCCCTACGAGGTGACGCGCGAGCAGTTCCCGGGGCTGCCTCCCGGCGATGCCCCGAACGTCGTCTTCCGCGTCGGCACGGCCCCGATGGGCAAGGAGCAGGTGATGACGCTGACGATGGAGCCGCCCTCCGCCAGGCCGGACACGGTCGAGATCAAGCTCCACAACTTCAGCCCCGCAGAGGCCTTCATGGTGGCCTTCCACGTGGCACTCTTCGCGGCGCTCGCCATCGCCTCGCCGTTCTGGATCTACTTCATCGGGGGCTTCATCCTGCCCGCCCTCAACCTGCGCGAGCGCAGCGTCATCTTCAGCTGGCTCAGCTGGTCGGTGGCGCTGTTCCTGGCGGGCGTCCTGGCGACGTACTTCCTGCTGCTGCCCGTGGCGCTGCGCGCCTCGGTGCAGTACTCCGAGCTCCTCGGGTTCTCGGCGCAGGACTGGAGGGCGGAGGAGTACATCAACTTCACCTGCAAGTTCATCTTCGGCATGGGCCTCGGCTTCCAGTTCCCGCTGGTCGTCCTCTTCCTGGTGAAGATCGGCGTCCTCACCCATGAGCAGCTCGCCCAGTACCGCCGCCACGTGGCGGTGCTCTCGCTCATCCTGGGCGCCGTCCTCACGACGCCCGAGGTGGTCACGCAGGTCGCCATGGCGGTGCCGCTGTACCTCCTCTACGAGGCCTGCATCTGGATCGCCTGGTACTGGGAGCGCAAGAAGCGCAAGGCGGAGGCCGACCTGTCGTCGTGAGCGGGCTCGCCGAGTTCGAGCATGCGCTGCTGCTCCTGCTGCTGATCGCGGGGCTGAGCGTGGTGGGCCGCTGGCTGCCCTGGCCCCAGATGATCACCTACATTGCGGGGGGCGTCGGGGCCGCCTTCCTGCCGGGCTTCCCCCGGGTGCAGCTCGATCCCGGCTTCTTCTTCGTCTGCTTCCTGCCGCCGCTGCTCTTCGCCGACGGCTGGCTGATGCCGATCCGCGAGTTCCTGCGCGCCAAGAGGCCGATCCTGACCCTCGCGATCGGCCTGGTGGCCTTCACGACGCTCGCGGTGGGCTATGTCGCGCACTTCCTCGTCCCCGGGCTGTCGGTCGCGATGGCGATGGCGCTCGGCGCGGTCGTATCGCCCACCGACGCCGTGGCCGTCAGCGCCATCACCGAGCGGCTGAAGGTGCCGAATCGCCTGAGCACCGTCCTGAGCGGCGAGAGCCTGATGAATGACGCCACCGGGCTCGTCGCCTTCAAGTTCGCGATCGCCGCCTGCGTCGTCGGGGGTTTCTCCCTGCGCGCAGCGCTGCTCGACTTCGTGGTGCTCTCGAGCGGCGGCTTCCTCCTGGGCCTCGCGGTCAGCTACGCGATCGGCAAGCTGCGCGACCTGATCCGCCACCTGCAGTCGAGCGACCCCACGGTCGAGGCCACCCTCTCGCTCATGACGCCGTACGCCGCCTACCTCCTGGCCGACCGCCTCGGGCTCTCCGCGGTGCTCTCGGTCGTCGCCGCCGGCCTCTACGCGGGGTGGCGCGACCCGGTGCGCATGGACGTCGAGGCGCGCCAGACGGCGTACCGGGTCTGGGAGACGGTGCTCTTCTGGCTGAACGGCCTCGCCTTCCTGCTCCTCGGGCTGCAGTTCCCCTCGGTCCTGGCGGCCGTGAGCCACCAGTTCTCGGGCCTGCAGCTGCTGGGCCTGACGGCCGCCGTGGCCGGGACGGCGATGGTCGGGCGCCTGCTGTGGATGTTTCCCGGCACCTACGTGCCATTCCTCCTGCCGAGTGTGCGCCGCCGCGAGGTGCCCGCGAGCCCCCGGGCCGTGCTGGTCTGCGGATGGGCGGGCATGCGCGGCGCGGTGACCCTCGCGGCCGCGCTGTCGATCCCGCTCTACCTGCCGGGCGGCGCCCCGTTTCCCGGTCGCGACATCGTGATCTTCCTGTCCTTCGGCGTCATCGCAACGACACTCCTCGTGCAGGGAACGACCCTGGAGGCGCTGATCCGCGCCCTGGGCCTGCGTGAGGACGAGACGCGCGCCGGGGAGGAGCGACTGGCGCGCATGAGCGCGGTCGAGGCCGGCCTCGAGGAACTGCGCGCCCTGGAGGCGGCGGCCACGACCGACGACCAGATGTCCGCCTTGGGCCACGTGATCGCCGAGTACGAGCTGCGCCTGGCGGAGCTCGCGAGCGAGGGCGAGACGCGCGCGAGCGCGCGGGAGCGCCAGGCCGCAGGACGCCGCTACCACCTGGCCGCGCTGCGGGCCGAGCGGGACGCGATCAACCGACTTTGGCACAGCGGGGCCATCATCGACGAGGTCCACCACCCGCTGCTGTCGCTCCTCGACCACGAGGAGACGGTGCTCGTGGGGACCGGACCGGAGGCCCCCGCCGAGCCCCTCAGCGGTTGACCGCCGCCATCGTCTGGGCGGGATAGCGCGTGCCCTGGGCCGAGCCCGCGGGCAGGGCGGCGCTGATGGCCGCGAGGTCCGCCGCGTCCAGTCGGACGTCGAGCGCCCCCAGGTTCTCGTCCAGGTACTTCATGCGCTTTGTCCCCGGGATCGGGACGATGTCGTCGCCCTGGGCGAGCACCCAGGCGAGAGCCAGCTGGCTCGGCGTGCAGCCCTTGGCGGCGGCGAGCTCGCGGATCTTGCCCACGAGGTCCAGGTTCCTCTGGAAGTTCTCGCCCTGGAACCTCGGGCTGTTGCGGCGGTAGTCGTCCGCCGGAAGGTCCTCCGGCGCCTTGAACTGGCCCGTCAGGAAGCCCCGGCCGAGGGGGCTGTACGCCACGAAGGCGATGCCGAGCTCGCGGACGGTCGCGAGGATACCGTCCTCGGGATCGCGGCTCCAGAGCGAATACTCGGTCTGGAGCGCCGCGACGGGGTGTACGGCCACGGCCCTGCGGATCGTGGCCGGGGCCGCCTCGGACAGCCCGATGCGGCGCACCTTGCCCGCGCGCACGAGTTCCGCCATCGCGCCCACGGTGTCCTCGATCGGCACCTTCGGGTCGACGCGGTGCTGGTAGTAGAGGTCAATGGTCTCGACCTTCAGGCGCCGCAGGCTCGCGTCGCAGGCCTCGCGCACGTACTGCGGGTCCCCGCGCACGCCGAGGAACTCCCCCTTGGGCCCCCGGCAAAGCCCGAACTTCGTCGCGAGCACGACCGCGCTGCGCCGGTCCGCGATCGCCCGGCCGACCAGCTCCTCGTTGCGGCCGAGCCCGTAGGCGTCGGCCGTGTCGAGGAAGCTTCCCCCCTTGTCGAGGAAGTGGTGGATGACGCGGATCGACTCCGCATCGTCCATGCCGGCCGGATCGTAGAAGTCGCTCATGCCCATGCAGCCGAGGCCGAGAGCTGAGACGTGGGGGCCGTTCTTGCCCAAGGTGCGTTGGATCATGTGTTCGGGGATGTGGGGGAGACCCTAGCCCAGGGTGCGCGGCGGCCGCAAGGCGGCCCGGGGGTTTGTCGCCGCTCTTGTCCGCTTGCTGTCGGGGCCCGGGACGCATTTAGTGGTCTCCCTCACCATGATCTCCCCCGAGACGCTCAACCAGATAGAGAACATCAAGAAGCGCGCAGGCCACCTGTGGAGGTTTCTTTGACGTCGACCAAAAGCGTCGGGAGATAGAGGCCCTCGAGGGCCAGATGGGCGAGCCGGGGTTCTGGGACAACAACGAGCGCGCCCAGAAGCACATCGGCAAGCTGAACGGCCTCAAGCGCGCCGTGCTGCCGGTCGTCGCCTTCCAGAAGAAGGTCGAGGATTCGGACGTCATGCTCGAGCTTGTCGAGGCGTCCGCGCCGGACGAGCGGGAGGTCTACGAGCACGAGATCGAGGAGACGACCGGGGCCATGGCCGCGGAGCTCGACAAGCTCGAGATCGCCTCGTTCCTGAACGGGCAGTTCGACCGCAACAACGCCTTCCTCTCCATCCAGGCCGGCGCCGGCGGCACCGAGTCCTGCGACTGGGCCGACATGCTCTTCCGCATGTACAACCGCTGGGCCGAGCGCCGGGGCTTCGAGGTCGAGGTCCAGGACGTGCAGGTCGGCGACCAGGCCGGCATCACCAAGGCGACCCTTCTCATCAAGGGCGAGAACGCCTACGGCTACGCGAAGGCCGAGCGCGGCGTGCACCGCCTCGTGCGCATCAGCCCCTTCGACTCCAACAAGCGCCGCCACACGTCCTTCTGCGCCGTGGACGTGATCGCCGAGATCAACGAGGACATCGAGATCGAGATCCCCGAGAGTGAGATCCGCGTCGACGTGTACCGCTCCTCGGGCAAGGGAGGGCAGGGCGTCAACACGACCGACTCGGCCGTGCGCCTGACCCACCTGCCGTCCGGCATCGTCGTCGTCTGCCAGAACGAGCGCTCTCAGATCAAGAACCGGGCGAGCGCCATGACGGTGCTCAAGTCCAGGCTCTACGAGAAGCGCCTGGACGAGCAGCGCAGCGAGATGGAGCGCTTCTACGGGGAGAAGGGCGAGATCGGCTGGGGCAGCCAGATCCGCAGCTACGTGCTGCAGCCCTACCAGATGGTGAAGGACCTGCGCACCGGCTACAGCACGAGCGACACGCAGGGTGTCCTCGACGGCGGCCTGGACAGCTTCATCACGGCCTGGCTTCGCGCCGGCAGCCCCCGGCACCGCAACAAGGACATCCAGATCGAGGACTGATCCCGCCCGCCATGCCCCCCCTTTCCCACGAGGCCCTGAAGGCCGCCTTCGCCGGGCAGTCGCTCTTTGAGGACAAGACCTGGCGGCTGTCGCCTGACGCCTGGCCGATCCCGGCGCCGCAGGCCGAGCAATTGGAGGCGATCGGCGCGGCCTCGCTCGAGTTCCACCAGGCCCTAGAGACGCTCTACCTGCGCTCGGCCGGCGGAAAGAACCTGCTTCGCAACAAGCCGCTCGTGGCCCCCTGGGTGGCCGAATACCTCGAGCGAGGCAAGCCCCAGCTCCTGATCGAGCATGGCCGCGACCCCAAGAACCGCGGCAGGTACCCGACGGTGCTCCGACCCGACCTGCTCCTGACCGACGACGGCTTCGTCATGACGGAGCTAGACTCGGTCCCCGGCGGCATCGGGCTCACGGCCTTCCTGAACCGGCTCTACGCGGACGCGCCCGGGCTCGTGGGCTCCGCGGACGCCATGATCAAGGCCTTCCACGCCTCGCTGGCGGCCCTGCGCCCCGAGTTCCCGAACCCCCTGATCGCGCTCGTCGTCAGCGAGGAGGCGGCGACCTACCGGCCCGAGATGGAGTGGCTTGCGCAGCAGCTCCAGGTGCTGGGGCACCGGGTGTTCTGCATGGCGCCCGAGGACGTGTTCCCGCTCGGGGGCGCTCTTTTCTTCGACGTGGAGGGCAACCCCGAAAAGATCGATATCATCTACCGCTTCTTCGAGCTCTTCGACCTGGCGAGCATCCAGACGGCCCCGTATATCCTGGAGGCGTGGGCCGCGGGCGAGGTCGCGATCGCGCCGCCAATGCGCACGTTCCAGGAGGAGAAGCTCGCGTTTGCCCTCTTCCACCACCACCGGCTCCAGGAGTTCTGGGAGGAGGCGATCCCCGGCCGCTCGCTCAAGCTCCTGCGCGCGCTGATCCCTCCCTCGTGGATCATCGACCCGGCGCCGCTGCCCCCGGGTGCGGTGCTTGACGGCCCGCGTGCGGCGGGCCGCGCCCTCACGAGCTGGAGGGACCTCATCTCGGCCACCCAGAAGGAGCGCGACCTGATCATCAAGATCAGCGGCTTCCACGAGACGGCGTGGGGTGCCCGCAGCGTGGTGCTGGGCAGCGACTGCTCGCGCGAGGAATGGCAGGAGGGCGTCGAGCGGGCCCTCGCGCTCGCCCCCACGAGCCTCCACGTCCTTCAGGCCTACCGCAAGCCGCGCCGGGTCAGGCACGCCGTGTACGACACGGCGGAGCCGCACGAGCTTCGCGAGGTCGACGGGCGCCTGAGGCTGTGCCCGTATTACTTCGTTGTGGGCGGCAAGGCGCGCCTCGCCGGCGGCCTCGCGACGTTCTGCCCGCCCGACAAGAAGATCATCCACGGGATGCAGGACGCTGCCATGCTCCCGATGCGCTTCGCCGCGCCTTAGCGCGGCGTCCCGGGTTCAGCTCTTCGGGGCCTGGGCCTGGATGTCCGCCAGGCGCTTCTCGATGTCGTTCTCCTTGTTGATCAGGTCCTGCTCGACCTGCTTGCGGTCGTTGCTCGTGATGATGCTGAAGTTCGAAGCGTCCTTCACGACGTTGGCCGGCAGCATGAGCAGGCGGGTCACGATGCCCTGGTCCTTGAAGGTGCTGATGTAGAGTGCGGTGAGCTCGTGGTTCAACTTCAGGGCGTCGGCCGCTGCGGCCTGCGTCTCCTGGAGGTTGTTGTTGAGCTTCTGGTTGCGGGCCATCTCCGCGGTCAGCGCGGTGCCGACCTGGTCGGAGATCTTCTGGCTGTACTTCTCAAGCGACTCGCGGGTCAGGTTCTGGTCCTTGGACATCTCGGCCAGGATCGGCTGGATCTTGATGGCGAGCCTCGACGAGACCTTGTCGACCTGCTCGTTCTGCATCTTCTCGGCCTCCTCGGGGCTCTTCGGCAGCGGGTTGTAGGGCTGCACCTTCTTGGCGATCGCCTCGGCCAGGGCGTCCATGCGCTGCCCGTTCAACTTCTGGATCTCCTCGTCTGTGCGGAACATATCCGCCTCGCGCTTCGAGATCGCGTCCTTCAGCAGCTTGTTGGTGGCCTCGATGCTGCGGCGGTTTTCCTCTGCCGAGGCCTTCAGGGCCTCATTCTGCTCGCGTAGCGGGGCGAGCTGCGCCTCCTGCTTCGCCGACATCTCTGCGACGGTCTGGGTATGCAGCCAGAACGCGGCTCCCGAAATCAGGACCGCGGTGAGGAGGATAGCAGGCAACTGCTCTTTGAGTTTGGGCCACATGGTTGTAGGGGGGTATGTTTAGAGTAACTACTGGAGGCGGAGCCTAACCACGATCGGGCTGCGAATGCAATCCCATGGTTGACGGGGGTTTTACAGTTGTTAAAGGGCCGCTGCCGCGCAGGTTGTCGGCGTGAGCCTCAACCGCCTGGAGCAGACCCTTCACGACTATATTGTGTCCCATCCGGAGGAGAGACACTTCTGGCAGAATAAAGTTCGGGCCCTAAACGCAGGGGCCGCCGAGCCCTCACAGGCCGTGGGCCGGCTGGATGCGGAGCTGTGGCGCTACTATGAGGAGCGCAGCGCCGTGGTGGCGTCCATCAAGGAGGCTGTGCGCGCCTACGGACTCAAGCGCACCAGCATGAAGAACTTAGCGGAGTACCTGTCCCGGCTCTGGGTCGAGCCCAAGCCCCGGAAGCCCCCCGCGGGCGGCTCCGGAACCGAGTTCACACCCCACGGGTTTGCCTGAGGCCGAAATTATTTTCGCGTCCCGTGAAACCCTTTCATTCCTCCCGCGTCTTTTCTGGCGGGTCAGGTGTGCGGGCGCCTAGCGCCCCACATCACCCTTATAGGGTACACTAGGGTAAGTTAGCATGGTAAGACGGGCCGCCTAGGGTAGGCGGCCCGTTCCATTTTCGGCTCCCGAGGTCCGCCTAGGCCGGCGCCGCGGTCGGCTCCGCGTCGTGGAAGTCGGCCCCCGTTCCGGTGGGCCGAACGAGCCCGACCCGGATGGCGAAGTCCCCGAAGCGCTCGCCCGGCAGGCGCTCCCCCGCGTAGCGTCGCAGCAGCGGCCGCACAATGCCGACGATCTCGTGGGAGGGCACGGAGGTCTTGTAGAGGCAGTTCAGGCGCGAGCCGTTGAAGGCGGCGCCGAGGTACATGTTGTATTTGCCCGGCGCCTTGCCGACGAATCCGATCTCGGCGAGGAACGGCCGCCCGCAGCCGTTGGGGCAGCCGGTCATGCGGATCACGATGGCGTCGTCGCGCAGGCCCGCGGCCTCGACCTCGGCATCGAGCTCGGTCACCAGCTCGGGCAGGTAGCGCTCGCTCTCCGCGAGCGCGAGCCCACAGGTTGGGAGCGCGACGCAGGCCATCGCGTTCAGGCGCAGGCCGGTGGCGTTGTGCGCGTGGTCGAGGCCGTGCTGGACGAGCAGCGAGTCTATCAGCGGCCGCGCCTGGGGTGTCACGCTCGCGATCATCAGGTGCTGGTTCGCGGTCAGCCGGAAGTCGCCCGTGTGGACCTTCGCGATCTCGCGCAGCGCCGCCTTGGTCGCGTCCTTCACGCGGCCGTTCTCGATGAACACCGTGAAGTGGGCGTCCCCGTTTGGACCCTCGGTCCAGCCGTAGCGGTCCCCCGTGCTCGTGAACTCGAAGCGCCTCGGGCTGCCGAGCTCCCAGCCGAGCCGGCGCTCCACCTCGCGGCGGATCCAGACGAGGCCGCGGTCCTCGACCGTGTACTTGAACCGCGCGTGCTTGCGGTCCGTGCGGTCCCCGAAGTCGCGCTGCACGGTCACGATCTTCTCGGCCACGTCGACCACCTGGTCGGGCGTGCAGAAGCCGAGCACGTCGGCGAGCCGCGGGTGGGTCGCCGTCTGGTTGTGGGACATGCCCATGCCCCCGCCGACCGTCACGTCGAAGCCGGCCAGGCCGCCCTGGTCGTTCACGATCGCGATGAAGCCGAGGTCGTTCGCGAAGACATCGACGTCATTGCTGGGGGGGATGGCGAAGGCCGTCTTGAACTTGCGGGGCAGGTATGTCTGGCCGTACAGCGGCTCCTCGTCCTCGGGCTCGCCGCCCGCGACGAGCGAGTCGTCCACCCAGAGCTCGTGGTAGGCGCGCGTCTTGGGCAGGAGCCTCGTCGCGACGAGGCGAGCGATCTCGAGCGTCTCGGCGTGCAGGCGTGAGAGGTACGGGTTCGGATTGCACATCACGTTGCGGTTGACGTCGCCGCAGGCCGCGAGCGTGTCTAGGAGCGCGCGGTTCACCTCGCGGATCGTCGAGCGAAGCTTGCTCTTGATGACGCCGTGCAGCTGGAACGCCTGCCGGTTGGTGAGCTTGAGCGTGCCGTTGCCGTGGCTCTCCGCGAGGGAGTCCATCGTCAGCCACTGGGCCGGCGTGCACACGCCGCCGGGCACGCGGATGCGGGCCATGAAGCTGTAGGCCCGCTCCTTGCCCTCCTTGCGGCGCTGGGCGCGCAGGTCGCGGTCGTCCTGGGGATAGACCCCGTGGAATTTGGTGAGCTGGGCGCTGTCCTCTGAGATCGTGCCCGTCGAGGCATCGTCGAGGTCCTGGCGGATGTGGCCGCGCAGGAAGCGGCTCTCTGCCTTCAGGTGCTCGTTCTTGTGAAGCGGTGCCGGCGGGACGTCGAGGGTGTCGCTCATGAGGGGGAGGGTACGCGCAGGGCGCGGGTGAGGGCGCGTGCCAGAGTGTGGATGGCAAGCGGGTGGGAGCCCACAAGCTCGGTGAAGTGGCAGCGCAGCGCCGGGGACCTCGCTGCCGCCTCGGCCGCTATCTGGTGCAAGTCGCCGCCCGGGCCCGCATGCCTGCCGGGCGATAGGAAGAGGGGCGCGATCACGACGTCGCCCCGGTCGTAGCCTGGCGAGCCGAGGAGGTCTCCCAGGAGCGGCCGGTTGAAGTCGAAGCCCGGACCCTCGGGCATCTCCATCGACGCCGCCACGACCCGCTCCGCGAGGCCTCCGAGCGCCGCACGCACGGCGTCGGCCACGCGGTTGCGCACCGCCGCGGACGCCTCGGACGGCCCGCCGTGGTCGACCACGACGACCGGGACGCGGGTTGCGCCCAGGGCGGCGGCGGCCGAGCGCACGCGGTCGGCGACGATGTCGGCGAGCACGGTGCCCGCGCCCAGGCTTTCGGTGAACGACAAGTCGAAGCCGCCGACCTCGTCGCGGAGCGCCTCGAGGTCGCGCCGCAGGGAGGAGCCGATCGCCCCCTGCGCGCTGATGAAGAACGGGATGACCAGCAGCTCGCGCTCCCCGCGCGCCGCCTGGGAACGTACCCAGGAGCCGAGCGTCACGGCCGGCCCCCCCGCGAGGAGCCCCGCAGGGATGCGGTCGCTGTGCTTCCAGGACACCGCATCCACCGGGAGGCCGCACCGCGAGCCGATTGCCTCGGCGGCGGCCCGCAGGCTCTCGTGCGCCGCCGCCTCCAGCGAGCCGTTGTCGACGAGCGCGATCCTCATGGCACGTGCGCCAGGTGGCGCGACGGGTCGAACCAGGCCAGCTTCTGCGCGTACGCGGCGACATCGCCGATGATAATCATCGCGGGGGCCTCGACCGCATGCTCGGCGCTGAGCGCGGGCAGGTTCTCAAGGGTCCCGAGGAGCGTGCGGTGGCCCTCGGTCGTGGCCGACTGGATGATGGCCGCCGGCGTCGACGGTTCCATGCCGCCGTCTCGCAGCCGGCGGGCGATGGTCTCCAGGTTGCGCACGCCCATGTAGATGCAGAGCGTGGCGTTCAGCCGCGCGTAGTCCTCCCAGCGCACGGAGGCCCCGGGCTTGGCCGGATCCTCGTGGCCGGTCAGCAGCACGATCGAGGAGTTGTGAAGCCGGTGGGTGAGGGGGATGCCGGAGTAGGCTGCGGCCGCGAGGGCCGAGGTGACGCCGGGCACGATTTCGAAGGGAACGCCCGCGGCCGCGAGCGCCGAGGCCTCCTCGCCGCCCCGCCCGAACACGAACGGGTCGCCGCCCTTCAGGCGCACGACCTGGCGGCCCTCCAGGGCCAGGCGCACAAGCATCTCGTCGATCTCGCCCTGGGGCTTGCAGAAGCCGCCGCCCTTCTTGCCCGCGAACACCCGATCGCAGCCGGGGCGCGTCATCTCGAGCAGCTCGGGGTGGACCAGGTGGTCGTAGACCACGACGTCCGCCTCGCCCAGGAGGCGGCGCGCCTTGAGCGTGAGCAGCTCCGGATCTCCGGGGCCCGCACCCACAAGGTAGACCACCCCGCAGCTCATATGTGCGCGCCGCCGCCCGCGGGGTCCGCGGGCTTGGAGAGGCTGAGCGTGAGCTGCACTAGGCGCTCGACCAGGTCGTCCACCGAGGCGCGGTCGGTGCGCACCTCGAGGTCGGGGGCGAGCGGCGGCTCGTAGGGCGAGTCAATGCCGGTGAACTGCGGGATCTTGCCCGCTCGGGCCTTCTTGTAGAGGTCCTTCGGGTCGCGGCGCTCGCAGACGGCGAGCGGCGCGTTGATGAACACCTCGGCGAACGGCACGTCCTTCTCCTTGGCGCGCTCGGCCGCGGAGGCACGGTCGGCCCGGAAGGGGGAGATCAGCGCCGCGATGACGACCACGCCCGCGTTGGCGAGATGGATCGCCAGCTCGGTCGCCCGGCGAAGGTTCTCGCTTCGGTCGTCCGGGGAGAAGCCCAGGTTGCGGCTGAGGCCGGTGCGGAGCACGTCGCCGTCGAGGATGGCACAGAGGACGCCCGAGCCGAGGAGGCGCTGCTCGAGCGCCTGGGCGAGCGTGGACTTCCCCGAGCCGGAAAGGCCGGTCATCCACACGATGCAGCCGCGGTGGCCGAGGATGGCCGTGCGGCTGATGGGCGTCGCGCCGTTGCCCTCCGGGGCCTCCGACACGACGGAGTCGATGACGCCTCCGCCGGCGATGCGCCGGCCGCGCATGATCACGAACCTGCCGAGTGACGGCACCTTGCCGCCCACGTCGAAGGCGATCGGCTTGCGCACGCGCAGGCGGATCTCGGCCACCTCGTGCACCTTGACCTCGCTCGTTCCGGTGCCGATCTCGAGCGTGACCGCGTCGAGCGTGCGCTGGACGCCGAGCACCCGTGCCTCGGCTCGCTGCGTGCCGAGCTTGAGGGCCACCAGCTCGCCGGACCTGAGCGGCTCGTCGTGGATCCAGAACACGCGGGCGGTGAAGGCGCGCGCCTCGTGCGGTTTGTCGGAGAGGTGCGAGGCGATCTGCCCGCGCTCGACAAAGAGCTCGTCCTCGAGCGTGAGGGCGACCTCGCGGCCCGAGCCCACGGGGCCGCGCGGCGGGGGGTTCGACTGGGGCCACGTTTCGATGGACTTGATGCGGCTCCTCTTGCCGCCCGGGGCGAACTCGATCTCGTCGCCGACCGAGAGGCTGCCGGACTCGACCAGCCCGGCCACGATGCGCCGAGCGTCGAAGCGGTAGACATCCTGGACCGAAACCCGCAGCGGGCCGCCCGAGGCGGGCGGGTTCGCCCGGAAGCTCTCGAGCACCTCGAGGAGCGTGGGCCCCCGGTACCAGGGTGTCTGGGTGCTGTGGCGCAGGAGACCCTCGCCGAACTTGGCCGAGATGGGGATGAAGTGGGCGGGCTCGACGCCCAGCTTGGCGAGGAACGCGCCCAGCTCGGCGCGGATCGCCTCGAAGACCTCCGGCCGGTAGTCGACCAGGTCCATCTTGTTCACGGCGACCACGATCTGGCGCAGCCCGAGCAGCGACAGGAGGAAGCAGTGGCGGCGGGTCTGCTCGCGCAGGCCCTCCTGGGCGTCCACCAGCAGCACGGCCGCGTCGGCGCTCGCCGCGCCGGTGATCATGTTCTTCAGGAACTCCTTGTGGCCGGGCGCGTCGATGATCGTGAAGGAGCGCCGCTCGGTGCGGAACGGCACCCGCGTCGTGTCCATCGTGATGTTCTGCGCCTGCTCCTCAAGGAGCGCGTCCATCAGGAATGCGTACTCGAACTCCATGCCCTCGGCCTTGCACGCAGCCTCGATCCTCTCGGCCTTGCCGTCGGGCACCGAGTGCGTGTCGAAGAGCAGGCGGCCGATCAAGGTCGACTTGCCGTGGTCCACGTGGCCCACGACGACCAGGTTCAGGTGGCCGGTCCCGGCGGGCCGCTCGACGTCCACGGACGCGGGCGGGGCGAGGGGGGTCACGGCGGGGGAGGGAAGGTCGGTGGCGGAAAGGTTGCTCATCTTGGTAATCACATGAAGCCCTTCGCGCGAAGCTTCTGCATCGCATTGCGCTCGTGGTGGTCCTGGGCGCGGCCGGCCCGCTCGGACACCTTGGTCACCTTCAGCTCCTCGATGATGTCGTCGATCGTCGCGGCGTTGCTCTCGACGGGCTTCGAGATCGGCATGCACCCGAGCGAGCGGTAGCGCATGCCGTTCCTGGAGAAGTACATCCCCGGCAGCGGCACCTTCTCCCGGTCGAGGTAGCGCCAGATGTCGATCTCGGTCCAGTCGAGCAGCGGCTGGACGCGCACGTGCTCCCCGGGGCCCGCCTCGGTCGTGAAGTGGTTCCAGAACTCGGGCGGCTGGTCCTTGTAGTCCCACTCGAACTCCGCGTTGCGGGGCGAGAAGTAGCGCTCCTTGGCGCGGGTCGAGTCCTCGTCGCGGCGGATGCCGGTGATGAGCGCGTCGAACTTGTGCGCCGAGAGGCACTGCTGGAGGGCCACCGTCTTCAGCTCGTGCGTCACAGTCACCGGGTCGGTGGTCTCGTAGCCGATGCCGCGCGCGCGCGCCTCCTCGTTGGTCCACACGATCAGGTCGAAGCCGTAGTGGTCGCGCGCCCAGACCCTGAACTCGAGCATCTCGGGGAACTCGTAGGTCGTGTCGATGTGCACGATCGGGAACGGGATGTGGCCGCAGAAGGCCTTCTTGGCCAGCCACAGCAGGACGTTCGAGTCCTTGCCCATGGACCACAGCATGGCCGGCTTCTCGAAGCCGTGGTAGGCCTCCCGCATGAGGTAGATGCTCTGGGATTCGAGTTCGTCCAGATGGTTCATGTCTTTAAGGGGGGAGTCAGATGTGAGCGGCTGGGTCATGGATCCCGCATTCGCGCTTGATTCCGAAGAAGCGGGTCTCCTCGGCGGTCATGTTGCCTGTGAGCGGGCGCGTGGTGTGCACGTCGCCGATCGAGACGTAGCCCTGCTCCCAGAGGGGGTGGTAGGGAAGGCCGTGCTCGGTCAGGTACCGGTGGATGTCCCGGTCCGTCCAGTCCAGGATGGGAAGGATCTTCGCGCGGCCGTCCTGCAGTCCGAGCACCTCGAGCGCCTCGCGGCTGCCCGACTGGGTGCGCCGCAGGCCCGCAAGCCAGGCCGTGGCGCCGAGTTCCGAGAGCGCGCGCTGCATCGGCTCGACCTTCACGATCTGGTTGTAGGCGGCGAGCCCCTCCGCGCCCTTCTCCCAGAGCTTGCCGTGGCGGGCCTCGATCCAGGCAGGCGACTGCGCCGAGCGGTAGACCCTTAGGTTGAGGGAGAGCCTGCTCGTCAGCTCGTCGGCGAAGCGGTAGGTCTCCGGGAAGAGGTAGCCCGTGTCGATGAAGACCACCGGGATCGACGGCTGGACGCGGGTGGCGAGGTGGAGCATGACCGCGCTCTGGGCGCCGAAGCTCGTGCTCAGCACGAGGCCGCTGCCGAAGCGCTGGTGGGCCCACGCGATGCGCTCGGATGCAGGCGCCCCGGATAGAAACCTATCCGCCGCGGTTGCATCAACCGCGGTGGAGACATGGTCCGCAGTTGCCATTTTCTTAAGGAAGGCGGCAGCAGGCGCGCGGGAAGCGCGCGCGGGCCATGTCTGCCTTAGCGGAGGCGGATTTCATCAAGGTCGGAGGGTCAATCTGCACGACGGGGGGCGGTTTGACAAGTCCCGCCCCGTCGATTCGTGTCATAGCAGCCCCGCCGCGCGCCCATGCTCTTGTGGTTGATCAGGGGGTGCTTACGGGCCACGCTGCCCGCCGGAAGCCCCCCATGACGACCCTCGTTCTCCTGATCCGCGGCATCAACGTGGGCGGCGCGAAGCCGCTCCCGATGGCCCGGCTTCGCTCGATTTGCGAGGCGCTCGGCCACGGGGACGTCCGGACCTACCTGCAGAGCGGCAACGTCGTGTGCACGAGCGCCCGGGGCGATCCGCGCTCCCATGCGCGCGCGCTCGAGCGGGCGCTCTCCAAGGAGGCCGCGGCCGGGGCCCTGGTCGAAGCGAGGACCGCCCAGGGTATCGCCCGCGCGGTCGCCTCGAACCCGCTCGCGGGCCGGTCCGCCGGGGGCACGGACGGGCTCCACGCCACCTTCCTGATCCGGCCGCCCGCGGGGCTCTCGCTCGCGGGCCTGGCGCTTCCCCTCCGGCCGGGCGAGGCCGCCGAGATGGTCGGGGACGTCGTCTACGTGTACTGTCCCCACGGATACGGAGACACCAGGATCAACAACACCTTCTTCGAGAGGAAGCTCGGGGTCCATGCCACGACCCGCAACTGGCGCACGGTGCTGGCGCTCCACGCCATGGCCTCGGGAGGGCCGGCGCCATGAGGCAGTCGCTGGCCGCCCTCGCCCTCCTCGTGCGCGACTACGACGAGGCGATCGCCTTCTTCACGCGCAGGATGAGCTTTCGCCTGGTGGAGGACACCGACCAGGGGGGCGGAAAGCGCTGGGTGCTCCTTGAGGCCCCCGGCTCGGGCGGATGCAGGCTCCTCCTCGCCAAGGCCGTGGGCGCGGAGCAGGAGGAGGCCGTGGGCCGGCAGGCGGGCGGCCGCGTGTTCCTCTTCCTTGAGACCGACGACTTCAAGCGTGACCACGCGGCCATGCTTGCCGCGGGCGTACGCTTCCGCGAGGCGCCGCGGATCGAGCCCTATGGCACCGTGGCGGTCTTCGAGGACCTCTACGGGAATCCCTGGGACCTGATCATGCCGCGCCGGGTGCAGGGTCACGCGCCATGAGGCCGAGGATCGCCTACCGGCCGATGAGCCTGCGCGACCACCGCAGGGCCGTCGCGCTGTGGAGGCGCACGGAGGGGATGTGCGTCACCGCGGATGACCGGCGGGCCGGCATCGCCCTCTACCTGCGCCGAAACCGGGGCCTGTGCTTCGTGGCCACCTCCGCGGGCAAGCTGGTCGGCACCGTGCTCTGCGGCCATGACGGACGGCGGGGCATCCTGAGGCACCTAGCCGTGGACAAGCGATTCCGGGGCAAGGGAATAGCGCGCAGGCTGGTCGATCTGAGCCTCCGGGCGCTCGCCCGACAGGGCGTCGCAAGGTGCAACCTCTTCGTCATGGACACGAACCCCTCGGCGATGGCTTTTTGGCTCCACCTCGGGTTCAAGCCCTTGGACGACGACTACCGCACCCTCCAGGGCGCCGCGCGGGGGAGCCTGCCGGGCTGAGCGGGCTTGCGCCGCGGCGCAACTTGGATTGGGTGGAGGTCGTCCTGCCAAGGCGGTGCCAATGACCGAGTCCCCCCACTCACCATGAACCCTGCAGACCCCGGTGCCCTCCGCTCCCACCCCAGCCGCAGAGACTTTGTTCGCGCCGTAGCGCTCGGCGCCGCCTGCGTCGGCGGCGGCGCCGCGGGAGCGCTCGCTGCGGAGCTCGCCGAGGCCACCCAGGGGGGCCGGCGCAAGCTCGGCATCGCTCTCATGGGCCTCGGCCTCTACTCGCGCGGCGAGCTCGCCCCCGCCCTCCAGAAGACCCAGCTCTGCCGCCTCGCCGGGGTCGTGACGGGCTCCCGCGAGAAGGGCGTCAAGTGGAGCCAGAAGTACGGGTTCCCGGAGGCGAACATCTGGGACTACTCGGCGATCCACCAGCTCGCGGGCAACCCGGACATCGATATTGTCTACGTGGTGACGCCGAACGGCCTCCACCCCGAGCACGTGATCCGCGTCGCCGAGGCCGGCAAGCACGTCATCTGCGAGAAGCCCATGGCCAACAGCGTCGCCGACTGCGACAAGATGATGGCCGCCTGCCGCAAGGCCGGAGTGAAGCTCTCGATCGGCTACCGCCTCCAGTTCGACCCTCACCACATCGAGCTCGACCGCCTCGCGCGCGAGAAGGACTTCGGGACCCTGGACCGTCTCTCGGGAGAGCACAGCTGGACCTTCACCCAGAGGGCCTGGCGCATCGAGAAGTCGCTCTCCGGGGGGGGCCCCCTGATGGACGTCGGCATCTACGTGATCCAGGCGGCCTGCCGCGCCGCGCGCGCCCAGCCGGTCGCGGTCACAGCCCGCGAGCTCCCGAAGACGCGGCCCGAGCTGTTCAACGAGGTCGAGGAGACGATCGAGTGGCGGATGGAGTTCCCGGCAGGCGTGGTCTGCGACGCCTCCTCAAGCTACGCCCGCAACAACAATTTCTTCAGGGCCGAGGGAGCCAGGGGATGGATCCGCATCGATCCCGCCTACGGCTACCGGGGCATCGAGGTCGACACCTCGCGGGGCCCCCTCGCGATCACGCCCGTCCCCCAGCAGGCCCTCCAGATGGACGATTTCGCCTCCTGCATCCTGACCGGGCGTGAGACCCCGGTGCCGGGATCCATGGGGCGCGACCACATGGCCATCATCGAGGCCATCTACGCCTCGGCGGCCCAGGGGGGGCGCCGGGTCGAGGTCGCCCGCGCCTGAGCGCGGCCGCTCGCCGTATGGCCCGCTAGCTGCTTAAGATTGTAACCCAACAGGTCGATTCTTGATTGGACAGGGAAGTGGGAAGGTGCCAAGTTATTAACAAGTTACTACCAACCTTCGATGGAAACCTCGCGCGGGGCTACAGCCCCCATCTCGCGGATCAGGGTTACGGCCAAGGTGAAGACGTTCGTGCTCGACACGAATGTCCTGATTCACGATCCGCAATCGATTTACAAATTCGAGGAAAACAACCTCGCCATACCCGTGGAGGTCCTCGAGGAGCTTGACGCGATAAAGACCGAGCAGTCGACCGAGCGGGGGCGCAACGCCCGCCGCGTCCACCGCATCCTCCAGGAGCTGCTGCCCGACTCGCGCTCCATGCTCGAGGGCGTCGAGCTCCCTAACGGCGGCACGCTCTCGGTCATCATCAACCCGTACCTGATGGAGCCCAACCGCCGCTCGCCGGCGATGGACCGCCTGAGGGCCGTGCTTCCCGACCTCTCGAAGAAGGACAACCGCATCATCGCCTCGGCCCTGTTTGTTCAGGAGCGGTTCCCCCCGCCGACGGTGCTCGTGACCAAGGACGTCAACGTGCAGCTGAAGGCGCGCGCGGTCGGCCTCGAGTCGGAGGACTACCTGAACGACAAGGTCCCGCAGGACACCGAGGAGGCCAGCTACCGCGAGATCGCGCTCTCCATCTACGAGCTGCAGCGCTTCTGCTCCGAGGGCCGCTTCGAGATCGACGCGCGCGCCGCGAAGACCCTCTACCTGAACGAGTACGTGCTCCTGCGCTCCGACGAGGGAAAGACGATGCCCGCGCGCTACTTCGGGGACGGCTTCGTGCACCGCCTGAAGATCCCGGAGTACGTCAAGGCCCCGGGCGGCATCCCGATCCGCGCACGCAACCTGGAGCAGCAGTTCCTGATGGACGCGCTCCTGGACGACAGCATCCACGTCCTCACCTGCTTCGGCAAGGCCGGCACCGGCAAGACGCTCCTGACGACGGCCTGCGCCCTCCACCAGACGCTCGAGGAGAACTCGCGCTACGACGGCGTCTCCATCTCCCGACCGGTCATCTCGCTCGGCAAGGACATCGGATTCCTGCCCGGAACGCTCGACGAGAAGATGAAGCCCTGGCTGCAGCCCTACTACGACGCGCTCGAGGTGCTGATCCCCTCGAAGCCGCCGAAGGAGCCCCAGTTCGCTGCGAAGAAGGTCTCCAAGAAGAAGCACTGGAAGCGCGAGGAGCTGATGGTGTCGCAGGCCTCGTCCCAGAACGGCCACTCCGCGCACGCGGCGGCCCCCCTGGTGAAGCCCTACGAGCGCCTGCTGAAGAGCGGCCTGGTCGAGATCGAGGCCCTCTGCTTCATCCGCGGCCGCTCCATCGCCCGCCGTTTCTTCATCCTCGACGAGGCCCAGCAGCTGACGCCCCACGAGGTGAAGACGGTCATCACGCGCATCTCGGAGGGCTCCAAGATCATCCTGATCGGAGACCCCGCTCAGATCGACAATCCCTACGTCGACTCGCGCAGCAACGGCCTCGTGTACTGCCACGACCGGATGAAGGGGCAGGCACTCGCCGCCCACGTCACCCTCTCGAAGGGTGAGCGCTCCCGCCTTGCCGAGCTAGCGGCCGACCTGCTTTAGCCCGAGCAGGCTCGGGTCGCCGCGGCGCATCCGGCCGTATTCCACGGCCAGGGCGAAGCCCGCGGTGAACAAGAGGTCGCTCACGAGGGAATTGCGGAAGAAGAACAGGGTGGGCGCGTACTGGGGGTGGCCCACCGTCAGGGCCTGCCACCAGCCGGCGGCGGAGCGCGCGTAGCCGGCGTCGGAGAACCACGAGGCCGTGTTCGTCACGACGTAGAAGAGGAGCGAGCCGCCGAGCGCGCCGCCCAGCAGCGTGACCCAGTTGCGCCGGCTGGCCACGGCTAGGCCGAGGCCGAGCGCGGCGCCGAAGCAGGCGATCCGAAGGAGCGCCGAGGGCACATCCCAGCCGTAGTGGTAGACGCTCGCGTAGTAGCGGTCGATGTAGAGGTCCGAGAGGACCAGGCCCGCAAACGGAGCCAGCCGCATCCAGCGGCCCCGCCCGTAGGCGCCCGCGCAGAACGCCAGCGCCATCACGGGCGAGAAGTTGCTGAGCACCGGCACGTACAGCGTGACGATGCGCCAGCCGGCCACGAGGAAGAGTACGAGGAGTGCAGGCGCCATTTGCGGACCATGGACGGCCCGGTCGGCGATTTCAAGCCCGGGGCGCCCCGGGGCCCCGGCGCTACGACGGGCCGGTCTCGGCCTCACGCGCCAGGAGCCAAAGCAGGTCGGAGAGGCGGTTGGTCCACTGCAGGAGCAGCGGCCTCAGGCTGCGGCCGAGCCCGGGGAGCACCGCCAGGCGGCGCTCCGCGCGCCGGGCGGCGACCCTCGCCCGCTCGAACGCGAGCGAGAGCGGGTTCGCCCCGGGGGTCGCCCACCCGTCGAACTTGAGTCCCTTCGACTCCAGCCCGGCCAGCGCGCGGTCGAGCACGCCCAGGTCCTCGGGGGAAAGGCGCGCGAAATTCGACCTCGAGTGCCTCTCGGCGTCCTCCTCGGCGCACGCGACCTCGCCCATGAGCGCGACCAGCGAGCGCTGGATGCCGAGCAGGAGCTCCCGCGTGTCTGTATCGGTCGCGAGCATACGGGCTGCGCCCACCTCGACGTTCAGCTCGTCGAAGGCGCCCACGGCCTCGATCTGCGGGTGGTCCTTCGGGACCCTCTGGCCGTGCAGGAGCCCCGTCGTGCCCTGGTCGCCCGTCCGGGTCGCGATGCTCACGGCGCGGCCGGGGCCTTGCCGGCCTTGGTGCGCTTGGCGAGCGCCTTGACGGCCTCGTCGATCCCGGCGCGCACCGCCTTCTCCATGCGGTCGATGAACAGGATTCCGTTGAGGTGGTCGACCTCGTGGAGCACGCACCGCGCCAAGAGCCCGTCGCACTCGAGGGTGTGGGGATGGCCGTTCTGGTCGTGGAACTTGACCACGATCTGCGTCTGGCGCACGACGTCGCCGCGGATCTCCGGGAACGACAGGCACCCCTCCTCCAGGGGCTCCGCGGGCGCCTTCTTGGCCACGGTGACCTTCGGGTTTGCGAGCACCATCGGCATGATGAGCTCGAGCGGCGTGCGCGCCCCGTCGAGCTTCCAGTCAAACTCGGCCTCGGTCTCGCGCAGGTCCAGCACGCACAGCTGCACGGCACGGCCCACCTGCTGGGCGGCGAGCCCTATCCCGCGGGCCTCGTGCATCGCGTCGACCATGTCCTGAGCGAACGCCCCGAGGGCCGCGTTGAACACGGTGATTTTCTCGCCTTTCTTTCGCAATACTGGATGGTTGTAGTGAACAATTTCCAGGGACATCGGTCGGTGAGATTGTAGAGTGTGTCCCTCCCTTCCCGGTCCCGCAAATCAATACTTTCCCGCGCGGAATGAGTTCACCATCGGCCTCCAGCAGGATCCCGGCATCGGCGCCCGCCCTTGTCTTCGCAGGGCTTGTCGTCGCCGTCATGGCGTGGCTGCTGCCGGTCAGCCTCAAGTCGGTCAGCCGGGGCCTGCTGGCATCGGCGGGCTCGGGCACCCCGACCGTGGCCGCGTTTGGCGGGGACCTGGTCGCCTCCGAGAAGATCGGCCCCGCGCGGTTCCTTCTCACGGTCTCCAAGCAGTTGGGCGACCCGGGGACGCCTGCCCTCGAGCGCTCGCTTGCCGAGCTCTCCGCGAGGGAGCCCGCCCTCGTCGCCTGGGGAGGCTGGGACGCGCAGCTCGACCCGCTCTTCAGGCTGCGCCAGCACACGGTGCACGCGGCCAGCACGCCGGTGCTCATGTTCTTCTACCCCGAGGCCGCGCGGGAGACCGTGCGCACCTACCTCACGAACTCTGGCTCACTCGGCGTCCAGGCCATCCTTAAGACCCGCGACGTCTCGGGTACGGGGAGGTTTGTGCCGGCGAACCGCGCCGGCGGCCAGCCGCTCGACGCCCTGATCCTCCTGACGGGCCTCCTCTACCAGGGCGAGCACCTCTCCCCGACGCTCCAGCGGGAGGTTCGAACCCTTGCCGAGGCCGCCGCGCAGCGCAACCAGCTCGGGGAGCTCGAGGGGTTCTACATGGATCTGCTCTCGCTCGGCCGGCGGCTGGACTGGGTGCAGCTCTCGGAGCTGCTCCGGCGCGCGCGGAGCGTGCGCACCGTGGGCGAGTACGCCCAGCTGAGCCGCGTCGCGCCCGACCAGCTTCCGTTCATCTACGCCGCGGCGATGATGTCCAACTCGGCGGACCAGGTGGCCTCGTACCTGATCCGCTTCGGCAAGGCCGGCGCCGAGGACCTCCACACCGCGCTCTCGGACGGCCAGGGCGCGGTGAACCTGCTGCTCCAGCGCGAGGTCCCGGTGAACCGCTCCCCCGGACCCGCCATGGGCGCCGCCGCCGCCCTCGTGCTCGAGCACCCGCGCCTCATGCTCGGCTTGAAGTACCTGGGCTACTTGGTCGGCCTCTACCTGCTCCTGCGGGGCCTCGACCTGTGGATCGTCTCGCCGGCCGGGGGCTCCGGCGAGCCCGCCTCGCCGTACGGCCGGGCGGCGCTGCTCGCTGTGGTGATGTCCGCGCTCCTGGTTGTCGCGACCGAGCCCTTTCTTCTGCGCGCGGCCCCCGCCTCCGAGTACCGGGTCCAGCTCGTCATGCCCGTCCTCGCCGCGGCGGCCCCCGCAGCCGCCGCCGCGCCCGCTTCCCCCCACAATCCCGTCACTATGGAAACCTCCACACTCGTCTCGATCGGCATCTTCGCCGCGCTCCAGGTCGTCATGTACATGACGTGCCTTCGCAAGATCCGCGAAATCGACGCCCAGGGCGCCACGCCCCAGCTCAAGCTCCGCCTCATGGAGAACGAGGAGAACCTCTTCGATAGCGGCCTGTACGTGGGCATGATGGGCACCGCGGCCGCCCTCGTGCTCCAGGTCCTCGGCGTCATCGAGCCGAACCTGCTCGCTGCCTACTCCTCCAATCTGTTCGGAATCATCTGCGTCGCCCTGGTCAAGATCCGGCACGTGCGCGGCTTCAAGCGCCGCCTGATCCTCGAGGCCCAGGCGGCGCCCGCGGCCGCCGTCGCCACATGAACAAGACCCTCCTTCTGTTCATCGTAGACTTCCTCTTCCTCAACCTGATCGCGCTCACGCGGTGGGAGAGGGCGGAGCCCGCGCGCCCGCGCCAGCCGCCCGTCAACCAGATCTCCGCCAACGCGGTCTCCAAGGAGCAGGACCTGGTGGAGGCGATGCGCCAGTCGCTGGCTGACGAGCAGCTCGCCCGGCAGGCCCTGGAGCAGAAGCTCGCGAGCGCGGACTCGACCCTTTCCGCCCGGGAGAAGTCGGTGGCCGAGCTCCAGTCGGAAAGCCAGAAGCTGACCGTGCAGCTCGTCGACACGCAGAAGGCACAGGCCGACCTCAACATGAGGTACCAGGCCGAGGCGCGCGACGCCGCCCTGACGCGCAGCCAGCTGGCCCAGCTGCAGCGCGCGCTCGAGGACAAGGCGGCCGAGAGCGAGCGCCAGAAGCAGGCCCTCGCGGCCCTTGAGCGCCAGCAGGCCGAGGCGCGCAAGCAGATCGAGGGCCTCCAGATCGACGTCGCGGTGGGGCAGCGCGAGAAGCAGCAGCTCGCCGCGCAGGCGAGCGAGCTCCAGGTCCAGGTCCAGAGCGAGCGCGCCGAGCGACTGAAGGTGGAGCAGGCCACCAACCAGCTGGCCCAGGGCGTCGGCCAGCTCGCCGAGAACTCCGGCGAGCTGACGAAGGAGATCCGCGACAACCGACCGATGACGATCAACGTCCTCTACAACGACTTCCTCGGGAACCGGGTGGAGACCACCTTCAGCGCGACCAAGAAGGGCCTCTTCGGCAACACCGTCCGCGAGCTCTCGCCGAAGACGGTGTTCACGACGGACGGCAAGCAGGTCTACGCCCTCCTGGAGGTCGAGGACACGCCCTTCTCCCTGCGCGAGATCGGCGCGGACTGGGAGTCGATCGGAGTCCGTTTCAGCCGGCCCCCGGACTACAGGTCCTCGGGCTCCCAGATCGAGTTCCTCGAGGCGGACCCGCGCGTGGTCGTCGTCCCCGTGTCCGCCCAGCAGGTGGCGGCGCTCGGGGCGAAGGTTTACCCGCTGGCGCAGGATCCCTTCCGGTTCACGGAGGCCGTGCTCATCAGCGGCGGTGGCAACGGCTACGGCGAGCTGGGCTTCAAGCTCGACCCCAAGCACCCCGGCTACGTGCGGGTCGACAACCGCTTCTTCAAGCGCCTCTTCGGCGACTTCGCGCCGTCGCGGGGCGACCTCGTGTTCAGCAAGAGCGGGGAGCTCCTCGGCATCATGGTGACCAGCGACTACTGCGTCCTCCTGCACGACTTCACCCCCACCGTCACGTTCGCCGCGGGCGGTGACAAGCCCACGGCCCACACGGGGGCCATCCTGGACGGCCTGTCGGCGCGGGTCCTCCAGATGCCGGCCGAGCTTCAGTAGGTGCCCTTGGAGCCGCGAACGAACACGCTGGAGCGCACCAGGCCCCGCTGAAGCGAAAGCGTGTCCACGCGGGACCAGCCGGCCTCGCCCAGGAGGGTCTCGCTCGGCGGGAGGCTGTGCACCGCGAGCCCGGTCTCCCACCTGAAGAAGGCGTAGAGGAGCGCCAGCCACGCGCGCGCCCGAAGCCGGTCGTAGCCGGACTCGGGCATCACGAAGTCTGCGTGTAGCCACAGGGCGCCCGGGGCGAGCCCCGGGGCGACGCGGGCGATGACGGAGGCCACCCCCTCCGCGTCGAAGCAATCGAGGAAGAAGAGCGTGCACACGGCGTCGTAGGCCCCCGGCTGCGGACGAAACGCGAAGATGTCGGAGCGCGTGAAACGGATCCGCCCGGCCGCTGGCGTCGCCGCCACGCGGCGGCCCGCTCGCTCGATCATGCCCGGGCTCGCGTCCACGCACTCGATCCTGGCCTGCGGGACGAGAGCCGCCACGCGCTCCACGCAGCGCCCGTCGCCTTCGCCGAGGAGCAGGATGCTCCGGCAGGCGGCGAGCCGCCCCAGGTGGGCGAAGCGCGCCCGCTCGAGGTCGCGCCCGAAGGCGAGTGTCTCCAGGGGCCGGTACCAGCGGGCGAGACGGTCGAAGCTCGGATTTGCCCGCTTCATCCGAGGGCGCCGAGCGCGAGGGGCGCCAGCGGGGTGAGCAGCGCGAGGTCCGCGAGCACCCGGGCCGGCCTGCGGCCGAGCCGGGCCTGCACCCGGTCGAGGAGGCCGAGCAGAAGGGCGCTCGCCGCGCCGCAGGCGAAACCCTGCGCGGGCCACGGGTTCAACGCCGCCGCAGCCAGGCAGGCTGCGCCTAGGGCCCAGGGCAACAGGTGGATCGGCCCCGTGCGCCCCTTCAGCTGGATCGCGAGCGAGGTCTGGCCGTGGCTCCGGTCGACCTCGTGCTCCCAGACCGATATCAGGGCGCAGTTGGTGAAGGCGAGGGCCACAAACACCGCCACGATCCCGGCCGAGGCGGCCCCGTGCGCCCCGGGCTGGCTGGCCACGAAGACCGCCACACCGGCCCCCAGGAGAACGGCCACGCACACTTCCTTGGGCGCGCGCCAGGGATGGTTGCGGTGCACGAGCTGGTGCGAGAGGAGGTAGGCGAGCACGGGCAGGAGGACGGCGAAGCCCGCCTCGAGCTCGTCCCTCGGGAGGCGCTGGAACGACTCCGCGAGGTCGAGGGCAAGCACGGCCACCCATACCGCGGCGATCGGCCAGCGCCACCGCTGGTGGAAGAAATGGCGGGGGGTGCGGATGATCGCCGGGTCCAGTCTCCAGCCCTCGATCCAGCGGTCGGCGCAGTAGGCGAGCCACACCGAGGCGCCGAGCACGAAGGTCTCGGGGAACCCGACCCGGACCGAGGCGGCCGAGGCCAGCATGCGCTGCCAGGCCAGCACGACGGCGGGAGCGTCGAGCGAGAGGATCGTGGGCCAAAGCCACCACCGCGGAATCTGTTCTGCGCTGGGTTGCACGGGATCGGTTCACGCTATGTACTTGGGGGCGGATCACAACCCGCGCGCGCCTGCCCCCCCGAATGCCCCCGAACCTCCTATGGATCGTCACCACCCAATGGAGGGCGCAGGCATGCGGCTACGCGGGCGATTCCCAGGCGCGCACGCCGTTCATGGACGCGCTCGCGGCCCAGAGCGTCTCCTACACGGCCGCGGTGACGCCGCACCCCTTCGGCCCCTTCGCGCGGGCCGCGATGCTGACCGGGGTCGAGTCGCCCCAAAACGGCGTGCGCGGCTACTTCGACCCGCTCCCGCCGGGATCGCGAACGATCGCCCACGACCTTGCTGAGCAAGGGTATGCGACGGCGTTCTTCGGGAAGTGGCACCTGTCCGTCCGCGACCCCGGTGCGCGGCTGACGGGGGAGGCCCATGCGCGCACCCTCGTGCCCCCGGAGCACCGGGGAGGCTTCAGTTTCTGGGAGGGCTTCGAGAGCGGCTTCCTGCTGAACGACCCCTGGCTGCACGGGACGCGCCTGCCGGAGCCCGTCCGCATCCCCGGGTACCAGAGCGACGTGGTCTGCGCCCGCGCCCTCGACTATCTCCGGGCGCAGCGGGCGCCGTGGTTCGCCGTCGTGAGCCTGGAGGCGCCGCATCCGCCTTACGCGGCCCCGTCGTCGGGCACGCGGCCCCCGGACCCCGCGTCCCTGGTGCTCCGCCCGAACGTTCCCCTCGGGGGCGAGGTGGAGGCGCGCGCCCGGCGCGAGCTCTCGGGCTACTACGCCCACATCGAGGCGACCGACCGCGCCCTCGGGCGCCTGGTCGCCTCCCTCCCTGGGGACACGGGGGTCGTGGTGGCCTCCGTCCACGGCGACATGCACGGCTCCCACGGGCTCTTCCGCAAGGGCTGGCCCCACGAGGAGAGCGTGCGCGTGCCGCTGCTCGTGCGCGCGGGCGGGGGGCCTCGCTCGGACGACGTCCCGATCTCGCTCGCCGACCTGCCTGCGCTGACGCTCGCCCTCGCGTCGGGTGGGGCCGCCGGCGGGGCGCCCCCCGCGGCGTTCGCGCGCATCTCGATGCCCTCGGTCGTGCAATTGCCCGACCAGTGCGACCAGGTGTGGTCGGGGGTGCGCACCCGCACCCACAAGCTCGTGCTCCGGGCGGACGGTTCGCCCTGGCTTCTCTTTGACCTGCAGGCGGACCCTATGGAGGCGAGCAACCTGGCCGGCGACCCGGCGCACGCGGGCCTCCTGCGGGAGCTGAAAGCCCTCGTCAGCTAGCTGCCGTCGGCTCGACCTTGCCCTTCGTGAACTGCCGCCGGATGGCGGCCACGATTTCGTGCATCTTCACTGGCTTCGAGATGTAGTCGTCCATGCCCGCATCGAGGCAGAGCTCGCGGTCGCCCTGCATGGCGTTCGCGGTGAGGGCGATGATCTTCGGCTGGCGGTCTGCGGGAAGGGTGCGCCGGATCCGTCGGCTTGCCTCGAGGCCGTCCATCTCCGGCATCTGCAGGTCCATCAGCACGAGGTCATAGTCCCGGTGCTGGAAGGCGTTCACGGCCTCGAGGCCGTTGCCCACGGCATCGGCGTTGTAGCCCATGCGCTCGAGGAAGCGCAGCGCAACCTTCTGGTTCACCGCGTTGTCCTCGGCGAGGAGCACGTTGAGCGGGATCTCCTCGGCGATAGGCCGGTCCTCGGGACGCGCCTGGGCGACCGCGCCGGCGGCGCCCTTGTTGGAGAGCAGCGAGAGGGCCTGGAAGAACGAGACCGTCTTGATCGGCTTGGAGAGCGTGGCGAAGGGAAGACCGTCGGCGGGGGCGGGCGGCAGGCTCTGCCCCAGTCGGAAAAGGACGAGCCTCGGGCTCTTGATCCGCGCGGTCTGGTCGACGGCCAGCTGGCTTCCGAACTCGGGCAGGTCCAGGATGACGAGGGCGGGGGGCTTGGGCAGTCCGGCCGAGATCTGGAGGGCCGCCTCGGGGTCGTTCGCGAAGATGCAGCTGGCCGAGAGCGAGTCGAAGAGCGTCTTCAGGCGCGCGCGCGTGATGGGGTTGTCCTCGATGCAGAGGGCGATCTGGTCCTTCAGCTCCAAGCCCGCGAAAGGCAGCGGGGTCGCCTCCGCCGGCCTCTGGGCCACTTCGGTCATGATCGCGACCGTGAACTGTGAGCCCTGGCCCGGCTGGCTCTCGACGCGGATGTCGCCGTTCATCAGCTGGCAGAGGCGCTGGCAGATCGCGAGGCCGAGGCCGGTGCCTCCGTACTTGCGCGTCGTGGAGGAGTCCACCTGGCTGAAGGCCTTGAAGAGGCGGTCGATGCGGTCCGGGGGGATGCCTATGCCCGTGTCCTGTACCGTGATCTCGAGCCGCATCCGCCCGGAGGGGGTCGCGCGCATCGAGGCGTCGAGCGGGATGCGTCGCACCTGGATCGCGATGCTGCCCGACGGCGTGAACTTGATGGCGTTGTTCACCAGGTTGACGATGATTTGGCGCAGGCGCGTCACGTCGCCGACGATCCACGGCGGAACGTCCGGCTCGACGTGGTAGCCGATCTCCAGGCGCTTCGCGGCCGCCGTCGGCGCGAACAGGTCGAGCGCCTCCTCGACGCAGAGCGCGAGCTCGAACGGCGCCTTCTCGAGCTCCATCTTGCCCGACTCGATCTTGGAGAAGTCGAGGATGTCGTTGATGATCGTCAGCAGCGCCTCGCCGGACGTGCGGATCGTGTTCACGAAGTCCCTCTGCTCGTTGTTGAGGGACGTCTCCATCAGGATGCTCGTCATCCCGATCACGCCGTTCATGGGCGTGCGGATCTCGTGGGACATCGAGGCCAGGAACTCGCTCTTGGCCCGCGACGCGAAGTCCGCCTCGGCCTTCGCTCGGCGAAGCTGGTTCTCGGTCTCTACGCGCGAGGTGATGTCGTTCTCGATCGCGATGAAGTTCTCGACCTCGCCGCCCTGGTTGCGCACGACCTGGACCTCGAGGTGGAGGTAGTACTTCCTGCCCGACTTCGAGTACTGCACGATCTCCGTGTTCGTGCCGTTGCCCTTTGCGATCTCGAGGCGGATCACGTCGGCCTGCGCGGCGTCGGTGTCGGGCCCGCTCAGGAGCTGGCCCGGCTCCTTGCCGATCACCTCCTCGAGGGTGTACTCCATGATCCTGCAGAAGGCGCTGTTCACCCACTCGATCTTGCCGTCCGGCGACCCGATGATCACCAGGTTGTCCGTGCGCGAGGCGACGAGCGAGAGCTTGCGCGCCTCGGCCTGGCTCTCGCGCAGCGCCTGCTCGGACTCACGGCGAACCGTGATGTCCTGGACCGTGCCGATGATGCGGGTCGGCCGCCCGTTGGGGCCGGCCATGACCGACTTGGAGCGGACGTAGACCCAGCGCCACTCGCCCGAGCGCGAGCGCACGCGGTACTCCGGGTCGATGAAGGAGGCGATGCCGTTCAGCTGCGACTCGGTGCGCTTGCGGTAGAGCGGCAGGTCGTCGGCATGGATGAGGGACTGCCAGACCTCCAGGGTCGAGGGCATCCGGGCGTGCTCGTAGCCGAGCAGGCTCCAGAGGCCCGGGCTGTAGTAGACGTGGCCCTTCGGCACGTTCCACTCGAAGATGCCGATCTGGGTCGAGTCGAGGGCGAGGCGCAGGCGCTCGTCGGACACCTTCAGGCGCGCCTCGATGCGGCGGCGCTCCTCGTTCTCGGCGATCAGCCTCTTGTTGGAGAGCTCGGAGAGGTGCTGGCCGGAGCGGGCCCAGCGCAGGAGGTGCAGGGTGAAGCCGAAGAGCACCGTGATCAGCAGGCCGCCCCCGAGCGCCATCTCGGGAAGATAGCGGCGGTCGCGCGAGAGCATCTCCTTGGTCGGCGTCAGCGTGAGGCGGAAGTGCTGGTCGAGGATCGGGTAGACCTTCTCGGTCGGCGTGGCGTGGTTGCCCGCCTCCTTGAGCGCCGAGCTGTAGATGTCGGTGTGGCCCATGCTGACCGCGATCGTGTAATCGGAGGCAAGCTGCTTCACCTGCTTGACGACCGTGGCGAAGAACCGGGCGTAGAGGTACTCCGCGGTCACGAAGCGCACGGGCGAGCCCGAGCGCCCTATGGGCGAGTAGATCGCGAAACCGGGGTCGTGCTTGCCGTCGATGTCCGGGATCGCGGTGACGACGGGCGCGTTTCGCACGCGCGCCAGCTCGATCGCGTCGCGCCGCCTGGGGTCGGCCCCGTGGTCCAGCACCGGGGAGGCGAGGTTGTCCTGGACCGGATAGGTCCACGTCGAGCGCAGGCCGGGGTCGATGGAGATGATCGAGATGCAGCCCAGGTCCTTCCACTCGTCGAACCTCTGGGCGGCGTCGGTCTGCCACGCGGCGGCGTTGCTGTCGGCCCCGTCCCGGGCCAGCCGGTCCAGGGCGTTCATCTGCTGGTCGAAGTCTGACTTGATCGTCGTCGCGATCTGGTCGGCGGCGGTGGCTGTCTTGGCCCCCAGGTAGGTCGTCTCGCGCTCCTCGAGCCCGATCCAGAAGATCAGGGTCAGGGTGAGGCTGCCGATCACGGCCGGCATCGGCAGCCACGCGGGCGGCCCGCCCTCGTTCTTCATGCTCTCGCGCCAGGCTAAGAGCAGGAGGGCCGTTCCGGTCAGCAGCAGGGCCACCGCCGTCACCACCGACATCGCCGTGCTGGAGCCCCAGTTGTAGACGGCCGGCAGCCCGAACACGTAGCCGAGCACCGTCGAGAACCCGACCGAGAAGAGCACCGAGCCCGACACGGCCTCCGCGAAGAGGCGTTCGCGCGGGCGCCTGGGCGAGATCCTCCAATAGAGCGTGAGGCCCGCCAGGGCGATGCAGCTGGCGGCCATGATGCAGCCCCGCCCGGGCTGCGCGGTGTCGATCAGCAGGGTATCCCTTGCCAGCAGCTCGTCGATCCTCAGGTCGATGCCGAAGAGCCCCTCGAGCGCCGTCAGCAGGCCGAGCGCCGCCGGGATGATCGCCACGTTGGCCGCCTTCTTGAAGCCAAGTTCCCTCCCCAGGAGCGCCAGGCCGATGGCCACGAAGCAGAGGGCCTCGTTCACCTTGATCGGCGCCAGGTGCTCCGGGTGCTGCACCAGGGTCTCCACATGGAACACCCATGCGCCCAGGCTGAGCAGCCCGATGCCGACGACCAGACCGCCCAGGGAGAGCGACGTTCGCTCCGTCCAGGACCGGCGCGGCAAGGTGTTGACGTTATCCATGGGGCCCGGAACACCTAAGTGGTCCGCCCTACGGGGGGCAACGTGTTTCGGCTGTGGGGCTTTAGGTGTTTTCGCAGCCGGTCCCGGGCCGGCCTTGCGGTGCGCCTAGGGCCCCGGGCTCGCTATCGGCGAGGGAACGGCGGGTTTGGCCTCGCCCGGCTTGAGGATGTTGAAGGGGCTCATCGCGAAGGACCACGTGGGCTTGTCGAGGCTGCCCGCCAGCCTGACCTCGAAGAAGGCGGAGAAGGGCGTCGAGAGGGCGTTGAAGATCTGCATCAGCGACTTGCTCTCCTTGAAGGGGTAGATCTTGGCCGTGAAGTCCAGCTGCCCCTGATCGATCAGGTAGGTGCCCTTGGCCTGGATCGCCGAGTTGGCGCCGATCACCTGCAGCTCGGGAAAGACGAGGGAACCGTTCACGAGCTTGAACTGGGAGCTGGCCTGCGTGAAGCGCAACGCGGTGACCTTGAAAAGCTTCGAAAGGCCCCCCAGGAGCGAGAGCTCGCCCAGCTCCGAGCCCTGGATCTGGAAGTTGCCGTCTCCGGCGAACGTGGGAAGGTCCCCCGGGCGCCCCTCCCCGGATAGGTTCAGGTCGAGGCGCACCCCCGCCTTCTCCTTGGCGAAGGCCCCGAGCGCGGTCGACTTGCCCGGGGCGCCCACCTTCACGTAGCCCGCCGCCGCGGCCGCGGCCGCGCCGAAGCTGGCCCCGTTCAGGGCCGCCTTGAACGTGAGCCGCCGGTCGGCTCCGCTACCCGAGAGCCGGCCCTTCCCGGTCAGGGTGCCCCCTGCGAACCCAGCGTCCACGTCGCCCACGTCCACGCTGTCGTCCAGCACGTCGAAGCCGAAGGCGGCCCGCTCAAAGGAGACGCCGTGCACGCGTAGCGCGCTGTCCGAGCGCACGTCGGCGTGCAGCTTCAGGTGGTGCACGCCCTCTGCCGCCGGCCCGTCGATGTGCGCCCGGGTCGAGATGAGCGGCGGCCTCTCGAACGTGAACGCCGCCAGCGCGCGGGCGCCGTCCGCCGGCAGGATCACCGCGAGAGGGGAGGGGTCGATGGACGAGGTTGCCTCGAGGTCGAGGCCGGTCCAGACGCCCTGCGCGGGCTCGGTGTCGAGCCTCGCCGAGCCGCGGAGCTTGCCGGCTCCCTGCGACGCCTCGAACTCGTAGATCTTGCAGACGTCCTGGTCGACGTAGATGCGGGTGCGGAAGGCGTCGAAGGGAACGTTGAGGAGGAGCGGCCTCTTTGCCGTCGCGTAGCCGAACACCGAGAACACCCGGCCATGGGGGATGTACACCCCCTGCACGTCGATGTTCGCCTCGACCGGCGACTCGGGAAAGCCGTAGGGCTCGAAGATCCCTGTCCACCATGTGCCGCTGAACCAGGGGGTGATGTAGAGCGGTCGGATGCGACCCTCGAGCAGGTACCGGTACGCCAGGGTGTTGAAGTCCTGCGTGTAGGAGCCCATGGCGAGGTAGTCCCCCGCCACAGCCACGGCGTGGGTCGCCGCGAGCAGGCGGCCGTCCCAGGACACGTCCCCGCGCGCCTCGTCGAAATGGACATGGTAGGCCTCGAAGTTGCGGCCGTCGAGGTGGCCGCGGGCGTAGGAGAACTTCCAGCCGCTGGTGAACCCGACCTGTCCGGAAAGGGAGACCGGCTCGGTCAGCTCGGTGAACTGGTTGAGCGGGAGGTTGAGGCGGTCTGCCAGCGCGTCGAGCGTCGCGGGCGTGACCCGTCCCTCGAAGGCGACCGTCGCGGTGCGGTCCGCCAGGCTCGTGCGCCCGCTGGCATGGACGGGCACCCCGAAGACCTCGGCCCCGATCTCGGCGTCGAGGGCGCCCGTGGGCAGGGGCGTCACCCTCAGCACCGGGGCGGTCAGGACGACGCCGTCGGCCGCCACCGATCCCGCGGCCACGTCGACCTCCTTGGGGTCGAAGGAGAGGGTGTCCATCCTGAGCGTGCCCCGCACCCGGGCGCGCACGCCGTCCGCGCTGCCGCGGCCGCCCACGCTCAGGCGCTCGGCGGTGGCCGAGAACGTGGTCATGATGGGCGTCCCGCCGAGGAGGGGGAAGCGCGAGGAGACGCGCAGGGTCGTCGCCTCGACGGCAAGGGGCTGCGCCATCCTGAGGGCCGCGGCGGACAGCTCGGCGTGCACGATGGCGCCCCGCGTGTCGGAGGGCACCAGGGTCGCCGTCAGGGTGGCCTGCTCGAGGCCCGCCATGCGGTCCTCCGCCTTCGCGACCTCGCGGCTGAGCGTCGTGTAGTTGCGCGAGAGGAACGCCGCCAACGGCAGGGCGGTCTCGGCATGAGGGGCCGCCGAGGAGACCGTGCCCGCGTTCACCGTGCCATGCGCGCTCACGAAGATGCGGCCGAGCCGGCAGTTCAGGTAGTCGACCTGGAACTCGTCCCCCCTCGAGGCTATCGAGAACTGGGCGTCGAGGGCGTCGACGACCTTCTCGGACTTGCCCGAGGACGACAGCATTGCCGGCACGTAGAGGTTCGCGCCGGTCGCGCGGATCTCCCTCGGCTCCACCCTTCGCTCGAAAAGGGCCCATGGGTCCAGCCGCACGTAGATGGCCTCGGCGGTCACCACGGGCTCCTCGAAGGACGCCAGCCGGAAGCGGGCGTTCTCGATCAGGATGCGACCCGACGGGTCGAACACCGCGCGCCCGAACTTCACCGAGACCCCCGACTCGGCGAGGTGGGCCTCGATCGCCCTCAGCACGAACGGAGGAAGCTGCAGCTCCTTGCTCGTGGCCACGTAGGTTTCGAGCCCCAGCGTGACGACCAGCAGGAGCCAGAGCGACCAGATCGCCGCGGTCAGGAGGCCGCGGCCGCACGCGCTACCGGCCGCGAGGCAGAACCTGGTGAGGGTCGGGCGCATCCGCTCAGGGCTGCGTCAGGGTCCAGAGGGCGTCCAGGAGCGGCTGCTCGATCGAGAAGACGACGCCCAGGTCCTTGGAACCGGCGAGCTGCTCGGAGCCCCCCGTGCGCTCGGCGAGCCAGAGGGTCATCGTGTTGACCTGGCCGCCCGCGGCCCCCCCCGGGAGCGCCACAGTGGCGTCGAGCCGGTACTTCCACGTTCGGACCTCGCCCGCGGCGAAGACCTTCTCGGGGAAGCCCTCCTGAACGAACGAGGCCGCCCGGAGCGTGCGCAGGCTCTCCAGCACCGAGAGGAGGGCCGCCTTGCGTGCGGGCGGCTCGGCGGCCAGGGCAGCCTCCCAGGTCTCCCCATCCGCGAGCTTGCGCGAGTAGACGACCGCGTTGTCGGCCGCGTTGGTGAGGGTGAGGGAGGTGATCCGCGCGGAGGCGGGCAGCGAGGAGAGCAGGCGCTCGCGCCAGGCGAGCGGCGAGGCGCTCGTCTGGCGCAGGATGTCCGGCTCGATCGCGTACACCGAGTGGGAGCCGGCGATGCGGGCGTAGGCGACGTTTTCCCTGCGGGTGGGCAATCCGATCTGGAGAGTGACCTGGGTGGTGCTTCCCCCCGCCAGCGTGAGCGCGATCTCTCGCTCGGGCCGGTTGAAGCCCCAGTCCTCGAGGTCGGAGGCCGTGGGCGCGTCGCTCTGGAAGCGCAGGGCGGTCAGCCGCTCGAGCTGCTCGAGGAGCGCCTGCACCGCTCCGGCGTCGGCCGGCACCGTCTGCGCGCCGGGGGCCCCACCGCCGCGGCGGATGATCTGCCAGCCGGCGTCGTGGCCCCCGGCCGGCGCCTCCAGGCGCTGGAGCGCCAGCTCGGGCTGGTTGGGGGCGGAAAGCGCGATCGACGTCACCTGGTTCGCGTCGAAGTCGAGCACGTGTCGGTCGCGCAGGTCGTTGGCCGCGTTGCGCAGGGTCTCCATCAGGCTGTCGGGTATCTGCACGGTGAAGATCGCGTTGCGGTCCTCGAGCTGCGCCTGGAACACGTGGTCCCCGTCGGTCGGCGCCCCCACGAACAGGGTCTCGTGGCGGTTGTTGCCCTCGAGCGTGACGCGCAGGGACGGCGCGGCCGAGGGCGCCGAGGCCGGGGGGGTCTGGAGGATGAACGACTTCACGCGCAGCCCGTTGAGGGCATTGATGGCCAGCTCGGTGGCGTTCTTTCCGGCCCGCGCGTTCACCGGTGTCCGGAAGAGCCACTGGCTGCCCTCCCTGTCCAGGCGCACCCTCACGCCCGACGGGGCCGCGGTCTGCAGGCTGAGGGCCCGGGCCTCGAACACCGGGATCGAGAAGACGATGTCGCTGCGCAGCTGCTCGAAGGGAATCGAGAGGCTCTCGGCGAGCGAGCGCCGCACGACGTCGACCGAGGTGCCGTCGGGCGAGAGCATGTAGAGGTTCTCGCCGACCTTGGTGGTGTCACCGATCCGCAGCACGGTCGCCCTGCCCGGGGCGGCCCCCGGGGCGCGGGCGTCGCCCGAGGTGAAGGAGACGGTGAGTCGCGGCTGCTCGAGCCCGTAGTCGGCCAGCTTCTGGCCGTTCTTCTCCAGGTCGCGCGTGCTGAAGCTCGTCTCGCGCTCGAGGATCTGCAGCTCGTTGAGGATGCGGCTGACGGCGTTCAAGTTCGCCGGCCACTCGACGGGCTTCGTGATGAACCAGGCGTCGCCCCTTCGCTCCAGGCTGAAGCTCGAGCCGGGCCCGGGGCCGGTCACCTCGATCGTGCGGATCGTGGCCGCCTCGGGCCCGAGGACCCGGCGGCGCGCCTCGAGCGAGTTGCGCTCGGTCCTCCAGCCCTGCTCGAAGTAGAAGATGAAGAAGAACAGCGCGACGTTCAGGAACAATAGGACGAGTGTTACTTTGGAACGCATGCTTGGCGGGATTGTGGGCGTTGCTTCGGGGGCTTCTAGTTGCGCCGGGCCCAGTATACGCCGATGCCGAGGAGCGCGGCAATGCCGGGTAGGACCAGCATGAGGGAGTAGCGCAGGCGGGCGAGCTCGCCGGCGCTCAGCGAGAGCTGGAAGCGGTCGATCGGCCTCGACGGCACGTTCAGGGCCGCGTCGCGGCCCACCATCCAGTTGACGGCGCTCAGGAACATCATCTCCGCCCCCGTGTTGGCGATTCGCGCGTTCGAGATCATGTCGCCGGTTCCCACGACGACGATCCGGCCCCCCGGCACGCTGAACGGCAGGTCGCCGCGCACGGCGACGCGCTCGGAGGCGACCGCGATGCCGAGGCGGTTGGGCGGGTCCATGTGCGGCATCCCCTTCACGTCCACGCCGGGGGTGTAGAGCTGGATGCCGCGCTGCCGGTAGTCCATCTCGCCCCAGGCCGTGGTGGAGGTCGCCGCCAGGGTCACGATCGTGAGGCCCGCCGCGACCGGCTGCCCGGGGAGCGGGCGCACGCTCCGGGCCTGCCCGATCCGCAGCTCCTCCCTGTAGTCGAGGAGGTTCTGGGTGATCGGGTGCGGGGTGAACGCACGGATGATGAAGTCCCCGTCCTCGGTCACATTGTCCGAGCCGAAGTCGCACACCAGGTCGTCGTCGAGCAGGATGCCCCAGTCGTCGATCAGCAGGTCGCGCAGGCCTGGCTGCGTGTCGGGGGCGATGAAGAGGATGAGGCGCCCCGCGCCCGCGCCGAGGTACTGGCGCAGCAGCTCCTGCTCGAAGGGGGTGAAGGCATCCTTGGGCGAGGCGCTGATCAGCAGCGACGCGTCCGAGGGCACCTTGCGGGCCGAGCCCAGCTCGAGCGTCTCGACGTCGTAGTTGCGCAGGCGCAGCTCGTCGCCGATCACCGAGAGCCCCCGGGCCGGGTCGACGTCGTCCGGCCGCAGCTCGCCGTGGCCGATCAGGAAGTAGATCTTCTTCCGGTCCGGGTTCGACACGTCGAGGATCGCCGCCGTCACGGCCTGCTCGCCGATGAAGGCCGTGCGCACGCGGTTCTCGACCCTGTAGAGCTTGTCCATCGTGAGCGCGCTGCGGCGGTCGCCGCAGAGGAGCAGCACGACTCCCGGCTGGGCGATGCCGTACTTCTCCGTCTTGCGGCGGTCCTGGTAGACGTCGACGTACTCGACCGTGACCTGGCCGCTCGAGTTGGCCTCGGTCGCGTACACGTACTCCCGCAGGAGGCCCTTCACCTCCGGGTTGTCGGCCTTGCCGTCGCTGGTCACGACGATGCGCACGGGCAGCGTCAGCTCCTTCAGGTAGGAGAGGGTCTCCGGCGAGAGCGAGTAGCGGCGGTAGCGCGTCAGGTCGAACCGCCACGCGTGGCTGCGCGCCAGGTAGTTGAGGCCGCCCACGAGCGTGAGAAAAAGGATGGCCTGGAGGACCAGGTTTAGGGTCCGTATCCAGCGGGCGGCTCTGAAGCTGTCGATCACGGCGGTATCCTAGCTGTGGAGCAGCTTCGCCTCGACGCTGAGGATGCTGAAGATGAGGGCGATGAAGGTGCCGCTCACGTAGAAGAGCAGCTCGCGGGTGTCGACGACGCCCCGCGTGAAGTCCTCGAAATGCTGCGAGATCTGCGCGTAGCCGACGGCGTCCTTGAGCGGGGCGAGCGACTCCCGGTCGAGCCACGCGGCCTGGCCGAGGTAGCGCGTCCCGATGATCAGGCCGATCAGGATCGTGGTGCAGAGGATGCCCGCCACGGCCTGGTTGCGCGAGAGCGAGCTCGCGAAGACGCCGATGGCGATGAAGAAGAGGCCCGAGACCGCGATGAAGAGGTAGCCGCCGACGATGGGACCCGGGTCGATGAGGCGCGAGTCCCCGGCGAAGCGCTTCAGGATGTAGAAGAGGGCGGCCGTCGACCCCCAGAAGGTGAGGTAGAGCAGGTACGCGGCCGCGTACTTGCCGAGGACCACCTCCGTGGTCGTCACCGGGGTCGTCAGCAGGGTCTCGATCGTGCCCAGGCGGCGCTCCTCGGCCAGGCACTTCATGGTCAGCAGGGGCACCATGAAGATGACGGGCAGGAAGTAGACGCTGAAGAACGCCGAGGCCGGGGACACGTCCTGGGGCGCCGTGCTGTACTTCTCGAGGATGCCCGTGAAGATGAAGCCCATAAGCCAGAGGAAGGACACGCCCGCGATGTAGGTGCTAAGGCTGACCAGCAGCATGCGCACCTCGTGGCTGAGGATCGTGAAGAAGTGCCTCATCGCGGGGCCCCCCGCTTGGGCTCCTCGGCCACCGCGTCCCAGCTGCGGCGCGTGGCAGCCAGGAAGACGTCCTCCAGCGAGGGGTGCGCGCGGCTGAGCGCGCGCACGCGCAGGCCCTCCGAGAGAAAGGCTCGCAGGATGGCCTCCCCGGCATCCTCGTCGTTGAGCGTCTTCAGCGTGATCTTGCGGAAGCCCGAGGCGTCCGTCGGGCCCTCGCCCGCGACCGACAGGCCTGGGTCGATCGCGCCGAGCAGGAAGGGCACCGACGCCAGGTCGCCCGCGGCCTCGACCTCGTAGGCCGACTGGCCCAGCACCTCTCGCCGCAGGTCGGACGGCGTCCCCTGGGCCACGATCCGTCCCTGGTTGATGATCAGCACGCGGTCGCACGTCATCTCGATCTCGGGGAGGATATGGCTCGAGATCAGCACCGTCATGCGGCCCCTCAGGCTCGAAATCAGGTCGCGCACGATCAGGATCTGGTGGGGATCGAGGCCGATCGTGGGCTCGTCCATGATGATGAGCGGCGGCTCGGCCAGCACGGCCTCCGCGATCCCCACGCGCTGCCTGAATCCCTTGGAGAGCTTGCCGATGATCTTGTGCCGCACGCGCTTCAGGTCGCAGAGCTCGAGGACCTCGTCGATCCTGGAGCCCAGCTTGGAGCGGGGCACCTCCTTCAGGCGCCCCCGGAAGTACAGGTACTCGCTCACCCGCATCTCCTCGGGCAAGGGGTTGTTCTCGGGCATGTAGCCGACGCGCCGCTTCACCGCGTCCGGGTCGGACGCCACCGGGAAGCCGCAGATCGTCACGTGCCCCGAGGTGGCCGGCAAGTAGCCGGTCAGGATGCGCATCGTGGTCGACTTGCCCGCCCCGTTGGGCCCGAGGAAGCCGATGATCTGCCCGCGCGGCACGGTGAAGCTGATGTCGTTGACGGCGGTGACGCCCGCATAGGCCTTGACGAGGTGCGAGACCTCGATGGCGGGAGCGTCCGGGGTTTCGGGCATAGGCGGCCGCGGCTGGCTAGGCGCCCTTGCTGATCGTCACCTCGCCGGCGCGGTACCCCCGCGTCCTTCCCTCGTTGTCCCGAAGCAGGAGCGAGCCGATGTCGTCTATCCCGAGCACGCTCCCGCGCCGCTTCTGGCCGCCCTCCGAGAGAACCACCTCGGTGCCCCGGAGCAGGTCGTAGGTGTTCCAGAGCCGCATGAAGTCCTCCGCGTGCTCACCCTCGATGAAGCGCTCGTAGGCGAGCATCACCCGGCCGATCAGGGCCGCGGTCAGGCGGTTGATGTCGACCTGCGTCCCCGCGAGCTCCGAGAGCGAGACCGCCCTACGGGAGAGGTCGGACGGCCAGGCCGAGGCGGGGCTGTTCACGTTGAGCCCGAGCCCGAACACGAGGTCGCGGATCTGGTCCGCGTCGACGCGGGCCTCGGTCAGCATGCCCCCGGCCTTGCGGCCCCCGAAGACCAGGTCGTTCGGCCACTTGATCCCCGGGGTGACCGGCACGAACTTGGAGACGAGCTCGCAGATCGTGACGCCCATCCAGAGCGTGAAGGTCTGCATGCGCTCCGGCTCGATGTGCGGCCGGAAGGCGAAGCTCGAGTAGAGGTTGCCGTTGGCCTCGCTGTGCCACACGCGGCCGAAGCGGCCCCGGCCGCGGGTCTGGCGCCTCGCGAAGACCGCGAATGGGGCGGTGCGGCCGGCGGCCAGCTGGCGCGCCGCCTCGTCGTTGGTGCTGTCGACCTCGTCGAGCACCACGAAGGTGAACCCCTTCCTGCGGACCTTCAGCTGGGCCTCAACGAGCCCCGCGTGCAGGCCGGCTGGACGCCCCGACAGCCGGTAGCCCCTGGCGGGGAGCGCCTCGAACGAGAAGCCCTGCGCGCGCAGCTTCTCCATCTGGTGCCAGATCGAAACCCGGCTTACCCCGAGCTTCGCGGCGATGGCGCCGCCCGAAACCCAACCTGGTTCCGCGGCCAGCAGCTCGCGGAGGATCAGGGTGTCCGTCACCGACTCGTACCCCCCGAATTGCCTCCGTTGCCGCCCGGGCCGTTCCAGGTCCAGAGCGGGGCGTTCTGCATGTACGCGTCCTGGCTCGCCTGGAGGATGTACTTGGCCTCCGCCGGGTCGCCTCCCCGCGCCATCGCGCGGGCGGTGTCGGTCAGGTCGTCGATCGCGCTCAGGCGCTCCTCGTCCTGCATCATCTGCTTCGCGAAGTCGGAATTGAGCCCAAAGAGGTTGCCGATCAGGAGGCCGGGGTGGTTCCTCAGGCTCAGGTCGATCTTGCCGGCTTCGGTCAGCATGCTGTTCTGCGTGAAGATCGGGGGCTTCGACTCGTGAACGACGTACTTGGGCAGGCGCTTGATCTCGTTCTTCGGCTTGTCGACCTCGCGCAGGTCCTGCGGCTCGGCGACGGGCACCGGGGTGGGGGTCGGCGGGGCGTACTTGGGCATCCCCAGGGAGAGGGCCTCGGCGATCTGCGGGGACACCGAGCGGGCGCGCCCGTCGGCGTCGGACAAGCCGGCATCGGGAGTGGCGTCCGGCTTGGCGGCCAGGACCACGCTCGAGGCATCCTGGGTCTTGGCCGTGCCACCGGAGGCGGCCTGCGCCGGGGGGGACTCCTCGGTCTGGGCCGTGGCCGCAGCCGCTGCCGCCAGCATGAGGGCCAACAATTGGGGTACGCGGTACGTCTTCATTCTCTTAGCAGAAACCTAGTGCCGGGGATGGTTCCACGCAAACCAAACCTTGCCCCGGTGCCGGCCGCGGACGCGGGGTGCGCCTAGGACCGCACCTGCCCGGTCCCTGTCACAAGCCATTTGTAGCTGCAAAGTTCCCGAAGCCCCATCGGACCCCTTGCGTGGAGGCGGTCGGTGCTGATGCCGATCTCGGCCCCGAAGCCGAACTCGAATCCGTCGTTGAAGCGGGTGCTCGCGTTCCAGAACACCGCCGCGCTGTCGACGCCTGCCAGGAACCGCCCCGCCGAGGGCTCGTCCGAGGTCACGATGGCGTCGCTGTGCGCCGATCCGTCCCGGTTGATGGTCGCGATGGCCTCGTCGAGCGTCCCCACGACGCGCACCGCAGCCACCAGGCCCAGGAATTCCGTCGTGTAGTCCTTCGTGGTGGCCGCCTCGGCGGGCACGCCGGCCGAGGAGAGCAGCTTCGCCGCCTCCGGGTCGCACCGCAGGCGCACGCCCCGGGAGGTGAGCGCGGCCCCGACGCGGGGAAGCAGCGCCGCCGCTGCGTCCCGGTGAACCAGGATCTGCTCGGCCGCGTTGCACACGCCGGGGCGCTGCGTCTTCGCGTTGACGACGATCGACTCGGCCATGGCCGGGTCCGCGGCGCGGTCGAGGTACACGAAGCATACCCCCGTGTAGTGCTTGATGACCGGTATCGTGCTGTTCTCGGTCACGAACCGGATCAGTCCCTCGCCCCCCCGCGGGATGATGCAGTGGATGTGGGCGTCCAGGCGCAGCAGCACGTCCAGGGCCGCGCGGTCCGGCGTGGGCACGAGCTGGACCGCGTCCGAGGGCAACCCGGCCGCCTCCAGGGCCCGGGCCACGAGGCTCGCGAGGGCGCGGTTGGTCTCGAAGATCTCGCGGCCGCCCCGCAGGATCGAGGCGTTGCCGCTCTTCAGGCAGAGCACCGCGCAGTCGATCGTGACGTTCGGCCGCGCCTCGAAGATGACCCCGATGACCCCGATCGGAACGCGCACCTTGCGCAGCCGCAGCCCGTTGGGGCGCGTGGTCTCCTCGAGCACCTCGCCCAGCGGGTCGGGGAGCGCCGCCACCTCCCGCACCGATGTCGCCAGGTGGTCGAGGCGCGCGGGGGTGAGGGTGAGCCGGTCGACCTCGGCCGCGCCCAGCCCCCCGGAGGCCGCGACGTCCCGCGCGTTGGCCTCGAGGATCGCGTCATGCGAGCGCTCGATCAGCGACGCCAGGGCCAGGAGCGCGTCGTTGCGGGCCCTGGCCGGCGACACGGCGAGGACAAGCGAGGCCGCGCGGGCGCGGACGGCGAGCGCGGTGACGAGGGTGGCCATTTCCTGGGACATGGGAGAGGGGACTGTCGCCCAGCCCGACCCCTTCGGCAAAGGAATTTTGGCCGGTATCCCCTCAGTCGAAGATGTTGCCCCGGTTGAAGAGCCACACCGACACCCCCATGGTGAGCGCGGCCATGAGCGCGAGGATCCCGAGGGTCGGGCCGAGCTCCGCAAGCGAGGCATGCGACCACAGCACCCGGCTGAACCCCTCCATGGACCAGTAGACCACCGTCAGCCGGCTGAACTTCTGGATGAAGGCGCTCATGAAGCTCACCGGGAACCAGGCGCCACCGAGCGCGCACATGACCAGGATGACGAACGTCGCGATCCCGCGGGCCGCCTCGGGCGTGGGGGAGACGGCGGCGATCAGCATGCCGAAGCCGGTGCAGGCCGCAGCGGCGAAGACGCACACGAGGACGAGCGGCGCCAGGTACGGGAGCACCTCGATGCCGTAGAGCAGGTGGCCCGCGAAGAAGAGCACCACCAGCTGGACGAGGCCGAGCAGGATCCCGTACAGGAACTTGCTCAGCAGGATGTCGCGGCGGGTCACCGGGGCCGAGAGCACGCGCTGGAAGATGCCCGCGTCTCGCTCGCGGAAGAGCGCGGTCGCCGAGGCCGTGAGTGCGAAGAGCAGGAACTGGATCGCCCAGCCGCCGACCAGCATCGTGGCCTCGGGGCTCTTCACGTCCTTGCCCACCACCTGGACGTTGTCCAGGTGGATGACGCGCGAGAGCACGTCCGAGGGGGACGGGGACGAGGAGCCGGCGGTCGCCGGGCGCCGGCTGCCGATCCCGTAGGCTCCGTTGTGGATGTCCTTGAGGATCTCCTCGCGGTCGCCGCCGAAGGCGCGCGACACCGCGTCGGCGATCGCCGCGTCGAAGCGGTCGATCCGCTCCTGGCCGAGGTAGTCCAGGGCGCGCGCCCGCAGGGACTCGCCCAGCAACTCGGGCACGTGCGTGAAGATCGTCTTCTGAAGGAGCCCGTTCACCGTCTGGGCCTCGATCGCGTTCCTCGGGTTCGAGTACGCCTTCAGGTGGATGCCTATCGTCGACGACTGGACCACGTCGGCCGGGATCACGAGCGCGAAGCGGAAGTCATCGTCCCTCATCATCGGCACGAGGTCCTCCTCCCGCAGCGGACGGGTGGTCTTGTCGTCGTTCACGTACTGGGTGAGCACCTTGAAGGCCGTTTCCCCCTTGAGGGCCTCGACCAGCCGGGCCGCCGCCGGGTTGTCGCTCTGGTTCACGACCGCCACGGGGATGCCCGAGGGGCCCTTGTCGGTCTGATTCACGCCGAAGACCTGGCCAAAGATGTAGATCAGCACGAAGGGCACCACGAAGGTGAGCACGAGCGACGCACGGTCCTTCAGGAACAGCGTGACGTCCTTGCGCACGAGTACGAGGATGGGGTTCATGTCATTCGCGCAGGTTGCGGCCGGTGAGCTGCAGGAAGAGCGCCTCGAGCGTGGGGCGCTGGCTCGTGAAGAGGCGCGCCGAGAGCCCCCGGCCCTCGGTAAGCCCGTAGAACCGGCTGAGCGGGTAATCGGTCCGCGGCCGGAAGCGGGCCACGCCCTCCTTCACCGCAAGCTCGCCGTGGCCCTCGAGCTCGCCCAGGAGGGCCTGGGTCGCCTCGTTCGCGGGAAAGCGGACCTCCTCCTCGAAGGGTAGCCGCGCCAGGAGCTCATCGATCGTCCCCAGGGCGAGGATCTGGCCGTGGTCGATGATGGCGACCCGGGAGCAGAGCCGCGTGGCCTCCTCCATGTAGTGGGTCGAGTAAATCACGGTCAGGCCGCCGCGGTTGAGCTCCTGCAGGAACTCGAAGATCGCGTTTCGAGACTGGGGGTCTACGCCCACGGTCGGCTCGTCGCAGAGCAGCAGCTTGGGGCGGTGCAGGAGGGCCGCGGCCAGGTTCAGGCGGCGCTGCATCCCCCCCGAGAAGTGCTTCACCAGATCCTTGCGGCGGTCGGCGAGCTGCACGGCCTCGAGCACCTCCCCGATCCGGGATCGAAGCTCGCGGCCCCTCAGCCCGTAGAGCTCCCCGAAGATGCGCAGGTTGGTCTCGGCCCCGAGGTCCGCGTAGAGGGCGATGTGCTGGGGGACGAGGCCCAGGGCCTCGCGCGCGGCCCGCGAACCCGCGGACACACCCGCGCCGTCCACCGTGAGCGTGCCCCCGTCGACCGGGCGCAGGCCCGCGACCAGCGACATGAACGTTGACTTGCCCGCGCCGTTCGGGCCCAGCAGCCCGAAGAACTCGCCGGGGGCGATGTCGAGCGAGACGCCGTCCAGGGCGGTCAGCGGCCCGTAGCGTTTGACGACGCCGCGAGCGGAGATGAGGGCGGCAGGAGCGGTCATCTGGGGAGGGGGCGTCGGGAACCGGTCATGGGTGTTCGGTTGCGGGCTTGGATCGCATGCGGCGACATTAACCGCCCAGAGGGCCGCGGTGTTACAGCCTTTTTTCGCCCGCCTCTCGCCTAGGCCGCGCTCTCGAGGGCGCGGCGCTTCACGTCCGGCCACGCTGCGTCCGGTATCAGCGGCCCCAGGTGGCGCACGGTCTGGGAGCCGAGGGTGGAGGCGATGGCGCCCGCCTTCGCGAGCGGGTAGCCCCGCAGGACCCCGTAGAGGAACCCGGAGGCCCATGCATCGCCGGCGCCGTTCGTGTCGACGACGTCGTCCAGGTGCACGGGCGCGATCCGGTGGGCCTCCTGGCCGCGGGCGATCCAGGCGCCCTCGCGCCCCATCTTGACGGCGGCCGTTACCCCGTGGCCGGCCAGGGCCCGGGCGAGCCCCTCGTAGTCGTCGCCCCGGCCAGGGTAGAGGGCCCGGATCTCGTCCTCGTTCGCGAAGACGATGTCGATGCCCTGCCCGAACTGGCGGAACATCCAGTCGCGGGAGGCGTTCACCACCTCGAAGGAGGAGAGGTCCAGGCTGATCGTGCAGCCGGCGGCGCGCGCCGCGTTCAGCACGGCCTCGCAGAGGGCCTGGTTGAAGACGAGGTAGCCCTCGATGTGCGCGTGGCGCACGCCCGCGAAGTCGGCGGGGGTGATCTCGGCGGGCGAGAGCGTCATGGCCGCCCCGAGGCAGGTGCGCATGGTGCGCTGGGCGTCCGGCGTCACGAGCGCCAGGCACCGGGCATTGGCTGCGGCGCCGTGCTTGAACCGCGAAACATCGACCCCCACCGCCTTGAAGCGGTCGACGTACGCGGCCGCGATCGCGTCGTTGCCGACCTTGCCGATGAAGGCGGTGCGCAGCCCGAGGCGCGTGGCGTTGAAGGTCGCGTTCGCTGCGGAGCCGCCGGTCGTGAGCGACGGCGACTCGGCGAGGAGCGAGAGGATGCGCTCCATCTCGGCGTCGTCGACCAGCACCATGCCGCCCTTCTCGCCCGAGATGTTCGAGAGGAAGGCGTCGGGTACCCGGGCGGACAGGTCCATGATCGGCGAGCCGATCCCGGCGAGCTCGATGGAAGGGGAGGGGGTGCTCACGGTCGGTCAACCGCTGACGGTGATGCTGGTTGCAAGAATCGTTTCATCATCGATTTCCACCATGATCGAGTAGTCGCCCGGCCTCGGGAAGCTCAGATTGCGGATCTCACTGATCAGGTTGATGCGCACGAGGGGCCCCTGGGATTCAAAATCCCTCTCTATCAGGGGTTTGAGGTTGGAGAGGTCCAGCCCCATGGAGATGCGCATCCGATGGCCCCCGGCGGCCACATCGGTGAGGGTCATGAACCACACCATGTGCGGGTGCACCACGGGGAAGTGCTTGGCCATGATGTTCGAGAACACCCCGAGGATCGTGTGCTTGCCGGAGCCCGGGTCTATGTGAACGGCGTCGCACATGAGCCATGCGAGGAGCTGCGGCTTGGAGTGGACGGGGAGCGGGGGCACCGCGCCGAGTTGGAGGGGGTCCCCGCGGGTCGGCAATTCATTTTACACGCCGGCGCCCGTTGGGCGATCCTCGGGGCATGCTCACCTCCTTGGACCAGTACCCCCGCGGATTCGTGGTCGCGTGCCTGGCGCTCGGCTCAGTCGTGGTGCTGTGGGTGGTCTTCAAGCTGCTCAAGTTCGCCCTGTGGCTGCTTTTCCTGGGCATTCTGGTGGTCGCGGGTGTCGCTGCGGCGTCGATGTTTTTTAGGTAATCACCGAGGGCCGGCGGCGGTCCCGTTTGAAGAATCTTGCGCGGCCCTAGCGGCGGCGTTTAACCCTCTCGGATGAAATACATCTTCGTGACGGGCGGAGTGGTTTCTTCGCTTGGCAAGGGGCTCACCGCGGCGTCGCTTGGCGCGCTGCTGGAGCTCCGTGGCCTCACCGTCCGCATCCAGAAGTTCGACCCCTACCTGAATGTGGACCCGGGCACGATGAGCCCCTACCAGCACGGGGAGGTGTATGTCCTTGAGGACGGGGCTGAAACCGACCTCGACCTGGGGCATTATGAGCGCTTCACGAGCGGCCGGCTTTCCCGCCTGAACAGCCTGAGCTCCGGCCAGGTCTACGAGAACGTGATCCAGAAGGAGCGCCGGGGCGTCTACCTGGGGAAGACCGTGCAGGTTATCCCTCACGTGACCAACGAGATAAAGGAGCGAATTTACGCGGGCGGCAAGGGCGTGGACGTCCTGATCACGGAGATCGGGGGCACCACCGGCGACATCGAGGGACTGCCCTTCCTTGAGGCGATGCGCCAGTTCGCCCTCGAGCTGCGGCCCAAGGACGTGATCTTCATCCACGTGACCCTGGTCCCGTTCCTGGCGGCTGCGGGCGAGCTGAAGACCAAGCCGACCCAGCAGTCGGTCGCCAAGCTGCGCGAGATCGGCATCCAGCCCGACGTTCTGGTATGCCGCTGCGACCACCCGCTCGGCACCGACCTGCGCGACAAGCTGAGCATGTTCTGCAACGTGCCCGTGAAGGCGGTGATCGAGTGCCGCGACGTCGACGCCTCCATCTACCAGCTGCCGCTGGCGCTCCAGGCCGAGGGCATGGACACGCTCGTGCTCGACCTGCTCGGCTTCAAGCTGCCCCCTCCTCCGAAGAACATCTGGGTCGACATCGTGCGCCGCCTGCTGACGCCGCGCCACGAGGTCACGATCGGGGTCGTGGGCAAGTACATCGAGCTCCAGGACGCCTACAAGTCGGTCTACGAGTCCATCACGCACGCCGGCATCGCGAACCACTGCCGGGTGAACGTGCGCCGGATCGACGCCGAGGACCTGGAGACGAAGGGCGGACTCGCCAACCTGAAGGGCCTCGACGGCATCCTGGTGCCCGGCGGCTTCGGCGACCGCGGCACCGAGGGCAAGATCGCCGCGGCGCGCTACGCCCGCGAGAAGAGGATCCCCTATTTCGGCCTCTGCCTCGGCCTGCAGATCGCGGTGATCGAGATCGCGCGCAACGTGCTCAAGCTGAGGGGCGCCAACAGCACGGAGTTCGACCCGAGGTGCGCGGACCCGGTGATCAACATGATGGAGGACCAGAAGGCCATCACCGACAAGGGGGCCACGATGCGGCTTGGGAGCTACGACTGCTCCCTCGTCCCAGGCACCCTGGCCGCCAAGGCCTACGGGGAAACGCTGATCCGCGAGCGCCACCGGCACCGCTACGAGGTGAACAACGCCTACGTGGAGCGCCTGAAGACGGCGCTCGTGGTGAGCGGAGTCAACCCGAAGCGCAACCTGGTCGAGATCATCGAGCTCAGGGACCACCCGTGGTTCCTCGCCGTGCAGTTCCACCCCGAGTTCCAGTCCAAGCCCAACCGGGCCCACCCGCTCTTCGCCGCCTTCATTGCCGCGGCGCTCCGCAACAAGCGCCGCCTCGCCCGAGGGAAGGCCGTCTCGTGAAGCTCTTCGACCCGTCCCGGCTGCTCCTGATCGCGGGTCCATGCTCGCTCGAGAGCGAGTCCGTGTGCCGCGCGGTGGCCGAGCGACTGAAGGCGATCTCGGCCGCGCGCCCGGAGCTCAACATCGTCTTCAAGGGGTCCTTCGACAAGGCCAACCGGACCTCGCTGCTCGGCGCCCGCGGCACGGGCCTCGAGGAGGGCCTCGCCCTCCTCGAGCTCGTGCGCAGGGACTACGGCTTCCCGGTGCTGACGGACATCCACGAGGCGGGCCAGATCGAGCGCGTCGCCAGGGTGTGCGACGTCCTCCAGATCCCGGCGTTCCTCAGCCGCCAGACCGACCTCCTGCTCGCCGCGGCCGCGTCCGGGCGCACGGTCAACGTGAAGAAGGGCCAGTTCCTCTCGCCCCAGGAGATGGTGCACGTGACCGGCAAGCTCAGCCAGGGCGGCGCCACCGAGATCTGGCAGACCGAGCGCGGCACGACCTTCGGCTACCAGAACCTCGTCGTCGACATGAGGTCCTTCCCGATCATGCGCCAGAACGGCTACCCCACGGTCTTCGACGCGACGCACAGCGTGCAGCTGCCCGGCGCGGCCGGCGGCAAGAGCGGCGGCCAGCGCGAGTTCGTCGCCCCGCTCGCCCGCGCAGCCCTGGCTGCCGGGGCGCAGGGCCTCTTCATCGAGACCCATCCCGATCCCGAGCACGCGCTCAGCGACGGCCCGAACATGATCCCGCTCGGCGGGCTATCGGACCTCCTCTCCGACTGCATCGCCGTCTGGCAGGCGACCCGCCCCGCCCTTGCCCGCGGCTAGGGCAAAGCGCCTGCAGGTTGCGGGGTTGACCGCGCCGGGAAGGCCTTCCACGATTCGCGGTCAATAAAACCCTGATGGATACCTTTCTGATCGACGTCCCCATGCCTTCCATGGGGGCGACCGTGAACGAGCTGACCGTCGTGTCGCTCAAGACCCAGGCGGGGGACCGCGTGCAAAAGGGCCAGAAGCTCGGCGAGCTGGAGAGCGACAAGTCGATCTTCGAGTTCGAGTCGCCCTGCGACGGGACGCTGCGGGCGATCCATGCCAAGGCCGGGGACGTGCGGCCCTCGGGCTCCCTCTTCCTGCAGATCGAGACCGCGGACACGAGCCTCGTGCACCTGAAGAGCCAGGGCGCGGCCGCCGAGGCCGCCCCCGCCGCCCCGAAGGCCGCCGCCGTCTGGACGCCGCGCGCCACGAAGCTCGCCCAGGAGGCCGGGCTCGACCCCGCGAAGCTGACCGACATCGAGGCGACCGGACCCGGCGGCCGGGTCTCAGGCGACGACGTGGCACGCTACCTGGCCAAGGTTCGCGCATGACCCTGGGCCAAACTGCAGCCTCCGACACGGTCTGCATCGCGGGCGTCGGCCTTGCGGTGCCGAAGAGCATCCGCGCCAACAGCGAGATCCTGAAGGCCTTTCCCAACCGCACCGAGGAGGAGATCGTCCGGCTGACGGGCATCCACGAGCGCCGCTACGCCGCCGACGACGAGAGCGCCACCTCGCTCGCCGCCGTCGCGGTCGAGCACGCGCTGCGGCAGGCAGGGCTCCCGGTCCGGGAGGTCGACACCATCATCATGGCGACCATCATCCCGGACCAGCCGGTGCCGTCGATGGCGAGCGCCCTGGCCGCGCTCCTCGGAATCCCCCGGGCGACGGCGTTCGACCTGAACGCCGCCTGCTCGGGATGGCTGTACGCCCTCGAGGTGGGCCGCTCGCTGATCCTGGGGGGCACGGCCCGCAACGTGATCGTCGTCACGGCCGAGCTCCTCTCGCGCATCACGAATCCCCAGGACCACGAGACTGCGTTCCTGTTCGGGGACGGCGCCGGCGCCGCGATCCTGACCCGCTCCGAGGGCGGTCACCGGCTCCATCGCATGGGGCTCTCCGGCAACGCCGAGCAGTTCACGGCGATCCAGCGCCGAGGGGGCGGCGCGAGGATGCCCTGGCCGGGGGCCACGAGCGACCTCCAGCAGTTCTACATCCAGATGGACGGCGTGGCCGTCTTCAAGCATGCGGTCATCGGCTTCGCCGAGCAGATCGAGGAGACGCTCCGGCGCGAGTGCCTGCGTCCCGAGGACATCGCCTGGGTGGTGCCGCACCAGGCAAACGCCCGCATCCTCAAGGCCGTCAGCAAGCGGGTCGGTATCCCCTTCGAGCGCTTCGTCATGACGATCGCCAACTACGGGAACACAAGCGGGGCCAGCGTCTCGATGGCGCTCGGCTGGGCCGCCGAGGAGGGGATCTTCAACGAGGGCGACCGCATCATCTTCTGCAGCGTGGGCGCGGGCCTCACCTTCGCCGGCGGCCTGCTCGTCTGGTGAGCGGCCCTAGCTGGACAGCTCGTAGCTGAGCACGCTCAGCGCATAGACGGCCGCCGTCTCGCAGCGCAGGACAAGCGGCCCCAGCGTGATCGGCTCGAAGCCGCACGTGCGCGAAAGCCCCATCTCGGCGGGCGTGAAGTCGCCCTCGGGACCCACGAGCCAGAGCACGTTGGAGGGGCCGCGGCCGGTCGTGGAACGCAACTGAGCGAGCACGGAGCGAAGGGACTTGGCGCCCGGCTGCAGGCTCGCGATCAGCTTCAGGTCGTAGCCCTTGGCCGCCTCCATGAAGGCCGAGGCTGTGGTGACAGCCCCGATCTCCGGCAGCCACGGGTTGCCGCACTGCTTGGCCGCCTCGAGGGCCGCGGTTTGCCACTTCTCGATCTTGCGGTCCGAGCGGCCGCCGTCCAGGTGCACTTGGGTGCGCTCGCTCTCCAGGGGCACGATACGGGCGGCGCCGATCTCGGTCGCCTTGCGCACGATCGAGTCCATGGCTCCGCCGAGCGGCAGGGCCTGCCCGAGCGTGATCCGCCAGGGAAGCGGCTTCGCCCTCTGCGCGAAGCGCACCTTGAGCCGCGCGGCCCTCTTGTCGGCGTCAGCCAGCTCGCATATCCAATCGCAGCCGCGCCCGTCGAAGGCGACGACGGTGTCGCCGGCCTTGGCGCGGTTCACGGCCACCAGGTGGTGCGACTCGTCGGGCGTGAGCACGATCTCGGCTGGGTCGGCGACGGTCGGCTGGCAGTATACGCGGAAGTCCGGCATCCAAAAAGGGAGAGAGGAGCGCCGCCGGCTGTCAACGGCGGCAGCGCCGCAGACGGCACTGGAGACTTGCCAGCTTGGGCCCCCTCGGCTCGCATACCTGCTCCGGCGCCCGGGTGGCGGAATTGGCAGACGCAGCAGACTCAAAATCTGCCGACGCAAGTCGTGTGGGTTCGATCCCCACCCTGGGCACCAAAGATTTGGCCGTAGGACCTCGTCCCTTGTCAGTTTACGCCAAAAAAAACGATGTGGGCACCGGCTTTCGGAAACGGACCCGGGGCCGGGGCAAACGTTGCAGTGACGACGGCACGCCCTGAAGGATCGAATGCGACGGTGGTACCCGCATCGTGCCATACTCTGGTGTCGACGCGGCTGGCGGTCACATACCGGTATGTTCCGCGGTTCGCAAAGATCACGACGGCGCCTCTTCCGTTCGGAGCAATCTTCTCGTGGATTTCAGGCGTGCCTCCCACGGGTCCGCTCCCAGTGGGGAAAGCCGCGGCCATGTCATCCCTTACCTGCCTGTACTTGGCAAGCACCCTCGCAAACCGCTCGACCCCCGGTTCCGAGATCGAAGGCAGATCGCCCCATATTCCGTCCTGGCCCAAGATCAGGGACGCCATACTCAGCATCTGGTTGCTCTCGGGGTCATCGGGAAGGTAGTGCGTAAGGAATAGAGTCGAAGGGATCCATTGGTCGTAAATCAGCGGGCTGCGGCAGATCCAGTCGCGCGCCGGCCCTGGGAAAAAGAATAGGTTCCAATTGCCGTCGGGGGGAAGCGGGAGGTCATAGTTCTGATTATATGGCCCGTTATTCATCAGGAAGTACTTGCCCGCGCTCAGGTAGGCCAAGCCGAAGCTACGACCCGACTCGGTCATGTCGAAATCACAAATTGCATCGGGAACGGAGCTGCTAACGGTCTCGGCGATGCGCGCCATGGCCAGCGGCATCTGAAAAGCATAACAGTCACTTCGTTCTGTACCCGAATTAGAAGCAGTTCCGTGGCCGTGGCCGGGATCGTTGCATCCGTATTGATCGACCGAATCGAACTTAAAATAGGTAACGCCGAGTTGGTGGTTTAGTTCGATCAACTTGTTGGCGAAGTCCTGGCCGTAGCGGCTCACCACGCAGCACCACAAGGAAGCCTCCGTCTCCCAAACGACCCAGGGGTCGCGAGCCTTACCATCCATGGTCTGCGAGCAGTCGGCGTGCGTCTTTAGCATCTGGGAGGTCAAGGCAACTGTCGTTGGGCCGAACCACAGCCCCAGCTTCATTCCATAGGCGTCGAGTTTGGCCTTTATCCCCTTCAGGCCCTCGGGAAACCGCAAGGCGCTCGGCTGCCAGTCGCCTGGCTTTTCGAACCAGCCGGCGTCGATGACAAACACATCGACGCCCATCCGGTGGGCGACGTCGATCTCGTTCAGCATCCGACCGGCATTCATCTCGGCAAGGTAGGGTTTTCCCTGCCAGTGCTTGAGACGCTCTTGGTAATTCCAGGTATTGTAGAATATCAGCGGCCTGCGCGAAGCAGGACTCAATGCGAGATGCCTCAGGACAAAATTCCGGTAGGCCTTTTGCAAGGCCAAGCGGTCTCCTTTGACGGCCCCCAGCTCGAACCAGAGAGTGGAGAATGGGGTGTCGGGCCCAATCTCTTCGCCCGACCAATAATTTCCCTTAACCGCCTCAAGAACGACCGAGCGACTCGGAGAAAGGCGGTAATGAAGGAACTCGTCTGGCGCGGTGGAACCGTGCTCGTATGCAACAAGAAGCTGTTCGGTCGCATCACCGGCCAGCAACACGGGACCCATAGCCTCTTCGCCGTCGGCGAAGAATCGAAGGTCAAGACTGCGCTCGACGGGCATGTAACTGTGAAACAGCTCAACAAACTCGGAAAGGCGCAGCTCGGTGGCTTCCGGCAAGCCGGAAAGGGACATTCCGAGATAGCTGATCTTATCCGTCCCTACTGGCTTCGTCAGATGTCTTGGCGTGTCACAAAGGACTTCATAATGAAATCGCACGATTGGGTCATCCTTCGCCGCCCTGAATACTATCCTAAGGCGCAGGCCTGGCTCGTTGGACACCTCACCGATGAACGTGTATTCCTTACATCCGTTGGGCAGTTCTCTGGGCCCTCCCTGCGGACCCACGGTCTTGAGCGCCATCGTGACATCGCGTCCGTCGATATTGAAAACCGGAGCCGCGACATCGTGTCGATGGTCGCTGCCTCTGGCTGAATAGTCCCACAGGACGGCGCCGCCGGCATGAAGGGTTACCGCTGCGACCCCGGTATCAATGCGTGGGGGATCAATGGCCTCGGCGTGCGAGCCAAGCGCGGCGAAGGCGACTCCGGCCGACAAAGTGGATGCACCAGCCAAAACCCGGAATGCGATCGAGCTCACGCATCGTGCTTATGGCCTCCCGGCATGCGGGACAAGGCGCTTATGGCAGTCTGAGCCCGTCCATTGCGGCTAGGGTGACTCGATTCGCGTCAGTTCAAACTAAGAAGGGTCTTGGGGCACCATTTTTGGGGTCTCGTTCAAAGAAAACCAGAGCTCCCCGGGGCTCGAAGAGGGCAGGGACCTCTCTTGCAGAACCTAGACCAGGCATTGCGCTCCGTCTCCCGACGGGCCATGATTCCGGTCCATGGCCTCCCTAGCATCGCGGCTTTTCGCTCTGGCACTCATCCTGGGCGTCCCGGCCACCAGGGCTGCATCCCAGGAGCCTTCGCATGTCGACGATCCAAGTGGGCTAGCCATGGTGGACACCGGGTGGGCCTCTGGAATCGAGCGCCGGCTGAAGGCGATCGAGTCCGAATCGGGAATCCGGATCATCCTTCAGTTTCACGCGAAGTCGCCCACCCCGCAGGAGGACGCCGTGGCCGGAGCGTACATGAAGTCCATTGCGACCTCGCTTGGCATCGCCCAGAAAGGGGTGCTGATCGTCTACTTTGCGGACGACCCGGACTGGCGGATTTGGGTGGGCGACGACCTCGCCTCTCGGTTTGCGGGGAAATCGGGCAGCGTGGCCGAGCTCACGGCCAGCGGGGCGATTCATGAGGTGAAGGAGGCCTACCTTACCTCGTCGGTGGCCAAGGCTGACGCAGAGTTCAGGTCGTCGCCCGGCCCCTCAAGCGTTTCGCGGCGGCTTGGCCTCGAGGCGAACGCCCTGCTCGAGAACCTGTGCCTTAAGCTTGGGATCAAGTGACCGCCGCTCGTTCGCACCCGTGTGGGCCTCGAGGGGGGTCCTAAGCCTCCCGGAGCAGCTCGGTCCGGTACTTGGGCGAGAGGGCCATGGCCTTCCGGATGAACATTGCTTGCTCGTCGTCGTTCAGCGTTGGGGGCGGTGTGGTGCGCGTGGGAACCGGAACCCCAAGTTCGACGAAGTAATCCTCCGGGCCGGCCGGGGAGCAGATGCAGATCATGCGAACGGGGGCCTTCGAAACATTCTGGAATCGATGCGGCGCGTTGGCCGGAATGTTGATGGTCTCCCCGGCCCTCACGGTCATCCTCTGGCCTCGAAACGTGGCCTCCACCTCGCCCCCCAGGATAATGAAGGTCTCCTCGAAGTCATGGCGATGAGGGGGCGGGCCGCCCCCTGGGGGGACATGCATGTCGATCACGCTGAACCGCCCGTTGGTATCGGCCCCGGAAACGGTGATCGTGTAGGTGCCGCCAGCGAGACCGATGTGGGGAACGCCTCCCACCCTGTCCGGCTGCGAGTGGCGTAGCGTGCGGCCTGGATCGTCCGCGGGAATGTTCGAGGGTGTGCTTTGCATGTCGTTTTACTCCTGAGTTTCGTCGGGTGTGAATGTGGCCCTGTATGGGGTTCTAGGCGGTCCTCTTCCTCAGAAGGAACGCGGCGACGACGGTCATGAAGGCCGCCGTGCCCCAGTGGATGTAAATCGGCGGCGCGAATCCGAGGCGCGCGAGGATCACGAGACCGTCGGAGAGGGGTATGAAGATCGCGATCGCATACAGCGTCGCGGTCGTGCGCCGGTCCCCCCGCAGCAGGAACGGCAGGATGACGAGGCCCGAGAAGATGTCGCGAATCCCCTTGATCCACATGAAGGGGAACGCGCTCGGGTCCTGGATCGGGATCCCGTACGCCGCCGAGGCCCCGACCGGGTTCAGGATGAAGTTGATGCCGATGGCGATGATCCCGATCGGCACCAGGAGGGTGCACCAGAACAGCGGCGAGTTTTTTCCGAGCGTGGAAGTATCGGTGGCTGAGGTCATGTTCATTTTGCTTTCTTCTTTTGGGGCCGCCCCTTTCTCGGGTGCGGACGGATATGAGGTTCGTTGATTCGGCTTGCTGGGATGTCGGGTCGATTCGTCTGTCGTGCGTCCAGAATATCACCGGGTCCTTTTTGCAGGAATGACTTTGTTCTTCCTGGAGTGATTCCTTTTTGGTATCAGCCTTCGGGATGGAGCTGAGGCACCTCAGGTATTTCGTGGCCGTCGCGGAGGAGCTCAATTTCCGGAAGGCCTCCGAACGGCTGAGGGTGGCGCAGCCGGCGCTCAGCCGACAGATTCAGGACCTCGAGGCCGACGTCGGGACCAAGCTGCTCGCCCGCAACACGAGCAGGGTGCGGCTGACCGATGCGGGGTCCGCGTTCCTTGTGGAGTGCCGACTGATCCTGAGCCAATCGCAGCATGCGATCGCCGTCGCGCGAGATTCCGCGAAGGGCCTGCGCGGTCGGCTCAACGTGGGCTACCTTGCCCCGCTCCTGACGGGATTCATCCCGCCCGCGCTCAGCGCATTCGGATCCAAGTATCCGAACGTGGATCTGCGCATGGTCGAATTGTCCAACCCCGAGCAGCTCGAAGCCCTTGAATCGGGCGCCATCCAGGTTGGGTTCGGCGTCAGGGAGTCGGGAGAGCCCCTGCCGAAGGCGTTCGACTCGAGCCTGGTGGGACGGACCCCTTTCATGGCGGTCGTGGGGAAGGGGCATCGGCTGGCATCTATGCGCCAGGTCCCGCTCGCAGAGCTGGCCCGCGAACCGCTTCTGGCCCTGGCCCTATCCAAGAACGCGGCTCCCCACTCGGACGCGATGCGCAGGCTCCTCACGCAGCGCGGAATCAGGGCCCCTCAGATTCGTGCTGTTGAGGGAGCCGAGACGTTTCTTGCCATGCTCGAGGGGGGTATGGGTGTGTCCCTGATGGGCGCGGCCGGCAGTCTCTCGAGGGGCAAGGGGCTGCTTTTCAAGGCGCTAAGGGAAACCGGCGACGACCTGGTGATTGATTTGCGTGTGGTGTGGCGAAAGGGCGACGCGTCGCACCTCGTGAGGAACTTTATCGAGCTCCTTGTCGCAGCCAACGGTCTGTCGAAACAGGCCCGTTAGCGCGGGCTCAGGGAAGTCCGCGAACCAGCGCGAGGGTGAAGAGCGCCGCCTGCCTCGCGGCGATCGGGCTCAGTTTGAGGTAGTCGTCGTTGTTGTGCTCCTTCGCCCGGTTGCTGCCGCTGCGAATCACCAAATGGGGGACATGGTAGAACTGGCAGACCTGGGCGAAGCCCGCGCTCTCCATCTCCATGAGGTCGGGATCCAGCTTCTGCCGGATGTCGCTTATCTTGGCCTCGGTGACCCCCGAGAGGTCCCCGGTGGCGACGGTGCCCACGCGCACCACGGGACGGTAGGTGCTGCCGTCGAGGGTCACGGTCTCGGGTT